>NZ_JBSFEV010000003.1:0-465121 GCF_053594615.1 Streptomyces sp. NPDC001858
GCAGCCGCCGAGACCGTGCCCCGCACCCGCCCGCGGCGCGGTGAAGGGGGGCCTCAACGGGCCTCCGCACCACGTCTGAGCAGGGAAGTTCGCGCCGCGTCCTGTTGGACGCGGCCGACACCCTTTTCGTACCCGGTGGGCCGGCGGGCCGGTGGCGCTGAGTGGGTCGGGCGAACTCGGCTGCGGTTCGGCAGCGCCCTGGATGAAGGGGCGCGGGGAACTGCGCGATCGGCCGCGATGGCGCCGCAGCGGAACGACGGCACATCGCGGCCACTTCCAGCGGAGCGCTCAGCCTGCGGTCCGCTCCACCAGCACGCCGTCCTTCTCGTCGTACAGCTCGCCGGTCTGCGGGCACTCCCACACGTCGGCCTCGCCCGCGCACGCGATCAGCTTGACGCCGGCCCGGCCGACCCAGCCGACCTGCCGCGCGGGAACACCGACGACCAGGCCGAAGTCCGGGACGTCCTTGGTGACGACGGCGCCGGCGGCGACCATGGCCCAGCGGCCGATGGCGATCGGCGCGACGCACACGGCGCGGGCGCCGATGGACGCCCCGTCGGCGATCTTCACGCCGACGGCCTCCCAGTCGCCGCCCCGCTTCTGCTTGCCGTCGGGGTCGACGGAGCGCGGGTTGTGATCGTTGGTGAGGACCACGGCGGGGCCGATGAAGACGCCGTCGCCGAGCTCGGCCGGCTCGTAGACGAGCGCGTAGTTCTGCAGCTTGCAGTTGTCGCCCAGACGAACGCCCGAACCGACGTACGCGCCACGGCCGATGACACAGCCCTCACCGAGGCGCGCGCCCTCACGGATCTGCGCGAGGTCCCAGACGCTGCTCCCGGCGCCGATCTCGGCACTGTCGTCTACCTGCGCGCTGGGCTGGACCCTGTAGTTCACTCTGCTGCCTTCCGGTGTGTGGCTTCGGTTGGCGAGCATACGGGGCGGGGCGGACGACGTTGACGCGCGGCCCGGACGGCACAGTGCCGTCCGGGCCGCGCGTCGGCCGCTCGTCTGCTACCCGTCGGTCAGCACCGGCCCGTTCGGCACCCAGTACCCGGTCAGCCCGCCCGCGGTGATCCGCAGCATGGGCCGGCCGTTGACGATGGCCCGCTGGTCGAAGGGGGCCTTGGAGCTCTTGGCGAACTTCACCGTCTTCGTGGTGCCGGTCTTGCCGTCGCTGCCGAACTTGATGCAGGTGATCGACACATTGGCCGGGAAGGTGGCGGTGCGCTGCGGGCGGTAGGTGGTGGGCAGATACACGCCGCGCAGGAAGACGTTCGGGTAGTACTCCCCGACCCACCAGCCCGCGTACGCGCCGGCGCTGATGCGGTAGTAGATCCCGCGCCCCTTGATCCGGCGGCGGACGTCGACGGGAGCCTGGGTGGCCTTGGAGAAGGTCACCTTCTTGGTCGCCTGCTGGGCGTCCTCCATCGTCGGCGACCAGCCGTAGAGGGGCGCGCCCTGCGTCTTCAGCTTGTACAGCGTGTGCGTGCCCTTGGCGAACGCGAGGACCGAGCCCGCCGGCAGGTTGGTCTGCGCGTAGGGGTAGTCGTTGATCAGCGTGTCCTGCTGGGCCGCGAGCGTGGGGCTGCCGGTCTGCCAGTGCAACTGGCGGAACAGGTTGATGTGGTGCTGGTGATAGCCCTTGGTCGGGACCCGGTGGGTGTTGCAGTAGTAGGAGAGCCACTTCGCCTGACGCAGCCGCGAGAAGTGGTCGCGGATGGTGGTGACCCCTCCGTCGTACAGCTTGAGGGCCAGCTCGTTGCCGGTGGCGACGTAGTAGTCCCAGAGGCCGAAAATGGCGAAGATCATGCCGTTGAAGGTGTAGTCACCGGTGCCGGCGACGGCGCCCGGGTACTCCTGGATCCACAGGTAGCCGTTCTTGTCCTTGTTCACGACCCACGGCTTGGCGTTGTCGCCGCGCAGCAGCGAGGCGAACGCGCCGTCGGCCGCGGCCTTGTAGAGGGTCTTCTCCTCCTCGGTGACCCCGTCCAGCTGGGACAGCTGGATGAAGAGGCTGATCGCCTCGCCCTGCGCCATGCCGGAGTACCAGGGCGCCTTGTAGTTCACGCCGCTGTGCTCGGGGTGGTACCAGTCGAACGGGTACGGGAAGTACCAGGCGCCGCGCGTCTCCACGCGCTTGTCGATGAGCCGCTTCGCCTGCGCCTTGGCGCGCTTCAGGAAGAGCGCCTTGCGGGTCGGGTCGGTCGCGATGCGGTAGCTGGAGATGCAGCCGAGCCCGAACTGGATCTGGGTGACGGGCTGGTCGTAGCCCGGCGTGTTCCGGTCGGGTCGGTACTGCACGACGCCCTCGGCGTCGAGGTAGACGTTCTCGGTGTTGGGCGTGACGTTGGACCAGGTGGTGGGCCGGTCGCGCCAGGGCCGCATGTACTCGGGGAGCTCGGTGTCGATCCGGTAGCCCGAGGTCTTGAACTCGAAGGGCAGCGTCGTGGGTACGGAGTCCTCGACGGTCTGCGGGTCGACGGTCCCACCGGTGTAGGGAATCCGCGTGCCCGGGCTGGGCGGGCTGAGGACGCCCTCGCCGAGCTGGTCCGGCAGCTCCGGAACCGGCGGCTGGGTGCTGCCCGGGGTGTCGGGAAGACTCAGCACGAGGGAGCGCGGCACCCCGTCGAGCAGATCCGGCGAGGGGGAGTCCAGCGCTCCTGTGGCCAGCGCGGTGAAGGTCCCCCCACCGACCACCGCGACCCCGGCGACGGACCCGCCGGCAACCCTGATGAACCGCCTGCGCCCCAGCTCGACACGTCTCTTGCCAGCCATGACTTGCCTACCCCCAACGAATGTTGATGGACCGTACGGAACCGCGATGTCAGCGCATGTTCCGTACGACCCCTGAATCCCCGAACCAGTAAAGAAGTTCAGCTGAACGGGAGGGAGAAGGTAATTGGGGCATGTGGGTGCGAGATGGGGTAATTGGCGATGCCTGAAGGAATTCTGTGATGAAACTGTGACTATCTGAATGTGATCATGTCGGACATGCATGTCTGGTGAGAAGTAAGAGGTCGGTAAAAGATCTGTGGCGATCATCCGACTGTGGGGGGACGGTGACTTCGGGTGTCCGGGATGGGTATCGGGTGGCGGCGGGGCGCTGCTGTCGCAACAGCAGCACCTCTCTTGTCAGGCCTGAGCGGGATCGTTTCTGCATCCCGGGCGTACGCGGCGGGATGCGTCGGCGGCGCCTCGGTCTCCGCCACCGACCGGCACTGCGCCGTCGGCGCGACCGGTGAGAGCGCCGAAACGGCTGCTGCCTTCGCGGGCGCCGTCCGGGAAATGTGCGCGGCGTGAGTTCTCCCGGCCTTCCGGCCTGTTCGGCGAAACCCTCTCGGCCGACGACGGCGACCGGTCGATCTCCTGCCTGACGGCAAAGCAACGGCCGATGTCTGACGGGCCCGTCATGTCCCCTGCCATGTCCCCTGTCATGTCCGCTGCTTAACAAGCCTGTTGGGGCTTCGGTCCTGTTGGGGCTCGACGCACGCCTGCCCTTCCATGCCATGACGTTCTCCTTCGACCAGGGAGTTGTCCGAATGTTCTTCCGTGGCCGCTCACTGAGCCGCCGCATGCCCAGACCGGCGTTGGCCGTGACAGTGCTCGGGCTCACGCTCGCGTTGTCCGCGTCGTCGGTTCAGGCATTGGCGCTCGACGACGGCGACCGGGGCCGCACCAGCAGTCCCGGCGTCCAGGACGACGGGGATCCCGCCAAGGGGTCCGCGGCGAAAGCGAAGTCCCGTCCTTCCGATCCGGCGCGCAAGGCGGCGGTCAAGGGTCTCGACAAGGCGGTGTGGCCCGAGCAGGGCGGCGCCGAGGTGAAGCTGGGGGCCACCGCGGAGGCGGGCGGTCTGCCGATCACGATCGGCAAGGCGCAGGCGAAGGTGAAGGCCAAGGCCACTGGCAAGGCCGGCGCGAAGGGCGAGGCGACGACGGATGCGGACAAGGTCCGTGTCGATGTTCTCGACCCGCAGCGCGCCGCACAGCTCGGCGCCGGCGTTCTGCTCGGCGTCGAGCGCGCCGACGGCGAGGACCAGGCGGCCAAGGTCCGCCTCACGGTCGACTACTCGGAGTTCGCCGAGGGCTTCGGCGGCTCCTATGCTTCGCGTCTGCAGCTGGTTCAGCTGCCGGCGTGTGCCGCGGTCGCCACGCCGGGCAGCAAGGCGTGCCCCGAGCAGCCTGTCGTGCTGCCGACGGTGAACGACGTGAAGACGGGCACCGTCTCCGCAGACGTCACCGCCGCACCGGCCCCCGCCGAGGGCGTCTCCACGATGGCGGGCACCGCGACCTCCCTGGTCGCGGTCGCCGCCGGCCCCTCCAGCGCGCAGGGCACGTACAAGGCCACGGCGCTTTCCCCGTCGTCCAGTTGGAGCGTGGCTCCTTCCTCGGGCGGCTTCAGCTGGAACTATCCGCTGAGCTCCGTGCCGACGCCGGGCGGTCTGACCCCGACCGTGGGTCTCGGCTACTCGTCCCAGTCGGCGGACGGCCGCACCTCGGCGACGAACAACCAGGGCTCCTGGATCGGTGAGGGCTTCTCCTACGACGCCGGCTATATCGAGCGCCGTTACAAGCCCTGTTCCGAGGACGGTCACGACGGTTCCGGTGAGCAGTGCTGGGCGTTCGAGAACGCCACGATCATGCTCGCCGGTTCGTCCGGTGAGCTGGTCAAGGACGACACCAGCGGCAAGTGGCACATGTCGTCGGACGACGGTGCGAAGGTCGAGCGGCTGACGGGCGCCACGAACGGTGACGACGGCAGCGTCGGTGACAAGGGCGAGCACTGGAAGATCACCACTTCGGAAGGCACGGAGTATGTCTTCGGTCTGAACCGGCTGCCGGGCTGGGCGACGGGCAACGAGGAGACCAACTCGGTCTGGACGGCTCCGGTCTTCGGCGACGACGCGGGTGAGCCGTGCTACAACGCGACGTTCACCAGCGCCAACTGCCAGCAGGCGTGGCGTTGGAGCCTGGACTACGTGAAGGACACGCACGGCAACGTGATGTCCTACTTCTACGACCGTGAGACCAACTACTACGCGCTGAACGGCAAGACGGACGTCAACGGCACCGCGTACCACCGCGGCGGCTGGCTGAAGCGGATCGACTACGGTCAGCGGGACGGCAGTGTCTACCCGGCGAAGGCCCCGGCCCGGGTCGTCTTCAACACCGCCGAACGCTGCCTGCCCACCGCGGACTTCGACTGTGCGGAGAGCAAGCGCACGAAGGCGAACGCGGCTTACTGGCCGGACGTCCCGGTCGATCAGGAGTGCAAGTCCGGCACGAAGTGCACGTCACCGGTGCAGACGTTCTTCACGACGAAGCGGCTGACGTCGGTCGTGACGCAGATGCGCAAGGACGCCACGACCTACCAGGACGTGGACGCGTGGAGTTTCACGCATCTGTTCACGGACAACGGTGACGACTCCAAGACGCTGTGGCTGTCGAAGATCGAGCACGAGGGCCGCGTGGGTACGGCGGTGAAGCTGCCGTCCGTCGACCTGTTCGGCGAGCAGCTGGCCAACCGCGTCGACGCGATCGGCGACAACATCGCCCCGTTCCATCGCTTCCGCCTCTCGATGGTCCTGAGCGACACCGGAGCCCAGCTCGACGTCACCTACGCGCCGACGGACTGCGCGAAAGCCTCGCTGCCCACGCCGGGTGAGTCGGTCAAGCGCTGCTATCCGGTGAAGTGGGCCCCGCCCGGGTACACCGAGCCGATCACGGACTGGTTCCACAAGTACGTGGTCGCGGCGGTCATCGAGACCGATCGCACCGGCGGCAGCGACAGCATGGTCACGCGTTACGACTACCAGGGCGACGCGGCCTGGCGGAAGGCGAAGCCGGACGGCATCACCGATGCCAAGTACCTGACCTGGGGCGGCTGGCAGGGCTACGGCAAGGTCAAGGTCACCAGCGGTAGCTCCGATGCGCAGAAGACCCGCGTCGACTACACGTACCTCCAGGGCATGGACGGCGACAAGGACTCGGCCGGCAACACCCGCTCGGTGACGGTCAAGGACTCCACCGGAGCCTCCTACACGGACTCCGAGGAGTTCACGGGTCACCAGCTGGAGGCGGCCACCTACGACGGCGCCAAGCTGGTCTCCAAGACGATCGACGTCCCGTGGAAGCACTACACGGCAACCCAGACCAATAGCTGGGGAATTACACGTGCGGCGATCGTGCGCACACAGACCGGCCGAGGCTTCAGCCTCCAGTCGGATGGCACCTGGCGCGAAACGAAGTCCACCACGACCTACGACACGGCGAACAGCACCGGCCGCATCCTGACGGTCGAGGACCTTGGCGACGTCTCCACGGCCAAGGACGACACCTGCACGCGCACCACCTACGCCGACAACACCGCGAAGAACATCCTCGCGCTTCCGGCGCGCAGCGAGAGCGTGTCGGTCAAGTGCGCGACGACGCCCGACCGCAAGACCCAGGTCCTGGCGGACGAGCGCACCTCGTACGACAACCTCGCGTTCGCGGCGGCGCCCACCAAGGGTGACGCGACCAAGACCGAGCGGCTGACCTCGCACAACGGCACCACGGCGACGTACCAGATCACCGGTGCCACGACCTACGACGACTTCGGGCGTCCGAAGTCGCAGCAGGACGCCAAGCAGTACGGGACGACCGACGCGACGAAGACCGTCTACACCGAGACCAACGGTCTGCTGTCGAAGACGGTCGTCACCAACGCCCTGGGCCACAACACGACCACCGACTACGCCCAGGCCTGGGGCATGTCGAAGGGCCAGACGGACCCGAACGGCCAGCGCACGGACCTCGCCTACGACGGTCTGGGCCGTCTGACGTCGGTGTGGCTCGCGGACCGGGCGTCGACGCAGACGCCGAGCATCAAGTACTCGTACAACGTCCGCAAGGACAAGGTCACCTCGATCAAGACGGAGAAGATCGAGAACGACGGCTCCTACGGCGCCGAGTACCAGCTGTACGACAGCATGCTCAGGCCCCGTCAGATCCAGACCGAGGGCGTGGACGGCACCCGCATGGTCGCCGACACCTGGTACGACGCCACCGGGAACGTCAGGAAGACCAACTCCACCTACAACGCGGCGGGTGCGGCCTCCGACGAGCTGCTGCTCGTCAGCAACGGGCAGGTCGGCTCGCAGAACCTGCTGGAGTACGACGGCCTGGGCCGGCCCACCGCCGAGATCCTCGCCGTCTCCGGCGCCGAGCAGTGGCGGACGAAGACCACTTACGACGGCGAACTGACGCACGTCGATCCGCCGGTCGGCGGAGTGCCCACGACGAGCGTCACGGACGGCCAGGGCAACGTCTCCGAGATCCGCCACTACCAGGGCGCCGCGCCGGGCGTCGGTGTGCCGTACGACTCGACGAAGTACACGTACAACACCGCGGGATTGCTGGAGACGGTCACCGACGCCAAGAGCAACGTCTGGCGCTACGAGTACGACCAGCTGGGCCGCAAGACCAAGTCGGTCGACCCGGACGCGGGCACCTCGCGCACCGAGTACGACGAACTGGACCGGCCGGTCATCGCGTACGACGGCCGTGACAAGAAGACCTCCACGGTCTACGACAAGCTCGGTCGTGTGCTCACGACCTGGCAGGGCGACGCCGGTACCGGCACGCAGCTGAGTGAGACGAAGTACGACAAGGCGGGCTGGCTGGGTCTGGCCTACGGCCACCTGAGCTACGTCTCGCCGACGGAGTACTTCGCCACGGCCGTCCAGTCGATGGACGAGTTCTACCGTCCGCTGAAGACCGCGTACCAGGTCCCCGCCTCGCAGGGATCTCTCGCCGGTACCTACGTCTACACCTCCACGTACAACCGGGACGGAACGCTTCAGAGCTCCGGCCTGCCCGCCCTCGGCGATCTGCCGGCGGAAGCGCTGACGTACACGTACGACGCGCTCCAGCGCCCGATGACGCTGACGGGCAGCACCTCCTACGTCACCAACACCACCTACTCCAGGACCAGCCAGCTCCAGCAGCTCGAGCTGTCCACGGGCACGGGAAAGAAGGTCTGGCAGACCTTCAGCTACGAGAAGGGCACCGACCGGCTGACCCGCTCGGTGGTCGACGTCTACGGCGCGACCGCCCCGGCGAAGGACTCCTCCTACTCCTACGACCAGGCCGGCAACGTCCTGTCGATCGCGGACACCGCGAACTCGGCCTCGCCGGACATGCAGTGCTTCGCCTACGACAGCCGTCAGCGACTGCAGCACGCGTGGACGCCGGCGGCCACCGCGACGACCGCGGCCGGTTCCGGAACCCGTGGCTCCACCACGCCGGTGGACGGCACCGGGCCCTCGGCGTGCACCACTGCCGCGGGTTCGAGCGCGCTGGGCGGTCCGGCTCCGTACTGGAAGTCGTACGAGACGGACGCGATCGGCAACCGCACTTCCGAGGTCAACCACGACACGTCGCTGAACGCGGCGAACAACATCACCCGCAGCTACGAGTACGGCGGCGCGGGCGCTCTCGGAGACGGACCGCACCAGGTCACCAAGGTCACCGAGCAGACCCCGACCGGCGCGCGGCAGTCGTCGTACGAGTACGACGACGCGGGCAACACCACCAAGCGCACCATCGGCGGCAACGCCCAGTCCCTGACCTGGACCGACTCGGGCAAGGTCAACGAGGTCACCGAGGCGAACGGCTCGAAGACCAGTTACCTGTACGACGCCTCCGGCAACCGTCTCGTGCGCAAGGACCCGTCCGGTACGACGGTCTACCTGCCCGGCACCGAGCTGAAGCTGTCGGTGGACGGCACCAAGACGGAAGCCACCCGCTACTACAGCTACGGCGGTCAGACCGTCGCGGTCCGCACGGCGGCGAAGCTCTCCTTCGCGACTGCCGATCACCACGGCACGGGCGAGGTGGCGATCGACTCCGCGACCGGCGCGATCTCCCAGCGCCGTTTCGACCCCTACGGCGTGGAGCGCGGCGCGAAGACCGGCGTCTGGCCGGGGGAGAAGGGCTTCGTCGGCGGCACGATCGACGCCTCGACCGGCCTGACCCACCTGGGAGCGCGCGAATACGACTCGGCGATCGGCAAGTTCATCTCCGTCGACCCGATCATCGACTACACCAGGCCGAACCAGATCAACGGCTACGCGTACGCCGACAACACCCCGGTCACCCTGTCCGACCCGTCCGGCCTGGAGAGCTGCTTCCCGGTCTACTGCTCGGCCTACTCGGGCACCTACAAGAAGGAAACCGGCAACGCGGACGTCGACAACGCACAGTCGGATGCCGACGCGGCCGCCGCCGACGTGGCGTCGGCGCAGGCGCAGCAGTCCTCCTCCAAGCAGCGCATGAAGTCCGCAGGCAAGGAGCTGATCAAGATCGCCCGGGACATCCTGGGCGTGGACGCGGCTCTGGACTGCATCTCCAGCGGCGACGTCGGAGCCTGCGGCGAAACCCTGCTCAACATCGCCGGCAGCTTCGCGGGCGGCCTGGCGGGCAAGATCATGGCCAAGTACGGGGCCCCGTGGAAGTGGGCCAAGGGCCTCAGACTCGTCAAACGTGTCGTTGGGCTGGTCAAGGACCTGATCGGCGGCGCGAGGGGCTACTTCAAGGCCAGCAAGGCACTGGGCAAGGCGAAGGCCGGACTGACCAAGGCCACCGAGAAACTGGCGGAGGCCCGGAAGAAGGCAGCGGCCGCGCTCGAGAAGAGCAAGAAGTCGGAGCCTGAGTGCCATAGCTTCCTGCCAGGCACGAAGGTGCTGCTCGCCGACGGCAGCGCGAAGCCGATCGAGAAGGTGAAGCTCGGCGACAAGGTCGTCGTCACCGACCCGAAGACCGGGAAGACGACGGTGCGCGAGGTGGCCGGCACCATCGTGACCGAGTACGACAAGTACTTCGCCGATCTGACCGTGAAGGGCAAGTCCGGCAAGCCGGAGGCCCTGATCGCCACGACCACCCACCCGTTCTGGGTGGCCTCCGAGGAGGAGTGGATCGAGGCGGGCGACCTTCGGCCGGGCATGCGACTGCGTACCCCCGAGGGCGAGACGATCCAGGTCACGGCGACCCGGCACTTCGAGAAGAGCCAGCTCACCTTCGATCTGACCGTCACCGAGATCCACTCGTACTACGTGCTGGCGGGGGCCACACCGGTCCTGGTCCACAACTGTCCGGCCGGTGGCGGCGGGGGCTTCTTCGGTAAACTCTTCGGAGGCGGGAAGAAGTCCGCGGCGCAGACGGCCGACGAGAACATGCGGGCCAAGAGGGTTCCCATGAAGCTCGGTGATCTGCGGGACATCGAATTGCCCGACTACGGGGACTCCACCAAGATGCGGGACGTCGGCGGTATGGACGACTCCCGTCTTCTGGAAGCGATCAACGATCCTGATGAGCTGGGTGGCAGCGTCGTACTCGGTGACGGTGAAGTGATCAACGGAAACCATCGACTGGGCGAGGCCCTGCGAAGAATGGACAATCCGAACTATCCAGGTATCACACCGGATACCGAGATATTGGTCGTCCCCTAGAAAACCCCCGCAGTAATCGTCGGGAAATCCGGAAATGAGGTGTGCGATGCCCAACCTGAAGGGGTGGCTCGCGGGTTCGAAGCTGGTCCAGTCCTGGCTGGGGTGGCCCGTACCTGCGGCTGTCAGGTTGGCGTCGCCACCTCAGCTGCGCGAACTCATGGCCGCGGCGGAGGCGCGCGGCTACAGCAGGAAGGGCCGGGGGCTGGATCTGGACGCGGGGAAGACCTTCGCGATCGTCCCGTACCTCCAGGAGTCCTCTCCCGAGGACAGCTGGATGTGTCTGGTCGTTTCTTTCGCCCACTCCATGGTTCTGGAGCCGGGGGTCAGGCCCGAATGCGATTTCGGGAGACTCGACATCGCGATGGCCGACTTCGAGAAGCTGCCCCCGGCCACCCCTGCAGAAAGAGACCAACTGCTCCACTGGATGGCCTGGGAGGCATACCGGGGCCGGGACCGACCGTGACCCCACGGGGCCCGGTTCGACACGTCGAGCCGGGCCGTTTCCGTCAGACCGCGATCGAGAAAGCCCGGGAAACGAGTGACGCTGTCGAGTAGCGACCCACTGGTCTGCGAAGCCCTGCGACGCGCCGGGTGGAGTGAAGGCCGGCGCGTGGACACGTCGGGCTGGGTGGAGGAGCTCACGGGCGTCGGTTACGAACCGCACCCGTTGGCGCTGCGGATCTGGGCGGAGTTCGGTGGTCTAACGATCCGGAGCGCACCGAGCCGTGAACCAGGTTCGCGGCTCCACATCGATCCGGTGGACGCCGGTATCGACTCGTTCGACGAGTCGTTGGTGATCAGCGACAGGTACCGGGAGGACTTCTCACCTCTGGGCATGTGGTCGTCCCAGTTCAGCTCATATGTGAGCGCTTCCGGAAGGGTGGTCGCCGTGACCGTGGGCACCATCTGGGAACTCGGTATGAGCTTCGCCAGCGTCCTTGAGTATGTGGTTAAGGGCGACGGGGCCGGGAGCCGTGCCCAGCCGGCTGACTGGCTGGCGTAAGCCCTCGGAGGCGCTGGTTGCGCGACCAGGTGACGAACCGCATGTGTGAGCGCTCGGCTGGGTTTCCCGGCCGAGCGTTTTCATGAATCCTGTTTGCAGTGCGCTGCTTCAGCGGCTCCGCAGGGCGGTTATCAGGGCTCCGAGTTGGTGCGGGCTCGTAGTGACGATGGTTTTCGGTTCGTCGCTTTCGCGGAGGAGGATTGTTCCGGTGGGGGTGGTGGCGAGGTAGACGCAGGCGGAGGCCTCCTGGCTGTAGGTGGACTTCTGCCAGTGGAGTTCGGGCATGGGGGCTCCTTCAGAGGTCTTGGGCGAGTTGGGAGATGAAGTCTCGGGACTTGGCCGGTGGCAGAGCCGCTTGGCTGGTGCGGTCCAGGATGAGGCGGTAGCGCTCCAGTTGAGCCGGTGAGTCGATGAGTTCCGCGCCGTGGTCGGTGTCGAGCTGGACGGTGTCCAGTTGTTGTACCGGGCCGTGGAAGTAGTCGACGCCCTGGCCCGAGGTGTGGAAAGGGCCGCCGTCGAAGGGGATGACGACGATGGTGACGTGGTCCAGTTCGCTGATCTCGTTGAGGTGGTGCAGCTGGGCCCGGACCGTGTTGCGGTCGCCGAAGCGCATACGGAGTGCGGCCTCGTGGATGATCGCCGCGTAGGGCGGGGGCTGTTCGCGGTGCAGGATCTCCTGGCGCTTCATCCGGTGCGAGATGCGGTGCTCGATCTCGTGCGGTTTGAGCGGCGGGACGGTGTGACCGAACAGGGCGCGGGCGTGCTCGACGGTCTGGAGCAGGCCCGGGATGTTGATGACGTGAGCCACGCGTAGTGCGGTGGCGTGGTGCTCGACCTCGGTGAGGTCCAGTACTCGGGGGGAGAGAATGTCTCGGTACTCCTCCCACCAGCCGCGCCGGCGTTCGCCGGTCAGTGCCGTGAGAGCGTCGATCAGGGGTTCGTCGGTGCAGTCGTAGTGCCGGGCGATGGCGCGGACGCGGTCGGCGCTCACTCCGTAGCGTCCGGCCTCGATGTTGCTGACGCGCGACTGTGTGGCGCCGACCAGCGCGGCGGCCTGCGTGGCGGACAGGTCGGCCCGCTCGCGCAGCCTGCGCAGCTCGACTCCAAGGCGGCGACGCCGGGCGGTAGGGAGAGGGCTCGGTTGCGGCATCGGCTGCGACTTCCCATTCGTACGTGCGTCGTGCGAGTCACCCACACGAGGGCAATAGGGACTGCATTCCTTTCAGTCCATGGAATGTAGTCCATGAACTGCCCTACGGTGAGTCCCGAGCCGCTCAACCGGCCCCGCCGATAACCCGGAAGCGCACCGCGCCGTACTTGCAAGCGCGCGGCACTGCCACCGCCCGGTCGGGCCGGAACGTCGAGCGAGCCAACTTCCCCCACCGCAGGAGGCGTTCATGGTCACCGTATCCCCGTCGGAGTGCGAAGCGGTCCCAACTTGGGCGTACGCCCTCCAACTGCCCCATGATCCGCGCGCCGCGCGCATCGCCCGCGTCACCCTCCGGGCCGTGCTCGCCGGACACGGCATGGCGCAACTCCAGGACGCGGCCGAACTGTTGGCCACCGAGCTCGTCACCAACGCCTACCGGCACTCCACCGGCCCGGCCACCCTCCGCCTTCGCGGGCTCGGTCGTGGTCGGCTCCGGGTGAGCGTCTGGGACGCCAACCCCCACATCCCGCCTCCCTTCGGGACGCGGTCCGGGCCCCGCCGTCTACCCGTCCCGGCAGGCCCGAACGCTGAGGCTGGGCGCGGGCTGTTCCTCGTATCGCACTACGCCGAGACCTGGGGTGGGTATCCGCTCGGGGGTGGCGGGAAGCTTTTGTGGTGCGAGGTCGGTGGGTGAGCATGGCCGAGGGGCGGGCGGCTGTCACAGCGTGGCGCTATCGTGCTGACCGTCATGACCGAGCGCCCCACGACCATGGACACCTCTCCGAGCGGACCCTTCGAGGAAATGCTCCGCATCGTCGAGGAACTGGACACGCCTGCCGGCTACAAGGCCGAACTCGTCCGGGGGAAGATCGTCGTGTCCCCGGGGCCGGAACTGCGCTACATGCGAGTCATGAAGTCGCTGCGGCTTCAGCTGGAGCCGCATGTCCCGGAGGGGCACGAGGTGGACGTGGCTCCGATTCTCTTCGCCTTCCCCGGCTCTGGGCGCGCGTGCGGGCCTGACCTGCACGTCGCCGACGAGTCCGCCTTCGACGCCGAAGGTCGGCACGCCGACGGTGCCGCTCTCTCCCTTGCCGCAGAGCTGACGTCCGAGTCCACCAAGGACGTCGACTGGATCGACAAGATGGAGACGTACGGGCGGATCGTCCCCGTGTATTTGCTTCTCGATATGGGGGTCGGGGAGATCAACGTCCTGTGGGATCCGTCTCCCAAGGGGTACCGGTCCCGGACCAACGTTCCCTTCGGGCGGCCCGTGTGGATTCCGGCGCCCTTCGAGTTCGAGTTGGACACCACGGGGTTCCTGCTGACCGGTACCGACACCGGCGACGAGGCCGGTAACTCCTAGTTCGGCATGCCTAGTTCGACGCCCCACGCCCCCACCCGCGCCCCACGCCCACGCCCATCCACCTGTCAAGGCGGTCCGAGCCGGCTGGCGGTCCGGCATATGCCGCGCGTCCGGAAACTAACATGCATCTTCTGTGATTCATGTCATGTTCACGGGAATCTGACAGGTGTTGCATGTGCACTTCATGTAAAGGGATGATCTCTTGACCTTCTTTAGTTCCTCTTTAACTACGGGGCGTCTGTGTCAACGGTGGGGAAAGTGTGGCGGCGTGGATCCGTCACGGTTTTGGCAGGGGTACTGCTGACTTGGGGGCTCGGGTTCGGGGGCGGACCGGCCGCAGCCGCCGTCACCTGTCCCTCGGGTGTCGAGTCGGACTTCAACGGCGACGGGGTCAGGGACACGGTGATAGCCGACCCGGAGGCCACCGTCGGCGGCATGGCCAAAGCGGGTGAGGTGCAGGTCGTCTACGGCGGCGCCAAGGGTGTCCTCACCCTCTCGCAGGCCCTGGACACCATTCCGGGTGTGCCCGAGGTGGGCGACCAGTACGGCTATTCGCTCGCGGTCTACGACGCCGACCTCGACGGCTGCAGCGACTTGGTGGTCGGCGACCCGTACGAGGACATCGGCGCCGTTCCCGACTCCGGCGTCGTGCACGTGATCTACGGTTCCACGAGCGGGCTGAACGCCGGCAAGGCCTCGATCGAGTTCTACCAGGGCACCGGCGCGCGGCTCGGCGGCGGCCCGGAGACCGACGACTGGGTCGGCTACGCGGTCACGGCGGGCAAGACGTCGGCCGGAGTACCGTTCCTGATCATCGGCGTCCCCGGTGAGTCGATCGGTGACATCGAGGACGCGGGCGGCTTCCACTACCTCAGCGGCACGGCGATGACGATGGCCTTCGTCCATCAGAACACCACCACCGCCGGAGACGTGCCCGGATCCGCGGAGCAGGACGACCGCTTCGGTTCCACGCTCGCCGCGACCCCGACCCACTTCGCGGTCGGCACGCCCGGCGAGGCGCTCGGCACCGTCGCCTTCGCCGGCGGCGTGGGCTTCTTCAGCCATGCGCTGACCGCCGACTCCCCGAAGCCGCTCGGCGGACTCGGCCAGGACCAGGACGTCATCTCGGGAGCCGAGGAGGTCGGCGACCAGTTCGGCGCCGCGCTCGCCATGGTCCCGTACCGGGCCTCCGGCGCGACCTCCACCACCGAGTCGCTGCTCGCCGTGGGCGTTCCGGGCGAGGATCTGGCGACGACCGTCGACGCCGGCGCCGTCCAGGTCTTCAAACTCGCCGCCAACGGAACCTTCACCGAGACCGCCTGGATCGACCAGAACACGGCCGACGTGGACCAGGAGGCCGAGGCCGGCGACTTCTTCGGCAAGCGGCTCGCCGCCGTCAACTCCTCCCCGAACGCCACCTCCACCGCCACCACCACCCGGCTCGCGATCGGCGTGCCCGGCGAGGAGTCGTCCGAGGAGCACGCGGAGAAGGGCGGCGTCCAGATCGTTCCGCTGGTCGGCGCGCCCGGCGCCTCCGACAACTGGATCGACCCGGGCTACGGCGCCGGGCCGACGCCCGCGCCGCACATGTTCACCGGCATCTCCCTGGCCGCCACCCCCTCGCTGCTGTACGTCGGTGCGCCCTACGGCCCGGCGGAGACCCGCGCGGTCTACGGCTTCCCCTGGAACGTGGCATCGGGCGGAGCCCCGACCCAGACGATCAAGCCGGGCGAGGGCGGAGTGCCGGCCACCGGCGTCGCCTTCGGAGCCACCGTCCGCTGACCACACCGTCGCGGCCGTCGGACCCGGACGTCCGACGGACGCGACGCCACGCGGGCCAGCAGGTGAAAGAACCACAGAACACGGGGAGGGAACCCATGTCCGCATACGGACATGTGGCGGCACAGCGCTGCGCCGCACCCGGCAGCAGACAGGTGCCGCACACGGGGAGGGCCTGGCGGATCGTTGCCGCCGGACTCATCACAGCACTGTGCGGACTCGGACTCGGAGCCGCCGGCACCCCGGCCGTGGCGGCCGTGGCCTGCACGGCCGGCGCCTCGCCGGACTTCAACGGCGACGGGGTCCGGGACACGGCCATAGCCGATCCCGACGCGACCGTTTCGGGCCATGCGCGGGCGGGCCTGGTCCATGTCGTGCTCGGCGGCGGCAAGGGCGTCGTCGAGATCTCGCAGGACACCGCCAACGTGGCCGACGCGCCCGAGGACGGGGACCAGTTCGGCTTCTCGCTCGCGGTCTACGACGCCAACAAGGACGGCTGCAGCGACCTTGCCGTCGGCATCCCGTACGAGGACGTCGGCACCGTCAAGGACGCGGGCTACGTCCAGGTGATCTACGGCTCGACGACTGCCGTCGGGTCGGAGTTCAACAGCAGGGGCTTCATCCAGGGCGAGACCCAGCCGTTGGGCGGCGGCCCCGAGACCGACGACTGGCTCGGCTACGCGGTCGCGGCCGGCACCTCGACCACCGGATTCCCCTTCCTGGTCATCGGAGTTCCGGGCGAGGACGGCGCGGCCGGCGCCGACATCGGCGTGATCGGCTACGTCTACGGCACCGACTTCCAGGCCGCGTCGGTGGGCCAGGACACCACCGGGGTGTGGGAGGACGCCGAGCCCTACGACCGTTTCGGGGCCTCGATCTCCGCCACCGACCGCCACTTCGTGGTCGGCGCGCCCGGAGAGAGCATCGGAACGGTCAGCTTCGCCGGCGGTGTCGTGGCCTTCAGGCCGTCGATCAACGCCAACGGCATCCCCGACCCGCTCTTCGGCATGGGCCAGGCCCGCACCATCGGAACGAACCCGGACCTGGCCGCCCAGACCGACGACCGGTACGGCGCCGCCCTCGCGATGGCCCCCTACCGTCCGACGGGTGCGGCCACCATCACCGACTCGGTCCTCGCGGTCGGAGTGCCGGGGGAGGACCTCGGTACCACCGTCGACGCGGGAGCGGTGCACGTCTACCACGTCAAGGCCGACGGCACGGTCGTCCTGCTCAACTGGGTCGACCAGAACGTCGAGGGCGTCGAGGGAGACGCCGAGCCCGGCGACTTCTTCGGCCAGGAGCTCGCGGCGGTGAACACCACCACCAACGTGGTGAGCACGGCGGCCACGATGCGCCTCGCAGTGGGCGTTCCCGGCGAAGAGGCCACCGAGGAGGCCCCGGAGGCCGGCGGTGTGCAGATCCTTCCGATGGTCGGGGCGCCCGGCGCCTCGGACGCGTGGATCGAACCGGGCAACGGCATTCCCTCCGGGCCGTCGGCCCGGACGTACGCCGGCCTCGGCCTCGGCTCCAGTCCCTCGCTGCTGTACGTGGGCGTGCCCTACGGACCGGCCGCCGGGCGCGCGGTTCACGGCTTCCCGTGGAACGTGACGTCAGGCGGACCGCCGACCCAGACGTGGAAGCCCGGTGAGGGCGGCATCCCCGCCGGCGGCGCCGCCTTCGGGACGGCGGTCCGATGACAGCCCACGACGGACGACCGGCTTCTCGCAAACAACTTGACGCAACTGATCTGACCAAACGGGAGAGTGGACGCGTGTCCGCAGACACACAGAGACCGAGACCGATACGGCGTGGCGTGCTGCTGCGTGCCGCCGTCGCGGCTGCCGTCACCGGTGCGGTGACGGCCGGGACCCTGGCGGTCCTGCCGGGCGGCGCACCGGCGGGACCGGCACCGGTCGCCGCCGACCAGCCGACGGTGACCGAGCAGCAGGCCATGGCGGTCGCCAAGGAAAGCGGCAAGAAGACCGAGGTCGTGGGGCTGCGCACCGAGCGCCGGGAGATCTTCGCGGAGCCCGACGGCACCTTCACCGCTCGTGAGTACACCGAGCCGGTGCGCACCGTGCAGGGCGGCAAGTGGGTCAAGGTCGACGCCACGCTGGTGAAGCGGTCGGACGGCAGCTGGGGGCCGAAGGCCGCCACCGTGGATCTGACGTTCTCTGCCGGTCAGGCGGGCAAGCCGTTCGTGACGATGCAGCGGGCGGGCCGTGAGTTCGCCCTGACCTGGCCGTACGGCAAGCTGTCGGCGCCCAAGGTCGAGGGGGAGACCGCCACCTACGTCGACGCCCTGCCCGGCGTCGATCTGACGGTGCGGGCCGAGGCGGACGGCTTCGGTCATCTGCTGGTGGTCAAGACGCCGGAGGCGGCTGCCGATCCGAGGCTCGCCCAGCTCGATCTGGGCATGGCGACCGACGGTCTGAAGGTCACCGAGGACGCCTCCGGGGCGATCCTTGCGGAGGACTCCGTCGTCGGCGGCACCGTGTTCCAGGCGGGCAAGCCGACGATGTGGGACTCGGCCGCCGTACAGGAGGCCGTCAGCAGGAAGCAGGGTCCCAAGGCCGTCGCGAAGGCGCTGAAGGCCGCCTCGGCCGGCGCGGACGCGAGCACCACGGCCACGCCCGGACCCGAGGCAGCCGTCGAGCCCGCCCTCGAAGGCCCCGGCGGTGGCGGCCGCGTCGCCCCGCTCGGTGTCGAGGTCGGCAAGGGCAAACTGCGGCTGGTCCCCGACCAGAAGCTGCTGAAGGGCGCGGGCACCGTCTTCCCGGTCGTCATCGACCCGATCCAGCGCACCACGTCACGCACCGCGTGGACGGGTGTCATGTCGGGGATGCCCACCGAGCAGGACTGGAAGTACTCGGGCAGTGCGGGCGTGGGCAAGTGCCCGACCGACTACAACCCGGTCTCCTGCAACGGCGTCAACGCGCGCCGCGTGATGTTCACGATGCCGCTCTCCTTCTACAAGGGGAAGCAGATCCTGGGCGCGACGTTCTCCGCCCGCGTCGAGCACATCTACAGCGCCACCCCGACCGCCGAGCCCATCCGGCTCTACCGGATCGGCGGGGCGAACTACACGCTCAACTCGTCCAGCAACTGGTCGAACACCTCGGACGACTGGGACGACCACATCGGGACCGTCGACAAGGCGATCTCCCCGACCTCCTGCTCCAGCCAGGCCAACCTGCACTTCGAGAGCAATCTGAAGACCAACACCGAGCTGACCAGCGAGGTCGCGGCGGCTGCGGCAGGCGGCTGGAACTCGATGACGCTGGGCCTGCGGGCGGCGGACGAGTCCCGTTTCGCGGAGTGGAAGCGGATCTGCGGCAACGCCTACCTGTCCGTCTCGTACAACAACCTGCCGCGGCAGATCAAGACGTCCGACATGTCCACCGACCCCGGTGGCGTGTGCAAGTGGGGCACGAGCCGCCCCTACGTCGACTCCCTGCCGAAGCTGCGGGCCATCGCGAGCGACCCCGACCACGGCAACGGCCAGACCGACAAGGTGAAGGTCGAGTTCAAGATCGAGTGGGGCGGGACCACCCCGGGCTCGTACACCTACATCACGAAGGACGCGCTCTCCCCGACCACCAACACCAAGTTCGAGCACACCGTCAAGTCGGTGATCCCGCAGAACACCGTCATCTACTGGAGCGCACGCGCCAACGACGGTGACGGCAACGGCCCGTGGAGCTCGGACGGCGACCCCGCCCAGCGCTGCGAGTTCATCTACGACAAGACGTGGCCGGGCAAGCCGAACGTGCTGTCGAAGCAGTACCCGTCCGACACCGTCTACCACGACGGCGTGGGCACCTACGGCACCTTCACCTTCTCGCCGAACCCGAACGACTCCATCCCGGACACCGACGTCGTCAAGTACCAGTACTCCTTCGACGGCGCCGCGCTGACCACCCTCACCCCGGCCACCGGAGGCGGCTCCGTCTCCACCCAGTGGGTGCCGACCCGGGCCGGACGGCATGTGCTCGAGGTGATCGCCATCGACAAGGCGACGCACGCCTCCAGCAACTCGTACGACTTCCTGGTGGCCGAGGGCCGGCCGGTCGTCGGCCAGTGGAACCTCGCCGACGAGGCCGGCGGCGAGGCCCACGACGAGAGCGGCGAGTACTCGGCGACCGCCGGCAGTGCCGTCACGTTCGGCGTGGACGGTCCCGGCGGGAAGGCCGACAAGGCGGCCCGATTCGACGGCACCGCCGAGTCCTACCTCGACACCAGCGAGAGCGTGCTCGACTCCGCCAAGAGCTTCAGCGTCAGCGCCTGGGTCCGGCCCACCGCGCTCGACAAGAACATGTCGGTGATCAGCCAGGACGGCACCGGCGAGCCCGGCTTCACCCTCGGCTACGACGCGTCCGCGCAGACCTGGAAGTTCTCCGTCCCGGTCAACGACGTGGACTCGCTCGGCGAGTGGAAGGCCGTCTCCACCGGAGTCTCTGTGGTCAAGGACCAATGGGTGCTGCTCACCGGCGTCTACGACGCGCAGAAGACCGGCGGTCCGCAGCTCCAGCTCTACATCAACAAGGACCTGAAGGCGTCCGTCGCACGGCGCTCCACCTGGAAGTCGTACGGTCCGCTGCAGATCGGCCGGTCCACGGCCAAGAGCGGCTACCGCGACAACTTCACCGGTGACCTCGCCGAGGTCCGCGTCTTCGACCGCGTCGTCCTGGCGACCGAGGTCGCCGAGCTGATGACCGTCAAGCCGACGCGCAAGGGCTACTGGCAGCTCGACGACGCCAGCAACGGCGCCTCCGCCGAGACCGGCGGCGGCCAGGCCCTCACCCTGGCGGGCAACGCGTCCATCTACCGCCCCCTCGACCCGCTGTTCGACCCGGCCGCCCTGGTCGGCGACGGCAACCTGGTCCTGGACGGCGACGGGGACTACGCGTCCACCGCGACCGCCCCGGTCGTGGGCAACACCAGCTTCACCGTGTCCGCCCGCGCCCAGCTCACCTCGCTGGACCCGGCGAAGTCGCAGACGGTGCTGTCCCTGCCGGGCGCCAACGCGAACCGCTTCCAGGTCCGCTACCAGGCGAGCACCGGGCTGTGGGAGCTCGTGGTCGCCAAGTCGGACGTGGCCACTCCCGCGATCGTCACCTTCGCCGACGACCAGGAACTGCCCGACACCGGTGGCTCCGGCCAGCACCTGGCGGTGGTCTACGACGCCTTCGCCAACTCGATCCGCCTGTACGTGGAGGGTCAGCTCGTCGCCGGCGCCTACGGCGTGGAGAACACCCTGTGGTCCGCCACCGGCGGCCTTCAGGTGGGCCGTTCGCTGCGCGGGGCGAGCGAGTACTTCGCCGGCGCGATCGACGAAGTCCGCGCCTACAGCGGGGCCGCCGATCAGATCGCCGTGCAGCAGATGGCCGCGCTGACGGCCGTCAGCGATATGTGACAGGAGCTCAGCTCTGAGGTGTGCCGGGTCCTTTCAGGGCCCGGCACACCTGTCCTGCCGACCAGCTTCTTTCTCCTTTCTTTCATTCCGTTCTCCTTCATTCCGTTCTCCCTTCGATCAGGAAGTTGCCGAATGTTTTTGCGTGGCCGCTCTCTGAGCCGCCGCATGCCCAGACCGGCGTATGCCGCGACAGTGCTCGGGCTTACGCTCGCGCTGTCTGCGTCGTCGGTTCAGGCATTGGCGCTCGACGACGGCGACCGGGGCCGCACCAGCAGTCCCGGCGTCCAGGACGACGGGGATCCCGCCAAGGGGTCCGCCGCGAAAGCGAAGTCCCGTCCCTCCGACCCGGCGCGCAAGGCCGCGGTCAAGGGCCTCGACAAGGCGGTGTGGCCCAAGCAGGGCGGCGCCGAGGTGAAGCTGGGGGCGTCGGCGGAGGCCGGCGGCTTGCCGATCACGGTCGGCAAGCCCAAGGCCAAGACGACGGCCAAGGGCAAAGCCAAGGCCGAGGCACTGGACGTCGACAAGGTGCGCGTCGACGTCCTCGACCCCCAGCGCGCCGCAACGCTCGGCGCCGGAGTCCTCCTCGGCGTCGAGCGCGCCGACGGCGAGGACCAGGCCGCCAAGGTCCGACTGACCGTGGACTACTCGGAGTTCGCCGAAGGCTTCGGCGGCTCCTACGCCTCACGTCTCCAACTGGTCCAGCTCCCGGCCTGCGCCGCGGTCGCCACGCCGGGCAGCAAGGCCTGCCCCGAGCTGCCCAAGGCGCTCGCCACGGTGAACGACGTGAAGACGGGCACCGTCTCCGCAGACGTCACCGCCGCACCGGCCCCCGCCGAGGGCGTCTCGACGATGGCGGGCACCGCGACGTCCCTGGTCGCGGTCGCCGCCGGCCCCTCCAGCGCGCAGGGCACGTACAAGGCCACGGCGCTCGCTCCGTCGGCCAGTTGGAGCGTGGCCACCTCGTCCGGAGCATTCAACTGGAACTATCCCTTCCGGTCCGTCCCGACTCCCGGCGGCCTGACCCCCACAGTGGGCCTCGGCTACTCCTCCCAGTCGGCGGACGGCCGTACCTCGGCGACGAACAACCAGGGTTCCTGGGTCGGTGAGGGCTTCTCCTACGACCCCGGCTACATCGAGCGCCGCTACAAGCCCTGTTCCGAGGACGGTCACGACGCTTCCGGCGAGCAGTGCTGGGCGTTCGAGAACGCGACCATCATGCTCAACGGCTCGGCCGGCGAGCTGGTGAAGGACGACACCACCGGCAAGTGGCACATGTCCTCCGACGACGGCTCCAAGGTCGAGCGGCTGACGGGCGCCACCAACGGCGACGAGGGCAGCGCCGACGACAAGGGCGAGCACTGGAAGGTCACGACCTCCGACGGGACCGAGTACGTCTTCGGTCTGAACCGGCTGCCGGGCTGGGCGACGGGCAACGAGGAGACCAACTCGGTCTGGACGGCTCCGGTCTTCGGCGACGACGCTGGTGAGCCCTGCTACAACGCGACGTTCACCAGCGCCAACTGCCAGCAGGCGTGGCGTTGGAGCCTGGACTACGTGAAGGACACGCACGGCAACGTGATGTCCTACTTCTACGACCGTGAGACCAACTACTACGCGCTGAACGGCAAGACGGACGTCAACGGCACCGCGTACCACCGCGGCGGCTGGCTGAAGCGGATCGACTACGGTCAGCGGGACGGCAGTGCCTACGCGGCGAAGGCTCCGGCCCGGGTCGTCTTCAACACCGCCGAACGCTGCCTGCCCACGGCCGACTTCGACTGCGCCGAGAGCAAGCGCACGAAGGCGAACGCTGCTTACTGGCCGGACGTCCCGGTCGACCAGGAGTGCAAGGCAGCCACCAAGTGCACCTCGCCCGTCCAGACGTTCTTCACGACGAAGCGGCTGACGTCGGTCGTCACGCAGATGCGCAAGGACGCCACGACCTACCAGGACGTGGACGCCTGGAGCCTCACCCACCTGTTCACGGACAACGGCGACGACTCCAAGACGCTGTGGCTGTCGAAGATCGAGCACGAGGGCCGCGTCGGGACGGCGGTGAAGCTGCCGTCCGTCGACCTGTTCGGCGAGCAGCTCGCCAACCGCGTCGACGCGATCGGCGACAACATCGCCCCGTTCTACCGCTTCCGCCTCTCGATGGTCCTCAGCGAGACGGGCGCGCAGCTCGACGTCACCTACGCGCCGACCGACTGCACCAAGGCCTCGCTCCCCAAGCCGGGCGAGTCGGTCAAGCGCTGCTATCCGGTGAAGTGGGCCCCGCCGGGCTACACCGACCCGATCACGGACTGGTTCCACAAGTACGTCGTGTCGGCGGTCATCGAGACCGACCGCACCGGCGGCAGCGACGGCATGGTCACGCGTTACGACTACCAGGGCGACGCGGCCTGGCGGAAGGCGAAGCCGGACGGCATCACCGACGCCAAGTACCTGACCTGGGGCGGCTGGCAGGGCTACGGCAAGGTCAAGGTCACCAGCGGCAGCTCCGATGCGCAGAAGACCCGCGTCGACTACACGTTCATGCAGGGCATGGACGGCGACAAGGACGCGGACGGCAATACGCGCTCGGTCACGGTGAAGGACTCCACGGGAGCCTCGTACACCGACGAGGAGGAGTTCACCGGCCAGGAACTGGAGGTCGCCACCTACGACGGCGCCAAGCTGGTCGCCAAGTCCATCCAGACTCCGTGGAAGCACTACACGGCCACCCAGACCCCGAGCTGGGGCACGACCCATGCGGTGATCGTGCGCTCCCAGACGGGACGTGGCTTCAACCTGCAGTCGGACGGGACCTGGCTGGAGACGAAGTCCACCACCACCTACGACACGGCGAACGGCACCGGCCGCGTGCTGACGGTCGACGACCAGGGCGACGTCTCCACCGCCAAGGACGACACCTGCACGCGCACCACGTACGCGGACAACACGGCCAAGAACTTCCTGGCGCTGCCCGCGCGCAGCGAGTCCGTGTCCGTGAAGTGCGCGACGACGCCCGACCGCAAGACCCAGGTTTTGGCGGACGAGCGCACCTCCTACGACGGAGGGGCCTTCGGAGCGACCCCGACCAAGGGTGACGCGACGAAGACCGAGCGGCTGACGTCGCACAACGGCACCACGGCCACGTACCAGGTCACCGGCGTGACGACCTACGACGCCTACGGCCGACCGCTGACCCAGAAGGACGCCAAGCAGGTATCGACGACGGAGCAGACGAAGACCGTCTACACCGAGACCAACGGCCTGCTGTCGAAGACGACCGTCACCAACGCCCTGGGCCACAACACGATCACCGACTACGCCCAGGCCTGGGGCATGTCGACCGGTCAGACCGACCCCAACGGCCAGCGGACCGAACTCGCCTACGACGCGCTGGGCCGGCTGACCTCCGTCTGGCTGGCGGACCGGGCGTCCACCCAGACGCCGAGCATCAAGTACTCGTACAACGTCCGCAAGGACAAGGTCACCTCGATCAAGACGGAGAAGATCGAGAACGACGGCAGCTACGGCGCCGAGTACCAGCTGTACGACAGCATGCTCAGGCCGCGCCAGATCCAGACCGAGGGCGTGGACGGCACGCGCATGGTCGCCGACACGTGGTACGACGGCACGGGCAACGTCAGAAAGACCAATGCCACGTACAACGCGGCGGCAGCCGCCTCGGAGGAGCTGCTGCTCGTCAGCAACGGCCAGGTCGGCCAGCAGAGCCTCATGGAGTACGACGGTCTGGGCCGGCCGACCGCGCAGATCTTCGCCGTCTCCGGCGCTGAGCAGTGGCGGACCACGACCACCTACAACGGTGAGCTGACCAGCGTCGACCCGCCGACCGGCGGCGTGCCCACCACCACGGTCACCAACGGCCAGGGCAACGTCAGCGAGATCCGGAGCTACCGCGGCGCGTCACCGGCCGCAGGCGTGCCCTACGACTCGACGAAGTACACGTACAACGTGGCGGGCAACCTGGAGTCCGTCACGGACGCCAAGGGCAACGTGTGGCGCTACGAGTACGACCAGCTGGGCCGCAAGACCAAGTCGATCGACCCGGACGCGGGCACCTCGCGCACCGAGTACGACGAGCTGGACCGGCCGAGCGTCACGTACGACGCCCGTGAGCAGAAGGTGACCACGGTCTACGACAGCCTCAGCCGGGTCCTGACGACCTGGCAGGGCGACTCCGGCACCGGCACCAAACTCACCGAGACCCGGTACGACAAAGCGGGCTGGCTGGGGCAGGCCTACGGCTACTTCAGCTATCTCTCACCGACGGACTACTTCGCCAGCGCCGTCCAGTCCATGGACGAGTTCTACCGCCCGCTGAAGACCGCCTATCAGGTCCCTGCCTCCCAGGGATCCCTGGCGGGCACCTACGTGTTCAGCGCCGCGTACAACCGAGACGGCACCGTGCAGAGCACGGGCCTGCCGGCCATGGGCGATCTGCCGGCGGAGGTGCTCACCTACGGGTACGACAGCCTCCAGCGTCCGACGACGATGACGGGCAGCACCTCGTACGTCACCAACACCGTCTACTCCGGCAAGAGCCTCGTGCAGCAGCTGGAGCTGAGCACCGGCAGCGGCAAGAAGGTCTGGCAGACCTACAACTACGAGAAGGGCACCGATCGGCTGACCCGTTCGCTGGTCGACGTCTACGGTGCGACCGCCCCGGCGAAGGACTCGCGGTACTCCTACGACCAGGCGGGCAACGTCCTGTCGATCGCGGACACGGCGAACTCCGCTTCGCCGGATGTGCAGTGCTTCGCCTACGACAGTCGTCAGCGACTGCAGGACGCGTGGACGCCGTCGGCCACCGCGACGACTGCGGCAGGTTCCGGAACCCGTGGCTCCACCACCCCGGTGGACGGTACCGGGCCCACGGCCTGTGACTCCGCCGCCGGTTCGAGCGCGCTGGGCGGTCCGGCTCCGTACTGGAAGTCGTACGAGACGGACGCGATCGGCAACCGCACGTCCGAGGTCAACCACGACACGTCACTGAACGCGGCGAACAACATCACCCGCAGCTACGAGTACGGCGGCGCGGGCGTGCTCGGCGACGGACCGCACCAGGTCACCAAGGTCACCGAGCAGACCCCGACCGGCGCCCGGCAGTCGTCGTACGAGTACGACGACGCGGGCAACACCACCAAGCGCGTCATCGGCGGCAACGCCCAGTCCCTGGCGTGGAACATCCAGGGCAAGCCGACCGAGGTCACCGAGGCGAACGGCTCGAAGACGAGCTACGTCTACGACGGTTCCGGCAACCGCCTGGTGCGCAAGGACCCCTCGGGTACGACGGTCTACCTGCCCGGCACCGAGCTGAAGCTGTCGGCCGACGGCACCAAGAAGGAGACGACCCGCTACTACGAGTTCGTCGGCCAGACCGTCGCCGTCCGCAGCGCCGCGAAGGTGTCCTTCACGGCCGCCGACCACCACGGCACGGGCGAGCTGGCGATCGACGCTGCGACCGGCGTGATCTCCCAGCGCCGCTTCGACCCCTACGGCGTGGATCGCGGCGTCAAGGTCGGGGTCTGGCCCGGTGAGAAGGGCTATGTCGGCGGCACGATCGACGCCTCGACCGGCCTGACCCACCTGGGCGCACGGGAGTACGACTCCACGATCGGCAAGTTCATCTCGTCCGACCCGGTCATCGACTACACGCAGCCACAGCAGATCAACGGCTACGCGTACGCGAACAACTCGCCGGTCACGCACGCCGACCCCAGCGGCATGATCATCCCGGAATGCCGGGAGGGGCTGATCGAGTGCAGAGGCGGCCAGCCGTACTTCCCGAAGACCGAGGAGGAGCAGGCCCAGTCGGACTACGACCAGGCTTCCCGTAACGTCTCGCAGGCCCAGGGGCAGCAGTCCGCGGCCAAGCAGCGCATCAAGTCCGCGGGCAAGGCCCTGGTCAAGATCGCGCGTGACATCCTCGGTGTGGACGCGGCCCTGGACTGCATTTCCACCGGTGACGTCGGATCCTGCGGCGAGACCCTGCTGAACGTCGCCGGCAGCTTCGCGGGCGGCCTGGCGGGCAAGATCCTCGCCAAGTACGGCGCCCCCTGGAACTGGGCCAAGGGCATCAAGCTCGCCAAGCGGGTCGCCGGCCTGGTCGGCGATCTCATCGGCGGCGTCAAGGGCCTGTGGAACGCCGGCAAGGCGGTGAGCAAGGCCCAGGCGGGGCTGGTCAAGGCCGGGGACAAACTCAAGGACGCCAAGAAGCGGGCGGCCGAGGCCCTCAAGAAACGGAAGAAGAACGAGGAGAGCGGTTCCTGCCCGGTCAACGGGAAGCACAGCTTCCTGCCCGGCACCAAGGTCCTGCTCGCCGACGGCAAGACCAAGCCGATCGAGAAGGTGAAGCTCGGCGACAAGATCGCCGCCACCGATCCGAAGACGGGTGGCACGACGGTCCGCGAGGTCGTCGGCACGATCGTCACCGAGGACGACAAGCACTTCGTCGACCTGACGATCAAGGGCGAGTCGACTGCGCCCGAGTCGCTGGTCTCCACCACGACCCACCCCTTCTGGTCCGAGTCCGCACAGACCTGGATCGAGGCCGGCGACCTGAAGCCGGGCATGCGCCTGCACGCGGCGAACGGCGACACGGTCGAACTCACGGCCGTCCGAGCCTTCGACGAGCGTCAGCGCACGCACGACCTGACGGTCGAGGATGTGCACACGTACTACGTGCACGCGGGGGCGACTCCGCTGCTGGTGCACAACTGCGGTACCGAGAACGACCCCGTGGCAGCCGTCATGGCCGAGGCGGATCGCGTCGCGGACATGTCCAACAGCAAGCGGCCCGAGGTGATCGAGGCACTGCAGATCGGCGAGCAGAAGCCGCTGATGGCGCACAGCGACGGAGGCGTCGGGGATCGAGCCGTGCATCCTCAGGTGCAGTCGGTTCTCGACAGCATCCCCGCCGACGCCCAGGGCAACAACCACGGTGGATGCGGCTTGGTGGAGTGCCTCACGCAGGCCTTGAACTCGGGCCAGGACCCCACGGGAGCCTCTGCGGCCGCCGTGCGGGGACGGGCCAGGGCCAACAAGAACTTCCAGGTGGGCATCGGTCCGTGCGACAGCTGCAAGGTGCTCGTCGAGCACTGGAACATCGAGTTCTTGACATGATGAGGAACATGCCGAGATTTTCATCCGAAGCGGAGGACGTGCTGCGTCGCTCCGGCTGGTTTCCCGGTCGACGGGCCGACATCCAGTCCTGGAAGGAGCTGCTTCCCGGTCTGTCCTGGCATGCGGCCGCCGAAGGGTTCCTGGCGGAGTTCGGCGGTCTGTCGGTCGACGTCAGCGGGCCGGGTGTCAGCTGCGCCCGGGAGCCGTTCGAGATCGATCCGGAACTGGCCGTGGGCGAGGAGGACCGGTTCGAGGACCTGTCCGAGCGCTTCGGCCGCCGGTTCCTCCCCCTCGGGGAGGTCGGGACGGAGTTCTTCCTGGGGATCGACGAGGACGGCGTTCTGTACCTGCTGGCTGCCTGGGCGTTCCGACTGGGCCCCTCGGACGAGGCACTGGAGAACCTGATCAGGGGCGTGAAGTCGGAGAAGATGCAGCTTCCCGGCTGAGCGTGCAGTACTGAGGCCACGGGGCCCGGTTTGACCCCTCAAGCCGGGCCCCGTAGCCTTGACCCTCGGCGTGTCGATTGACCTGCCACATCCTCGTAAACCCTCTTCCTCCCGGGTACCGGTACCTCGGTGGTCGGGAGAGGCCGCCCGTGTTCGTTCCCGGGTGGCTGGACTGCGGGGATGCCGTCCCAGAGCGAGAGAGTGAGATCCGCGTGTACGCCATCGTGCGCAGCGGTGGTCGCCAGCACAAGGTTGCTGTCGGCGACATCGTTGAGGTTGACAAGATTTCCACTGCCAAGGTTGGCGACACGGTCGAGCTCTCGACCCTGCTCGTTGTCGACGGCGACGCTGTGACCAGCGACCCGTGGGTGCTGGCCGGCATCAAGGTCCAGGCCGAGGTCGTGGACCACCACAAGGGTGTCAAGATCGACATCCTTCGCTACAAGAACAAGACCGGCTACCGCCGTCGTCAGGGCCACCGCCAGCAGTACACGGCGATCAAGGTCACTGAGATCCCCGCGGCTGCGAAGTAAGGGACTGAGGAGACATGGCACACAAGAAGGGCGCATCGTCCACCCGGAACGGTCGCGACTCCAATGCCCAGCGGCTCGGCGTGAAGCGCTTCGGCGGTCAGGTCGTCAACGCGGGTGAGATCCTGGTCCGCCAGCGTGGCACCCACTTCCACCCGGGCGCCGGTGTCGGCCGCGGTGGCGACGACACGCTGTTCGCCCTCGAGGCCGGTTCGGTGCAGTTCGGCACCCACCGTGGCCGCAAGGTCGTGAACATCGTTCCGGTCGCTGCCTGAGCCCAGGGCTTAGACACAGACCGAACATTTCGCGAGGCGGACCTCACTTCCCTTCCGGGAAGGCGGGTCCGCCTTTCGCGTGTTAGAGCAGTAGACAGAGCAATAGCTGGACCCCCGACGTTCTTCGTCCGGACCCTGACGTTTTCGTAGTGCTGGAGGCACCCACATGACCACCTTCGTGGACCGCGTCGAACTGCATGTCGCCGCGGGTAACGGAGGCCACGGCTGTGCCTCCGTCCACCGTGAGAAGTTCAAGCCGCTCGGTGGCCCCGACGGGGGCAACGGCGGCCGTGGCGGCGATGTGATCCTGGTCGTCGACCAGTCGATCACCACGCTCCTCGACTACCACCACAAGCCTCACCGCAGCGCCACCAACGGCAAGCCCGGCGAGGGCGGCAACCGCTCCGGCAAGGACGGCCAGGACCTGATCCTGCCGGTCCCGGACGGCACCGTGATCCAGGACAAGGCCGGCAACGTGCTGGCCGACCTGGTCGGGCACGGGACGTCCTACGTCGCCGCCCAGGGCGGCCGCGGCGGCCTCGGCAACGCGGCGCTGGCCTCGGCCCGCCGCAAGGCGCCCGGCTTCGCGCTGCTCGGTGTGCCCGGCGACCTCCAGGACATCGTCCTGGAGCTGAAGACGGTCGCGGACGTGGCTCTCGTCGGCTACCCGAGCGCCGGCAAGTCGTCGCTGATCTCCGTGCTGTCCGCCGCCAAGCCGAAGATCGCGGACTACCCGTTCACCACCCTCGTCCCGAACCTGGGCGTCGTCACGGCCGGCTCCACGGTCTACACGATCGCCGACGTGCCGGGCCTGATCCCGGGCGCCAGCCAGGGCAAGGGCCTCGGCCTGGAGTTCCTGCGCCATGTCGAGCGGTGCAGTGTGCTCGTGCATGTGCTGGACACCGCGACCCTGGAGTCCGAGCGCGACCCGCTCTCCGACCTCGACATCATCGAGGAGGAGCTCAAGCAGTACGGCGGTCTCGGCAACCGGCCGCGGCTCGTGGTGCTGAACAAGATCGACGTACCGGACGGCAAGGACCTCGCCGAGATGGTCCGCCCGGAGCTGGAGGAGCGCGGCTACCGCGTCTTCGAGGTGTCCGCGGTGGCCCACATGGGCCTGAAGGAGCTGTCGTTCGCCCTCGCCGAGATGGTGGGCGCGGCGCGCGCGGCCAAGCCGAAGGAGGAGGCGACCCGGGTCGTCATCCGTCCGAAGGCGGTCGACGACACCGGCTTCACCGTCACGCTGGAGGAGGACGGCCTGTTCCGCGTCCGGGGCGAGAAGCCCGAACGCTGGGTGCGGCAGACCGACTTCAACAACGACGAGGCCGTCGGCTACCTCGCCGACCGGCTCAACCGCCTCGGTGTGGAGGACGCGCTGATGAAGGCGGGCGCCCGCGGCGGCGACGGCGTGGCCATCGGCCCCGAGGACAACGCGGTCGTCTTCGACTGGGAGCCGTCCCTGACGGCCGGCGCCGAGATGCTCGGCCGCCGCGGCGAGGACCACCGTTTCGAGGAGCCGCGTCCCGCGACCCAGCGCCGCCGGGACAAGCAGGCCGAACGCGACGAGGCGACTCAGGAGTTCGAGGGCTTCGAGCCCTTCTGATGTCCGTGCCCCGACGAGGCCGTCTCCCACAGGGGGCGGCCTCGTCGGCTGTTCGGAGGCGGGCGAAGGCCGCGAAGGCGGGCCGGTGGGAAAATCCCGGCCGGAAAAACCGCTGACCGGAGCCCGGGACTCATCTGCGGCCAAGGGTTCTCTCAGCGTCCGCCAAGGAAGTCCTCTTACCGTCCATTGACCATGGAGACGGACTGTACGAGCAATGACGCCGCGGCCCCCGCGAAGCTCTCCGCGCTGCCGCCCGGCACGCGCCTGCTGCACATAGGCCCGCACAAAACCGGGACGACCTCGATCCAGGGCGCCCTGTTCGCGGCGAAGGAGAAGCTGCCGGCGTACGGCGTCGAGTTCCCGGCGCGCAGCAGACACCCCATGCAGGCCGTGCTGGCCGCCTGCGCCCGGACCGGGATGATCGGCGACGCCCGGCCCACCGAGCGGCACTGGACGCGGCTCGTGGAGCAGGTGCACGCCTCCGGCAGCCGGACCTCCGTGATCAGCAGCGAGTTCTTCGCCGACGCCCCGGACGACGCGACGATCGAACGGATCGTCGAGCAGCTCGGCGGGGAGCGGGTCCATGTCCTGGTCACCGTACGCCCGTTGGCGAAGATCATGCCCTCGCAGTGGCAGCAGTACGTGCAGAACGGTCTGCGCATGGGCTACGAGGAATGGCTGGAGCACATGCTCCGCAAGGCCCCCTACGACAAGCCCAACCCCAGCTTCTGGCGTCGGCACCGGCACGACCGGCTGGTCGAGCGGTGGGTGCGGGCGGTCGGCGCCGAGCGGGTCACCGTCGTCGTGGTCGACGACCGGGACCGGGGCGGGCTGATGCGCACCTTCGAGGCGCTGTTAGGACTGCCGCGGAATCTTCTGCAGCCTGTTCCGGACACCGCGAATCGCTCTCTCACGCTGGCCGAGACCGAAATGCTGAGGAGTCTCAACAAGGAATTCCGCAGTAATGGACTTCCCGATGAGCTCTATTCCAGGCTGGTGCGCAACGGCGCGGTCATCCATATGAAGAACATATGTAGCCCCACGCCTCGGGATGTGAAGATATCCACACCCCGCTGGGCGGTTCGGGCGGCCGCCGAGATCGGCGCCCGGATGGCCGATCGGATTGCGCTGACGGGCGTGCAAGTGATCGGCGATCCAAGGCTGTTGTCCGCCGTGCCCGAGCCCGCGGCGAAGCCGGCCGCAGAGCGCAACGGGGAGCGAGCGGGGGAGTGGGCCGGGGAGCCGGCCGGGGAGGCCCGTATCGCTCCCGAGGTGGCCGCACACGCCCTGTACGGAGCGCTCGCGGCGGTGGCCGCAGGGCCGGGCGGGGCCTCGGCCCGCCCGGTGCACCAGACCTCGTCGAAGGAACTCGTGCGGGTGCTCGGGCACCGCTGCCTCAAACGGCTGCGGCGGCGCTGACACCTCTCCGCAGCCGTTAGAGTCAGCCACGTCACACATGTGCCGCACATGCCGCTACACATGTCACGGCACATGTCACTCTCGGCAATGCGTTACCCCTGTGGAGTTACTCACAGGATTTCCGGGAGCTTCCCTGGGAAGCCGCATCGGTGTCTCGGCATCGTCAGCGACGCAAGGTGAATGCCAGGTTGCGTACACATTTGCAGCGAACGGCACTCACCTTGCATCGCGGTAACCGCAAGTGGGACCATTTCCGCGTCCCTGTCGTCTCAAGGTAGGTCTTCTGTGTCCCAGCTGATAGCCAAGCCCCGTACCACCGCAGTGATCCTGGCCGGTGGCACCGGCCAGCGCGTGGGTCTGTCGATTCCCAAGCAGCTGCTGAAGATCGCCGGCAAGGCAGTCATCGAGCACACGTTGACCACCTTCGAGAACGCCGACTCGGTCGACGACATCATCGTGCTCATGGCCCCGGGCTATGTGCCGGACGTCGAGAAGATCGTGTCCAAGGCCGGGTTCCGGAAGGTCCGGGCGATCATCGAGGGCGGTTCCACGCGGAACGAGACCACCGAGCGCGCCATCGCCGCCCTGGGCGAGGGGCTGGCCGACGGCGAGGACCTCAACGTCCTCTTCCACGACGCCGTGCGCCCCCTGCTCTCGCAGCGCGTCATCGACGACTGCGTCGCTGCGCTTGAGCGCTACCAGGCGGTCGACGTGGCCATCCCGTCCGCGGACACCATCATCGTCACGCGCACGCACGGCGAGGACGGCGAGTTCATCACGGAGATCCCGGACCGCTCCCGGCTGCGCCGCGGCCAGACCCCGCAGGCGTTCAAGCTGTCCACCATCCGCCGGGCCTACGAGGTGGCGGCGGGCGACCCCAACTTCCAGGCCACGGACGACTGCACCGTCGTGCTGCGCTACCTGCCGGACGTGCCGATCCACGTCGTGGCGGGCGACGAGTACAACATGAAGGTGACCCAGCCCGTCGACGTCTTCATCGCCGACAAGCTCTTCCAGCTGGCCTCCTCCGCCACCCCCGAGCAGAACGGCGAGGAGGTCTACCGCGAACTGCTCACCGGCCGGACCGTGGTCGTCTTCGGCGGTTCGTACGGCATCGGCAAGGACATCGCCGAACTCGCCGAGGCGCACGGCGCCAAGGTCTACGCCCTGGGCCGGTCCACCACCGGCACGCACGTGGAGAACCCGGAGGAGGTCGACGACGCCCTGTCGAAGGCCTACAGCGAGACCGGGCGCATCGACTACGTCGTCAACACCGCGGGCGTGCTGCGCATCGGAAAGCTGGCGGAGACGGACAACGCGACCATCGAGGAAGCGCTGAAAGTCAACTACCTGGCACCGGTGCAGATCGCACGTTCGGCTTACAAGTATCTCGCCGAGACGAAGGGCCAGTTGCTGCTGTACACCTCCAGCAGCTACACCCGCGGCCGGGCCGAGTACAGCCTCTACTCCTCGACCAAGGCCGCCATGGTGAACCTCACCCAGGCCCTGTCCGACGAGTGGGCCGGTGACGGCATCCGGGTGAACTGCGTCAACCCGGAACGCACGGCGACGCCGATGCGCACCAAGGCCTTCGGCCAGGAGCCCGCGGGCAGTCTGCTCTCCTCCGAGGCGGTCGCCCGCACCTCGCTCGACGTGCTGCTCTCCGAGCTCACGGGCCATGTCATCGACGTCCGCCAGCAGGACCCGACGGCGGCCGCCGGCAAGGCGTCCGGCTTCGAGCAGGCGCTGGCCGACGTACTGGACCGACAGAACGGCGTGGCATAATCGTGACCAAATAGCCATCGATTTTTCAGGCCTCTGTGGCTCCCCGTTTACGGAGAATTCACGGAGGCCTGAATCCGTAAAACTCCCGAAACCTTCAAAAAGGATTTTCCGGACTTTTAAGTACCTATGACCGGCCCCCTCCCAGAGCAGGTTTCTCCGTGATATCCACCGCTATTCGCGTAGCCCGGGTGGGCAGCGCGGCCGAACTGGCCGCAGCGGTCCTCATGATGCTGGGCTACCCCGGCCTCATGGCGGCCGCGCTCGTGCCGAGCGCCCCCGCCTTCGCCGCCGCGGCCGCCGTGACGTACCTGGCGGACCTCTACCTCCACCGCAAGGGCAGTCGCCTCATCGGCCTCCTGTCCAAGGTGCGGGCCGGTCTGTCCACCCGGTTCCTCGTCCGCGAGCTGCTGCTGATCCTGCTGCTGGCGAGACTCGACCTCTCCCAGGAGCCGGTCTTCTACGCGGCGATCGCGTGCTTCACGGTGTTCTTCGGTCTGCAGGCTCCGCACGGCGCGCTGATCACCCTGATCGGCAAGCGCCGCCAGATGCCGGTCGTGACCAGGAACGTCGACCTGGCCTCCCGGCTGGCCATACCGGACGCCCCGCCGCGCCTGCTGCTGAACCGGGCCACCGTGAAGATGCTCCACCTCGACCTCGCCGCCGTCGTGGGCCTGCTCGTGTGCGCCTTCAGCGACTCCGGCTCCGGCTCGGTCGAGGTGCTCCCGGGGTACGTCGGCATCGCCGTCACCCTGGGCCTGGGCGCGCTGTACGTCCTGGCGCTCGTGCCGCACCTGCGGGCCAGGCGGCTGCCGCCGAAGGCCGGCAAGGTCCTGGACACGGTCAGCGCCTGGCTGCGCGAGTACCGGCCGCAGACGGTGCTGTACTTCTCCGGCTCCGACGACTCCGCCTACCAGGTCAACATGTGGCTGGAGACGCTGGAGCAGATGGAGGCCCGGCCGCTGGTCATCCTGCGCGAGCGCGTCATCCTGGAGCGGATGGCGCCCACCTCCGTCCCTGTCATCTGCGTGCCCGGGGGGGTGCACCTGATGAACATGGACCTGTCCATGGTGCGGGTCGCGTTGTACTGCGCGAACGTCGGCAAGAACATCCACCTGCTGCGCGTGCCGACCATGAAGCACGTCTTCATCGGCCACGGCGACAGCGACAAGGTCGCCAGCGTCAACCCGTTCAGCAAGGTCTACGACGAGGTGTGGACCGCGGGCCGCGCGGGCCGCGACCGCTACGCCATCGCCGACGTCGGCATCCGCGACGAGGACATCGTGGAGGTCGGCCGCCCGCAGCTCGCGCCGATCCGGGCGTCGGACGGCATCCCGGCCGACCGCATCCCGACGATCCTCTACGCGCCCACCTGGGAGGGCTGGGACGACAGTCCGGGCAACACCTCGCTCCTGCTGGCCGGCGAGAACATCGTGCGCAAGCTGGTCGAGGCCGAGCCGCCGGTCCGTGTCGTGTACAAGCCGCACCCGTTCACGGGCATGCGCAACGCCAAGGCCGGCGCCGCCCACCGGCGGATCATCGCCCTGATCAAGAAGGCCGCAGCCCAGCGCGCGGAGGACTCCCGGTTCACCGCGGACCGGGCGGCCCAGGCCAAGGCCAAGACCGAGCTGACCCGGCTCAAGGCCCGGCTGGACAGCCTCTCGCTGGCCTTCGACGAGCGCGCCGACGAGGCCGTGACCAGCCGCGACGGCATCGTCGACGTCCGCAAGCACCAGGAGGCCGCCCGGCTGCGCGCCGCGTGGAACGAGACCTACTGGAGCTCCTTCCCCACCTTCGAGCACCGGGTGGTCACCGGCGCCGAACCCCGGCTGTACGACTGCTTCAACGCCTCCGAGGCGATGGTCTCCGACATCTCCAGCGTGGTCTCCGACTTCATCGCGAGCGGCAAGCCGTACGCGGTCACCGACTCCGCGGAGCTCGGCGCGGAGGAGTTCAAGCGGCAGAACACCGCGGTGCGCGCCGCCGTGATCCTCGGCAACGGCGCCGCCGAGCTGGACCAGCTGCTGGACGCGGTCCGCGACCCGGCCGGCGATCCGCTGGCCAAGGACCGCAAGGAACTCAAGGAGTACCTGCTCGGGCCCGACCGGCCCACCTCGCTGGAACGGTTCGACACCGCGGTCACCGACCTCGCCCTGAAGGCCGAGGCGCGCAACGTGGGCCTCGGCTCCCTGGCGGGCGCGGCGCTCGGCGGCGCGGACGGCGGGGCGGACGGTCCACCGGACGACGAGGCGGAACTGACCAAGGGCGTGACAACCGCCTGACGTCCGTGTTTCCTCAGGCCGGGCCCCCGGAGATCGCTCTCCGGGGGCCCGGTTTTTCGTGCATCCTGTGATGTGGAACACGTGTCGCAATCCAGGCAACCCGCCCCGTTCATCCTCCGTCTACCTGGTATCCAGAGCGTTCTTGTCGGAAACCGGTGCGTGGTGAGAGGGAAAATGTCCGTTGCGCAGCCTGACGTCACCGTGATCATCGGGGCGTACGAAGCGATGCCGTACCTGGTCGAATGCCTGGCATCGGTGGAGGCGCAGACCCTGGACCCGGCGCGCCTGGAGGTCATAGCCGTCGACGACGGCTCCCGCGACGGCACCGGGGAGTGCCTGGAGGAGTTCGCCGCCCGCGTGCCGCTGTCCGTCACCGTGATCCGGCAGGAGAACTCCGGCGGCCCCAGCGGCCCCCGCAACGTCGGCCTCGCCCAGGCCACCGGGCGGTACGTCTTCTTCCTCGACGCCGACGACCGGCTCGGCGCCGAGGCCCTGGAGCGCATGGTCGCCATGGCCGACCGCAATGGCACGGACGTGGTCCTCGGCCGGGTCGAGGGCATCAACCGCAAGCCGCCGAGGTCGATGTGGGGCGAGACGCTCGAGCGTACGGACGTCTACTCCTCGAACATAAAGTTCACCCTCAGCGCGCAGAAATTGTTCCGCCGGGAGTTCCTGGAACGCCACGGCATGCGCTTCGACGAGTCCCTGTGGACCGGCGAGGACGCGCTGTTCACGATGGAGGCGTATCTGCGGGCCGACGGAGTCTCCGTCGTCGCCGACTACACCTGCTACTACCTGGTGGGCCGCACCGACGGCAAGCATGTGACGAAGAGCGGGAGCTACACCCTGCGCTTCGACTCCGCGCGCGCCCTGATGGGCCTGCTGGAGCGGCTGGTCCCGCCCGGCGCGAAACGGGACGTGCTGATGGTCCGCCCCTTCCTCGTCACCGTGCTGCCACAGTTCGGGCCCGTCTTCCTGCGCAACGACGAGGAGATCCGCCGCACCAAGCTGGAACTGGCCAAGCCCCTGATGGACGCGTACTGGAACGAGGGCGTCGCCCAACGCCTCCTGGTCCACGAACGGCTGCGCCTGGAACTGGTGGCCCGGCAGCGCCCCGACCTCCTGGCGGACGTCCTGGAGTTCATCGTGGCCAAGAGCAAGCCGGACCCGGTCCTGAAGCGGCGCAACACCCAGCTCTATCTGGCCTACCCGCACTACGGCTCGGCGGCGGCCGGCCTCCCCGACCGGGTCTACCTCGCCGAACCCCGCGAGGCGAAGGCCTACCCGGGCTGGCGCGAGGACCCCGCCGAGGCCATGCTGCGCGGTTTCACGCGCAAGGTCCGCCGCCGGCTCAGCAGAATCCGCCGGCGAACGGTGCGACCGGGCGGCACCGCGGCGGCGTGAGGGCCGGCGTGAGCGGTCTGCCGGTTCGGCTTCAAGGCTGGTTCTGCTTCAGGGCTTGTTCGGCTTCAGGGCGCGGCGCAGCGGGCCGCCCACCGCGCGCTTGGCGCGGCGGTAGATCGAGGGCGAGGGGATGACCGAGGCGGCCTTGGCCGCCGCCCGCGCGCCGGTCCGGCTCTTCGCCAGGTCCCGCTTCAGCTGGGCGTTCTGGGAGTCGAGCTCGTGGATGCGGTGGTGCAGCCAGCCGAACCGGCTGGTCAGCGAGGCCACGTCGGCCTCGTTCCACGGGCGCACACCCGCCGGGAAGGACAGCGAGCGGAGCTTCTTGTCGAAGGCCGCGCCGCCGTCCCCGTGGGTGAAGGTGTTCTGCAGCCCGTTCTTGTCCAGGAACGCGGCGAACCGGTCGAAGCGACCCTTGTGGTTGCCGGTGAGGGCGGTGAAGTCGGCCTCCTCGTAGAGGTCGGCCGGGTCGAGGTCCTCGGGCACCTCGCTGAGCAGCCGGTGCGGGATCTCGAAGTAGCGGCACAGCTCCAGCGTGCGCGAGTCGAAGGCCAGCACGGTCGCGGGCGTACCGGCCAGCAGGGCCGCGATGTTGCCGTGGATGCGCGAGCCGAACGAAAAGTCGAACTCCCGCAGGTCGTCCATCCAGGTGACCGGGTCGATGTAGACCCGCGCCTTGCCCTCCCGGTACATCGGGTGGTCGGGGTGGGTCGGCATCTCGACCACCCGGCCGCCCACGGAGTCCACGTCCCGCCAGTACAGCTGCTTGGCGTCGCTGAGGTTCTGGCCTATGTAGAGCAGGTTCGGATAGCGCTCGTGGGCGCGGGCGATCACCTTGTGCAGACCGCCGCCGCGCACCGCCGTGTGCGAGCCGTTGACGCTGATCCGCGACTCGGCGGTCAGCGCCGCCGTCTTCTTCTCCACCGGCAGCCGGTCGCCGTGCAGGAACATCGACGGGCAGCCTATGACCTCGACGTCCCGGAACCCCAGGTCGTTGAGGTAGCGCTCGGTGAACTCGCCCCGCACGCCTATGGAGGCGCTGTGCTCCAGCACGGCCGCGCAGAAGGCGCGCACGCTGGCTTCCATGGGCTTCAGCCGCTCCGGGCTGTAGGTCACGCCGAACTGCGCGCCGACGCCCAGCACCACGACCGGGATCTTCAGCTTCCCGATGAGCCGGGTCAGCCGCTGCAGCCCCGGCTCGAAGGTCGGCCGGAAGGCGTTGGCCAGCGGCACGACGAAGGCGTCGTACTCCTCGTTGATCTGGGCCGCCGCCTTCACCTCGGTCCGCATGCCGTTGGAGACGACCTCGGTGTCCGGCACGGTGAGGATCTTGTGCGCGGCGTCGCTGAAGATCAGGTTGCCGGCGTTGGTGGCGATCACGTCGCGGTGGAGGGCTTCCTCGACGGGGACCACGTCGAAGGGGCTCTTCCCCGATCTGAGGAGTATGCGCTTCACAGGGCGAACTGTAGGTGACACAAACTTCAAAATAAATTTGTGTTCTCTTCAAATCCTATGGGGAACCGATACGACCGCTTTGCCGTACGCAACGGGTGAACGAACGACTACGCCGTCCGGGCTGTCCGCGAGCTGAAACCCCGGAGCGGCCCGCGTCCCGTTCGCGTAGATTGCCAAACCGGCAGCCGGACCTAGGCAAGGGGCGAACAACAAGGTGGCAGGGGCAAGGCAGGCCGTGGGCGAGGCCCGCAGGATCGTGGTCAAGGTCGGCTCCTCGTCGCTGACCACCGCCTCCGGCGGGCTCGACGCCGACCGGGTCGACGCGCTCGTCGACGTCCTCGCCAAGAGCCGCAGCGGGGGAGAGAAGGAGATCGTCCTCGTCTCCTCCGGAGCGATCGCCGCGGGACTCGCCCCACTGGGCCTGCGCCGCCGCCCCAGGGACCTCGCCCGTCAGCAGGCCGCCGCCAGCGTCGGCCAGGGCCTGCTGGTGGCCCGCTACACCGCCTCCTTCGCCCGCTACGGCGTCCGCGTCGGCCAGGTACTGCTGACCAGCGACGACATGAGCCGGCGCGCCCACCACCGCAACGCCTCCCGCACGCTCGACCAGCTGCTCGCGATGGGCGCGTTCCCGATCGTCAACGAGAACGACACCGTCGCCACCGACGAGATCCGGTTCGGCGACAACGACCGGCTCGCCGCGCTCGTCGCCCATCTCGTCCACGCCGACCTGCTCGTGCTGCTCTCGGACATCGACGGCGTCTACGACGGCGACCCCGGCAAGCCGGGCACCGCGCGGATCGCCGAGGTGCACGGGCCGCAGGATCTCGCCCACGTCGAGATCGGCAGCGCCGGCAAGGCGGGCGTCGGCACCGGCGGCATGGTCACCAAGGTCGAGGCGGCCCGGATCGCCGCCGCCGCGGGCATCCCCGTGGTCCTCACCAGCGCCGTCCACGCGGCCGACGCCTTCGCCGGCGGGGACACGGGCACCTTCTTCCACTCCACCGGCAGGCGTTCCGCCGACCGGCTGCTGTGGCTGCAGCACGCGTCCACCCCGCAGGGGTCGCTGACCCTGGACGACGGCGCGGTGCGCGCGGTCGTCGAGCGGCGCAAGTCGCTGCTGCCGGCCGGGATCGCCGCCGTCGAGGGCGACTTCAGCGCCGGCGACCCCGTCGAGCTGCGGGACGTCTCGGGGCACGCGGTGGCCCGCGGTCTCGTCAACTTCGACGCCAAGGAGATCCCCCAGCTGATCGGCCGGTCGACCAGGGAACTGGCGCGGGAACTGGGCGCGGAGTACGAGCGCGAGGTCGTCCACCGGGACGACCTGGTGATCCTGCACCCGTAAACACGCTCGAACGGTCCGTACCGGTGGGGGACGTTCCGTGAAACCGCCCCACGGAGCCGTGCGGCCTGCTCAACTTTGTCTCAGGGACACCTGCTGCGGGAGTCCGCGGGCCACCGCGGGACGCGATCCGCACGAGCGCTGCGTAAAGGAGGCCGTCGTGAGACGAGTGCGCCCTGGGGTGGCAGCGGCCCATGGGAGTACCGGCGGGACCGGTGCGGCAGCCTCGCGTGCGGCCGGTTCGACGTCGCCGTCGCGGGCGCCCGGCGAGGAGCGCGCCCTGACCAGTGTGGCGGCCGGTGAGCGGTACCGGGCCCAGGAGGTCGCCGAGTCGAAGGGCGGCCGGCCCGTGGACGTACCCCGGCTGTGGCACGTCACCCTCAGCGTCTCCGGCGAGGAGGCCCCGCTGAAGGAGGTCCGGCGCGCTCTCGAACAGCTCGCCCATGACCATCCCTTCCTCCTGACCAGCAGATACGCGGGCGACCACGCCGAGATCCGGTACTGGGAGGAGGCCCGCGACCTGCACGACGCGGCCGCCGTCGCCCTGCGCCTGTGGGGCGAGCACCGCCAGACGGCCGGGCTGCCGCCCTGGGAGATCGTCGGCCTGGAGGTCATCGACCGCCAGACCTACCACCAGCGCATCGCCGAGGGCTACGGCCCGGCCCCGGCGACCCCCGTCGGGGTTCACCCCTACTGACGGTCTCGGGGTGTGGAACGAACGGTGAAGGGGCCCGTGCGGCGCACTACGCTTCCCTTATGACCACGCTCTCCCCGTACGACTCCATGTCCCCGGTCACCCGTGCCGCCTACCGCGCCAAGGCGGCCGCCGCCGACCTCGCGCCGCTGCCCCGGGCCGCCAAGGACGACGCGCTGCTCGCCATCGCGGACGCGCTGGAGGTCCGTACGAGCGAAATCGTCGAGGCCAACGGCAAGGACATCGCCAAGGCCCGCGAGGCCGGCACCGCCGAATCGGTGATCGACCGGCTGACCCTCACCCCGGAGCGGGTCCGGGCCATCGCCTCGGACGTGCGCGACGTCGTCGCGCTGCCCGACCCGGTCGGCGAGGTCGTCCGCGGCTCCACCCTTCCCAACGGCATCGACCTGCGCCAGGTCCGCGTCCCGCTGGGCGTCGTCGGCATCATCTACGAGGCCCGCCCGAACGTCACCGTGGACGCCGCCGCACTCTGCCTGAAGTCCGGCAACGCCGTCCTGCTGCGCGGCTCGTCCTCCGCCTTCGAGTCGAACACCGCCCTCGTCCGGGTGATCCGCGATGCGGTCGGCGGCGCCGGGCTGCCCGCCGACGCCGTGCAGCTGGTGCCCGGCGAGGGCCGCGACAGCGTGCGCGAGCTGATGCGCTCCCGCGGGCTGGTCGACGTCCTCATCCCGCGCGGCGGCGCCTCGCTCATCCAGACCGTCGTCACGGAGTCCACCGTCCCGGTCATCGAGACCGGCACCGGCAACTGTCACGTCTACGTCGACGCCCACGCCGATCTCGACATGGCGATCGACATCCTGATCAACTCCAAGGCGCACCGGGTCAGCGTCTGCAACGCCGCCGAGACCCTCCTCGTCCACCAGGACATCGCCCCCGAGTTCCTGCCCCGCGCCCTGGACGCCCTCGCCGAGGCCGGCGTCACCGTGCACGCCGACGAGCGCGTGCTGGCGTACGCCAAGGACTCCAGGGCGACCGTCGTGGAGGCGACCCCGGAGGACTGGGAGACCGAGTACCTCTCCCACGACATCGCCGCCGCCGTGGTCGACTCGCTGGACCGGGCCGTCGAGCACATCCGGCTGTGGACCTCCGGCCACACCGAGGCCATCGTCACCACCTCCCAGCAGGCCGCCCGCCGTTTCACCCAGTTGGTCGACTCCACCACGGTGGCCGTGAACGCCTCCACCCGCTTCACCGACGGCGGCCAGTTCGGCTTCGGCGCGGAGATCGGCATCTCCACCCAGAAGCTGCACGCCAGGGGCCCGATGGGCCTCCCGGAGCTGACCAGCACCAAGTACATCGTCACGGGCGACGGCCACGTACGGCGCTGAGCCCCCACGGCGACGCGGTGAGAGACGCCGTGAGAGACGCCGTGAGAGGCGTCTCATCCGGCGGATGAATTTCCCTACCGTCTGCCCAAATTGACCCCCCAGGTCTACTCTGGATTTGTGCCGGAGGACGTGGGGGGTATGCCGTTTCCGGACGGCTGGGAGCCCGACGACGATCACGACCGCGGGGTGTCGGACGAAGAGTTCGCCTCCGTGGTCTTCGACGAGGCCTTCGTACAGGCGGCCGTGGTGCACGAGCCGACCGCCGTCGAACGCCTCCTTGCCGCCGCGGAGGCGAGAGCCGAGGCCTCCGAGGCCGAAGCCCGCCGATCCCGCGCCAGAGGCGACCGCTACGACGACGCCTACGGCCCCGACGGACCCGGTGAATTCGGCCATGATCCCGACTTCGACGACCTGGACGACGGCGACCTCCCCGAAGCCTGGGAGGGCCGCTACGGCGCCCCCGGGACCTACGGCAAGCTGGTCCGCTGGCATCGCCCGGTGGCCTGGATCCTCGCCCTCATCATGGGGGTCGGCATGGTCGCGCTGGCCTTCGCCGCGGTCTACCGGGGCGCGTCCTCGGGCAGCCGGGACCAGGTGCCGCCGCCCGCCACGACCGGCCTCGAACAGGGGACCGTGCCGCCGCCGTCCGCCTCCGCCGACTATTCCCAGCCACCCGTCTCGGCGGTCCCGCGCACGCCCTGAACGCATGTGCGGCGCAGGGGCGTGCGAGGGCTCCGCGGGCGGGGTCGGAGCTGGTGAGAACCTGTCAGAACTTGTCGTACAGCAGGGCGTTTACCTGGGCTCCGTGCGACCTACTCTGAAAGTATGGCCGGGCCTGGAGACCCACCGGAGGGAACACCCGAGGGCGCTCCCGCAGGTGGAGAGGACGAGTACCGATCCGTCGTCTTCGACGAATCGTTCGTCCGCGCTGCCCGTATCCAGGAGTACTCCGCACAGGAGCGCATGGCCGACCACGCGCCCGCCGTCCGCACCCGTCCGCCCCTGAGCCGGAGCCGGGGCCGGGGTCGAAGCCGGAGCCTGTCCCGGCAGGCGCTTCTGCTGGTCCTGCTGATCGCCGTCGCCTTCGGCACGGCCGTCTACATGGGCCTGCGCAACCCCTACCAGAGCCCGGCCGCGCGCCGGCCCGTCGAGCCCCTGCGGATGACCGTCATCCCGCTCTCCCCGCAGGGCGTGGTGCCCGGGGCGGCCGACCCCGAGTCGCTGTTCGCGCGCAGCCCCGCCGCACAGTTCCGCGTCGGCGCCGACGGCATCGCGCTGCCCGCCTCCCGGCGCACCGCGCACTTCTCCGACAGCCAGGTCGTCACCGCCCTGACCACGGCCAAGGAGTACATCGTGCACTCCTCCCTCTACCCGGAGGTGCTCACCGGACAGCAGGTGCGGCCCGTGCGCGCCCTGATCGACGCCGACCAGCTCGACCAGTTCGACGAGAGCTTCAGCCACCCGGCCGCCGACGGGCGGCACGCGCCGACCGGCTGGCTGATCCGCTTCGACCCCGCGCAGGCGCAGCTGGCCGACAGCAAGATCCGCGTCCGGGGCACACTGGAGGCCGCCGAGACCGACTCCTCGACCCTCGAGGTCACGGCGGACCACACCCTCGTGTACGCCCTACGGCCCACCGGCGCCGCCGCCGACGCCCCGGCCTCCCTCTTCACCGTCCGCCGCGAGCTGCACTTCCGCTTCGACCGCGAGGACCTGCGCACCCACCAGGTCCAGCTGGTCATGTCCTACGTCCAGGCCGGCCCGCTCTCCTGCGCCGAGGACTCCACGAACCATCTGCGCCCCCTGCTCGCCGGCGAGACCGCGAAGACGGGCGGCCCGGCCGGCACGGACCCCTACGCGACCGACGGCGCGGCGTCCCTGTGCGGAGCCCTGGCCACGAGCGTCCAGCCGAAGGTGTGAGCCCCCGCCGCCCGGGGGAGGCCGTCAGCTCCTGTCGGCCGGGGGCGGGTCCGTCGGGCCGTCCGGGTCGGCGGAGCCGTTCCGCGGCGACCCGTCCTGCGGCGGCGCCGAGGACGTGAAGCCGCCGAAGCCGCGTCGCACCCGGCCGCCCAGGTCGCCCGCACCGCCCGCGATATCGCTGACCAGCTTCATCAGCGGGTCCTTGGAGCTCTTGACGCTCGTCGCGTAGTGGGTGGCCGACTCGCGGAAGGAGTCCGTGACCGAGGTGTCCTTGTCCTCGGTGCGCCGCGGGTAGTGCCCGTCCATGATCCGCTGGTGGTCGCGGGACTCGGCCCACTTCTTCAGCTCGGCCGCGCGCACGGTGGTGAAGGGGTGGGTGCGGGGCAGCACGTTGAGGATCTTCAGCACCGAGTCGCGCAGATCGCCGCCGGCCTCGTACTCCTCCGCCTGCTTCAGGAACGCGTCCACGTTCATCTCGTGCAGGTGGTTGCCGCCGGCGATCTTCATCAGGCCGCGTATCGAGGCCTTCAGATCCTGGCCGACGAGGAGACCCGCGCGGTCGGCGGACAGCTCCGACTTGCGGAACCACTCGCGCAGCGCCGTCACGATCGTCATGATCGCGAGGTTGCCCAACGGGATCCAGGCGACCCGGATCGCCAGGTTCGTCAGGAACAGCAGGATCGTGCGGTACACGGCGTGCCCGGACAGCGCGTGGCCCACCTCGTGGCCGATGACCGCGCGCATCTCCTCCTCGTCGAGCAGCTCGACGAGCCCGGTGGTGACCACGATGATCGGCTCGTCCAGGCCGATGCACATCGCGTTGGGCTGCGGGTCCTGGTTGACGTACATGGGCGGGACCTTCTTCAGGTCCAGGATCTGGCAGGCGTCCCGCAGCATGTCATTGAGGTGCGTGAACTGCTGGTCGGAGACCCGCACCGAGTCGGACAGGAAGAGCAGCCTCAGGCTGCGCTCGGGCAACAGCGCGCTGAGCGCCTTGAACACCGTGTCGAAGCCGCTCAGCTTGCGCAGCGCCACCAGGGCGGAGCGGTCGGCCGGGTGCTCGTACGCACGGGAGGAGATTTCCGGGAAGCGCCTGCGCTGCCTGCTGGGCACGTTCTTGTGAGCGGTGTCGTCCTGCTCGTGGCCGTCGTCGGACATGTCTTCCCCCATGTGCGTCTCTGTGGCCTTTACATGACCCTTTACGGACCTTGTGCGGTCCTTTGCGCCCCCGAAGCAGAGCTCAGCCTAGGCGGAGTTACCGTGGACGGGCACTACACCGAAGGAGTCCCGCGCCATGGAGCACCACCCCGCAGCCGCCTGGCTCACCGAGGCCGCCGGCGCCGCCCAGCAGCAGGGGGCGGGGAATCTGCTCCGCGTCGTACTGATCGTGATGGTCCTGGGCTGTGTGCTCGCCGCGTGGTTCCTGCTGCGGGGCTACAAGCGGAAGGACGACTGAGCCGGCGGGAAGGTTCCCAATGGCGGAGTCGGCGTGATCGCCGCCGAGCCTCCCGCTTACGATGGGCCGACGTCTTTATCCCGCCCTCACTGAATAGGTACTGCCGAAGATGAGCCTTCACAGCGCCGCCGCCCAGTTGGTCACCCTCGCAGCCGAGGGCGAAGAGCACGGTGGCAACCACGAGAGCCTCGAACCGTGGGTCACCGGCGGCAGCGCCCTCCTCATCCTGTTGCTCCTGCTGTGGATCACCACCCGCTTCAACCGCGACCGCTGAGACCTCACGACCGCCGAGACATCACGTGTTCACCGACGGCCAGTCCGGCATAGCGGGACGCTCCGGGCAAGCATCGGCCGGGGCCCCTGGACCCGGCCGGTAGGGTCTGCACGCATGGGAGAGCAGGACATGCCTACCGGCCCACGGAACCCGGGCAAGCGCCGCCTCGGCGTCATGGGCGGGACGTTCGATCCGATCCACCACGGACACCTCGTGGCGGCCAGTGAGGTCGCCGCGCAGTTCCACCTGGACCAGGTCGTGTTCGTTCCGACCGGTCAGCCCTGGCAGAAGACGCACCGCAGCGTCTCCCCGGCCGAGGACCGCTATCTGATGACGGTCATCGCGACCGCCGAGAACCCCCAGTTCTCGGTCAGCCGTATCGACATCGACCGCGGCGGTCCCACGTACACCGTGGACACCCTGCGCGATCTGCGGGCCCTCAACCCCGAGACCGACCTCTTCTTCATCACCGGCGCCGACGCCCTCGGTCAGATCCTGACCTGGAGGGACAGCGAGGAGTTGTTCTCCCTTTCGCACTTCGTGGGCGTCACCCGGCCCGGGCACAACCTCACGGATCCCGGTCTGCCCGAGGGCGGTGTCTCGCTCGTCGAGGTGCCCGCTCTCGCCATCTCCTCGACGGACTGCCGTGCGAGAGTCGCCAAGGGAGACCCCGTCTGGTATCTGGTGCCCGACGGAGTCGTGCGCTACATCGACAAGCGCGAGCTGTACCGCGGCGACTGAGCCGAGAGGGGGTACCGGTGAACGACCGATACGACGCGGGGTACGGGGCCGACCAGTACGAACTCGTCGGCTACGACGAGTACGGGCAGCCCGTCTACCGACAGGTCCAGGTCCCGCCCCAGCAGGTGCCGCAGCAGTCCTACGACCCGTACGGGCAGCAGGGCGGACAGCAGCACCAGGGGCAAGGGCAGGGGCAGGGTCGGCAGGGGTACGGCTACGACCCGTACGACACGGGCGGGCAGCAGCAGCCCGGCTACGACCCGTACGACACGGGCGGGCAGCAGCAGCCCGGCTACGACCCGTACGACACGGGTCAGCAGCCGTCCACCCCCGGGTACGACACCGGCCGGCAGGCCCCCGTCGGCTACGACCCCTACGGCACCGCGACCCAGGCCCCGTACGACCCCTACGGGCAGACCGCCGTCGGCGGACAGCAGCCCCGGGGCGAGCAGCCCCGCGGCGCCGAGCAGACCGCCTACATCCCGCAGCAGGCCGGTCCGGTCGAGCCCGAGCCCGCGGCCGACTCCGGGGCCGGCCCCGCGGTCGGGGCGGTCCTCGACGGCGGTGCCGCGGCGGCTGACGCGCGCGGCACGTCCGGCGCCGCCTCCGGGCAGCCTCAACGGGAGTACCACACCGAGCAGTTCGCGTTCGTGGAGGAGCCCGACGGCGACTCCGAGGACGTCATCGACTGGCTGAACTTCACCGAGAACCGCACCGAGCGCCGCGAGGAGGCCAAGCGCCGGGCCCGCAGCCGCATCGTCGCCCTCGGCGTGGTCCTGGCGCTGGTCGCGGTCGGCGGAGTGGGCTACCTCGGGTACGCCGGGAAGCTGCCCGGCCTGTCGTCCTCGTCCTCCGGCTCCGACACGGGCGCCACGACCGCCACCGCCGCCCAGAAGCGCGACGTGGTCGTCGTCCATCTGCACGACACCGCCGCGGGAGGCACCTCCACGGTGCTGCTCGTGGACAACGCCACGACCAAGCGGGCCACCACGGTCCTGCTGCCCAACTCCCTCGTCGTCACGGACGACGACGGCACCACGACGACGCTGGCCAAGTCCGTCGACGACGACGGCTCCGCCGGGACGCGCGAATCGCTGGACACGGTGCTCGGCACGGACATCCAGGGCACCTGGCGGCTCGACACGCCCTACCTGCAGAACCTCGTCGACCTCGTCGGCAACATCGAGGTCGACACCGACACCGCCGTGCCCGACCCGGACGCCAAGAAGGGCGCGGCCGCACTCGTCAACAAGGGACAGGACCAGACTCTCAGCGGCAAGATGGCCGTCGCCTACGCCACCTACCGGGCCGCGGGCGAGGCCCAGAACGCCCAGCTGCAGCGGTTCGGCCAGGTCATGCAGGGCGTGATGCGCAAGGTGTCCTCCGACGCGGAGGGCGCCACCGTCACCGTGCAGACCCTGGCGCAGATCCTGGACCCGTCGCTGACCGACAACGATCTCGGCGCCTTCCTCGCCAAGCTCGCCGACCTCGCCAAGGGCGGCGACTACAAGACCGCCCTGCTGCCCGTCCAGAGCGACGGCACGCTCAGCGCCGAGGCGAGCGCGGGCGTCGTCAAGGACGTCCTCGGCGGCGCCGCGAAGAGCCCCGACAAGGACGCGGCCGTCAGCGTCTCCGTGCAGAACGCCAGCGGCACCAGGGACAACACCGAGGACGCGCGCGTGGTGCTCCTCAACGGCGGCTTCACCTTCCGGGACGCCGGCGCCCCGGCGGACACGAAGGCCACCTCGCAGGTGCTCTACGCCGACGCCGGCCAGAAGGCGAACGCCACCGAGGTCGCCAAGACCCTGGGCCTGGACGACAGCGTCGTGAAGAAGGGCAGCGTCGCCGCGAACGCCGACGTGGCGGTCGTCCTGGGCGAGGACTACGAGCCCACCTCGACCGAGTGACCCGGTGACGACCCGGACGGGGGAGGACTCGCGGGGGCCGATCGGAAGCGGCCCCCGCGTGTGATCCCTCCATCACGTGGGGTGCCGTCGGCGGACCGTGAGACCCTTGAGGACAAGTGTCCGCCTAGGGAAAGCCACGTAGTGACCGCCACCGACCGCTCCATCGAGCTCATCACCGCCGCCGCTCAGGCGGCCGCCGACAAGCTCGCGCACGACATCATCGCCTACGACGTCAGCGACGTGCTGTCGATCACGGACGCCTTCCTGCTGGCCTCCGCGCCCAACGACCGCCAGGTCAAGTCGATCGTCGACGAGATCGAGGAGCGCCTCCAGAAGGAGCTCGGCACCAAGCCCGTCCGCCGGGAGGGCGACCGCGACGCCCGCTGGATCCTGCTCGACTACGTCGACATCGTCGTCCACGTCCAGCACAGCGAAGAGCGTGTCTTCTACGCCCTGGAACGGCTGTGGAAGGACTGCCCCGAGCTGGAGCTGCCCGCCGACGCCAAGGCCACCCGCGGCAAGGCCCAGGAGCACGCCAAGCTGCAGGCCGAGGAGGAAGACGCCGCCGAGTACGGGGAGCTGCGATGACCGCCGCCGCGGAGACGGCCGCCGCCCGCGAGCCGGGCCGTGGCCGTCGCGTCATCCTCTGGCGGCACGGCCAGACCGCCTGGAACGTGGAGCGCCGCTTCCAGGGCACGACGGACGTCGAGCTGACCGAGACCGGCGTGGCTCAGGCCCGCCGCGCCGCCCGGCTGCTCGCCTCCCTCGAGCCCGACGCGATCGTCGCCTCGGACCTGTCGAGGGCGGCGAACACGGCCGCCGAGCTCGCCGCGCTCACCGGCCTGGAGGTGACCCACGACGAGGCCCTGCGCGAGACGTACGCGGGCGTCTGGCAGGGGCTGACGCACGACGAGATCATCGCCCGCCACGGCGACGAGTACACCGCGTGGAAGCGCGGTGAGCCGGTCCGCCGCGGCGGCGGCGAACTGGAGTCGGAGGTGGCCGACCGGGCCGCCCCCGTCGTATTGCGGCACGTCGAGAAGCTGCCCGAGGACGGCACGCTGGTCGTCGTCAGCCACGGCGGCACCATCCGGACCACCATCGGCCGTCTCCTCGGCCTGGACTCCCACAACTGGGAGAGCCTGGGCGGTCTCTCCAACTGCTGCTGGTCCGTCCTCGGCGAGGGCGCCCGAGGCTGGCGGCTGCTCGAGCACAACGCCGGCACCCTGCCCGAGCCGGTGCTCGGCGACGACGACTGAGCGCCGGGCGGCCGCCGGGACCCGGATTTCACTTTCCGGCAGGTCGCAGGCTAAAGTTCTTCTTGTTCGCCCCGCCGAGCGGGGCGAAACACCATACGGCTTCGGCCGCGTGGCACAAGGGGCTATAGCTCAGTTGGTAGAGCGCCTGCATGGCATGCAGGAGGTCAGGAGTTCAATTCTCCTTAGCTCCACTGATCGTCTGATCGGTCGGCCGACACTCTGTTGAGTTGTCAAAGATCGATTGGGATCGGTTGAGATCGTTCCGAGAAGATCCCGTCCCTCAAGGGGCGGGATTTCCTTTTGCCTCCTTCCACAGCCGGGCCGTGCGCCGCTCCGTCTCCTCGTCGTTCGGCGTGTAGACGACGATCCGGGACTCCGGCATCCCGTTGATCGACAGCGACGTGGACGTCATCCTCAGTTCGCCCACGACCGCGTGCCGGAAGACCTTCACACGGCTGCCGGGCTCCGCCACGTCACCGGACGCCCACAGCCGCGCGAACAGCGGGCTCGCCTCCGACAGCCTGCGTATGAAGTCCTCCCAGACGGGCTCGCGGGCATGCAGTCCGTACGACGCCCGCAGGGTCGCCACCATCACAGGCAGCTCCTGGTCCCGGAACACCAGCGGGCTGTCCTCCTCCCGCACGGTGAACAGCCGCCACAGGGCGTTGCACGGCACCCGGGGGGCGAGCTCGGCCGCCGGAGCGAGGAACAGGTCGTGGTAGACGGGGTTGGCGGCCAGGATGTCGTAGCGCGAGTTGTAGACCACCGCCGGCCGGGGCGCCAGGGCGTCGATGATGTCCTGGATCTCCGGGCCCACGCTCTGCACCAGGGCTTCCGGCGCGGAGGTGCAGGGCACCTCCGCCAGGTGGTAAAGATGCTCCCGCTCCGGCGGGTCGAGCCGCAGCGTGCGCGCCACGGCGTCCAGGACCTGCGCCGAGGCGTTGATCGGCCGGCCCTGCTCCAGCCACGTGTACCAGGTGACGCCCACGCCCGAGAGCTGGGCGACCTCCTCACGCCGCAGCCCCGGAGTGCGGCGGCGCAGCCCGGGCGCCATTCCGGCGTCGCCGGGTGTCACCCGGGCCCGCCTGCTGCGCAGGAAGGCCGCCAGCTCGGGCCGGCGTCGATGCGCCGCCCCCGGCCCGGGCTTCCTCCCCCCTGTCGCCTCGGCCGCTTCCTTGCCCTGCCTGCCCGTTCGTGTCTCCGCCGTCGCGTCCCTCATCGTCACGTCCCCCATGGTCGATCCCCCGTCCGTCCCCTGCCAGGTGCTGTCGGTACCAGCATCAGCGGGCTCTCGGCACCCGTACCGGATCCCCCGCACGCTCGTCGCCATGACGACGACACCTCGAACGAGCCCGGTCCCCGCGCCTGTTCCACCCGATTCAACTCCTGCTGCCAGTAAAGACCCTGGCACTGACAATCGGCCTCGGCGGCTGCTCGCGGTCCTGCTCGCAGCCCAGTTCATGGCACTGCTCGACGTCTTCATCGTGAACGTCGCGGCCCCCACGATCGGTTCCGACCTGAACGCCTCCGGCGCGGACCTCCAACTGGTCGTCGCCGGATACGCCATCACGTACTCCGTGCTGCTGATCACCGGCGCGCGGCTCGGCGACCGGTTCGGGCACGGGCGGGTCCACCTCGTCGGGCTCGCCCTCTTCACGGCCGCCTCGCTGGCCTGCGGCCTGGCTCGGGGCAGCACCGAGCTGATCGTGTTCCGGCTGGTGCAGGGCGCCGGGTCGGCGGTGATGATCCCGCAGGTGCTCAGCCTGATCCAGCGCACGTTCACCGGCGCCGCCCGGGTGCGCGCGCTGGGCGCCTACGCGGCGGTCCTGGCCGTCGGTGCGGCGGCCGGGCAGGTGGTGGGCGGCGTTCTGGTCAGCGCCGATCTGCTGGGCGCCGGCTGGCGTCCGGTGTTCCTCGTCAACGTGCCGGTGGGCCTCGTCCTGCTGGCCGTCGGCAGGCGCGTCCTGCCGCGTGGCGGGGGCGTGCGACAGCAGAACGCGGCGGCAGGGGCGCGTGCGGGAGCGCGCGGGTTGGACTGGCCGGGGCTCGTGCTTCTGGGCGCGGCCGTCTCGCTGGTCACCGTGCCGCTCGTGCTCGGGCAGGAGGAGGACTGGCCTTGGTGGTCCTGGCTGTCGCTGGCGGTGGGCGCGCTGGTGTTCGTCCTGTTCTGCTCCTACGAGGCGCGGCTGGCCCGTCGCGGCGGCTCCCCGCTGATCGCGCCCCGTGTGCTGCGTCACCCCGGGATGGGGCTCGCGGTTCTGCGCATCATGGCGGTGATGGCGGTCAACGGCGGCTTCCTGTTCGTGCTGACCCTGCACGTCCAGGGAGGCCTCGGCTACAGCGCACTGCGCGCCGGTCTCACCTTCGCGCCGACCGCGGTCGTCTTCGGGGCGGTCGGCCTGACCTGGCGCAAGTGGCCCGCGTCCTGGCAACGGTCCCTGATCCCGGCCGGGTTCGCGTGCACCGCGCTGTCCGTGACCGGCGTCGGGCTGGCCTTCGACGGCGGTGGCCACGGGGGCGCGTGGCTGTACCTGGCGTACGCGGGCGTGGGCGTCGGGCTCGCCCTCGCCTTCAGTCCGACGCTCACCGGGGCGCTGGCGACGGTGCGGCCCGAGGACGCGGCGGACGCCAGCGGGCTGCTCGCCACGGTCACCCAGCTCGGGCAGCTGATCGGGGTGGCGGTCTTCGGCACACTGTTCTTCAACCGGCTTGAGTCACTTGGGGCCCCGGAGGCGTATACCTCTTCGGAAGCGCTTCTCACATGCATGTTCGCGCTCGCTACGACAGCCGCCTCGGGTGCCGTGTCCGGACTGGTACTGAGGCGTCGCTGACCGTATTGGCCCGGCCGTGGCAGAATCAAACGGCCGGAAGGGGGCGCGGCCCGACGGGAGGGAGTAGCGATGCCTGCGAGCATCCTCGGAGAGGTCGGCCACCTCTCCGAAGCGGCGTTGACACGGGACAAGGCCACGCGGCTCAGCTGCCCCTCCTGCGGTTCCGGCCATGTGGCCCAGGTTCTCGGTGACAACGGCGGGATTTCCTACGTGTGCACGGCCTGCGGCCACAGCTGGAGCTGATCGATGGGTGCACACAGGCGGAAGTGCGACTGGTGCGGCAGCGGCACCCCGATCGTTCGTGACATGGAGCCGGTCAACGCCGACTACCAGTACTGGTGCGAGGAATGCGCGCGGGCGCTGATCATAAAAGGCGACCCGATCGAGACCTACCGTGAGCTGGAGGGCGAGCCGATCTACGGCCGGCTCCTGGAGGAGCACTGCACGCTCAAACGGTTCTATTCGTTCGTCACCGCTTGACCGTCAAACCGGCTGAAACCGGACAGGGCGGAAACGATTTGGTGGTCCACCCCCTGGGCCGGTAATGTTGGCGTCGCCGCCGGGGAGACCCGCGGAACACCGCAAGGGGCTATAGCTCAGTTGGTAGAGCGCCTGCATGGCATGCAGGAGGTCAGGAGTTCAATTCTCCTTAGCTCCACAGCAGATCCCGCCGGATCGGATTCGATCCGGCGGGATCTTTTTTGCGTTCCCTCTTTTTTGCGTTCCCGGGCTTCCCGGGCGAAAACGCGAGGGGCCGCCCGAGAACGGGCGGCCCTTGTCGTCGTCGTGTCGCTCAGCGGCCGAGGGCGCGGCGGCCGCGGCCCTGGGAGAGGACCGGGAGGTTGCGGGCGGGCGCCTGCGCGCGCGTGTCCTCTTCGATGCGCAGCGCCAGCGCGGGGCAGCGGCGCACCGCGCGCAGCGCCTTGGCCTCCGCGTACTGCGGCACCTTCGCCTGCGCGACCGTCGGGAAGCCGTCGGCGCCGAGCTGGAAGACCTCCGGGAGGATGTCGGCGCACAGGCCGTGGCCACGGCACAGCGTCCAGTCGACGAAGATCTTCTGGCGGCTCGAGCCGCTCTCCTCCGGCGCGCTGCCGCTCGTGATGCCCGCCGGGGCCGTGCCGGCCTCGAAGAGCGGCAGAACGCCCTCCACGGGCCGTCCGCAGCCATTTCCCAGGACATGCGCGGCCAGGTCGTCGGTGAACGCCTTGATGGTCGACTCCAGGAACATCGCGGAGCCGTCCGGGTGCGAGCACGCTCCGCGCCGCTTGACGTTCTTGGCGACCTGCTTGAGCGCCTCCAGGGCGGCCGGGCCGCCGCCGTTGATGATGTCCTCCATGCCGCGTGCGGCAGCCGGCAGACCGAGGTAGCAGGGGCCGCACTGGCCCGCGCTCTCGTCGGCCAGCCACTGCGCCACGCGCAGCGACTCGCCCAGCGGGCAGGTCTCCTGGCTGATCGGCAGGATCGCGCCGGCGCCGAGCGCGCCGCCCACCGCGTCGAGGGAGTTGCGGGAGACGACCGCCTCGTTGACCGTCGCCGCGTCGATCCACCTGCCGTGGTAGCCGCCGGTCAGCACGCCCTGGGGCACCGGCGGAGCGCCGGCGAGCTGCAGGACGTAGCGCAGCGGCACGCCCGTGGGGACCTCGATCACCATCGGGCGGGCGACCGCGCCGGAGACCGTGAGCATGACGGTGCCCGGCTCGTCGTACAGGCCGGTGTTGCCGTAGCGCTCCGGGCCGATGCGGGCGGCGATGGCCAGCTGGGCGAACGTCTCGGCGTTGGAGAGCAGGGTGGGCGCGCCGCCGACGCCGTTCTGCGAGGCGCTGACCTTGCGGCCGGGCGGGATCGGCGGGCCGCCGTCGATGGAGCGGATCAGCGATGCGGCGGCGCCGGTGACCATGCGGATCGGGTTGCGCTGGACGAACGCCTTCAGGGCCGATCTACGGCCGTTGCTGAGGCCGCGTTCGGAGAGCGCCGCCTCCATGGAGCGCTGCGTCGATTCACGGGTGACCCCCACCACGAGCGTGCGGGCACCCAGCGCCTCCGCGACGAGCAGAGCGCCGTCCAGGATGAGGTGCGGGGCACGGTTGATGAGCACCGTGTCCTTGCGGCAGGCCGGTTCGTCCTCGCTGCCGTTGACGACGACGACCGGCCGTACGCCGCGCTTGATCGCGGCTTCGGCGACCGAGCGCAGCTTCTTGTGGAAGGGGAAGCCCGCGCCGCCGCGGCCCTTCAGGTTGATGTTCTCGGAGAGCTTCGCGAGGGCTTCTCCGCCCAGGGGTTCGAGCGGCCCATGCACCTTCAGGTGCATGGGCAGATCCAGTCTTTCGACAAGGTCGAAACCCGACGTGAGCTGCGGAAGGCCGACCACGCGGACTTCTGGGACGTCGGGCAGGGCCTCGTTCACCTATAGCCTCCGGAAGGCGTGTTCCAAGGTTCGCCCGAACCCGGTGCGTCGAAGGGCGCGCCGGGCGATGGTTCATTGGCGGGACCGCTGTTGTACGTGTCGTTCTGGTTGTACGCGCCGTACTGCGGGTTCGTCTCACCGGTGTTGTACACATCACCTCCGCCGTACCCCGGAGCGCCCGAATTGCCATAGGCCGGGATGTTGAATCCCGTGTCCTGGAGCGGGTCGTAGGCCGACGGAGGCGCCTCGCCGACCGGCGGCGGGGACGGGATCGGCCAATTGCCCGTGGTGCTGCCCCCGTTGTCGGCCCGCGGCATCGCCTGCGTGGGCTGTACGTCGAACGGCATGTTCATGCGCGCCGTCTGGTCGGCCGCGTAGGGCTGCTGCTGCCCGCGCGGCGGTGTGTTGACGGCGCGGTAGGCGGCCGCGAAGCCGTTCGCCGGCTCGGGGGTGGCGGGCGTGTCGTACAGCGGCGATGACGGCGGGGTCATCCGGGTGGAGCTCATCGTGTCGGACGAGCGGCCCGAGCGGCCCTCGTAGCCGGGCAGCCCGGAGGAGCCCTTCTCGCCCACGCGTGCGCGTGAAGCCTCGAGGCCGTCCATCGCCGAGCGGTCCTCGACGCCGCCGAGGATCGCGCCGAACCGGTCGGCGACCTGGCGCTTGAAGGGGCGCGGGGCGGCGCGCAGCGCGAGGGCGGCCATGACGCCCAGCAGGCACAGGCCGTACAGGATCGTGAAGATCGGCTTGGCCTGGCGACCGGCGTAGAGGCCGTGGATCAGCGCGGCGCACCAGGCCGGGTAGGCCAACATGTGCATGGCGCGCCAGCGGGCGGCGACCTCGGCGGGCGCGGCGAAGTTGCTGCGCAGCGCGCCCGTGATGCCGACGAAGATCATCAGCAGGCCGGCCAGGGAGCCGAGGCCGATCAGGCCGGCGCTCCCGGTGAAGCCCAGCGAGAAGGGGATGATCGCGGCGATGAGCTGGGTGTGGTCGAGCGTGATCTTGGTCGTGATGTGCAGCAGCAGGAACGCGATCGAGCCGACCGCCATCGTCCGGTGCACCGCCTGGCCGATGATCCGCTGGCGGGTGTTGAGGAAGATCCGGTCCTGGGCCACCAGGCCCCAGATCACCGAGCAGCTGAGCGAGACGAGGGACAGCACACCCGCGCCGAAGTTCAGGAATGCTTGGAACTGGTCACCTCCGACCAGCACGAGCACGGGTATGAGGATCAGGGCGACAGCAGTCACCACCCCATAGACCGACTGACCCGGCTTGGGGAGCGAGCTGTTACGACGAGGGTTCATGGGGGCAACTCCGAGCAGTTTCGGGAAAGCGGTCCCGCTGCCGAACTCTAAGTGGCTCCATACCGATGGGTACGAGGTTTGAGTTATTGCGTTGTTATGAAACGACAATGTGGCTGTTGTGATGTCCCTTAGCTACTGTTACGCGAAGTAACCCTTGACCTTGATTCAACTTCGCCCCATCGATTCTGGTTGCAGCAACGTTGTCGCGACCATGCATACGTAAGCGCGTCGCCGCGTGCTCAAGGCCTGCGGTACCCTAGCGCCATGCGTGCTGTACGCCTTCTGCTTAGCGAGCCGCGCTGATCAGTCCCGACCGCCGGTGAACGGACGGTTCGGAATCGGCGCGGCGTCCCCTCCTGTGCGAGGGGATTTTTCGTTTCCTGGACGACAGGCCGCTGGCAGAGACGATCGATGGAGCTTTGAGGACCATGAGCGAGACGAACCCCGCTGCCGCCGCTGTCCCGGCAGAGGCCGCGCCGCACCGCTACACGGCTGCCATGGCCGCCGAGATCGAGGCACGCTGGCAGGACTTCTGGGACGCCGAGGGCACGTACGCCGCGCCGAACCCGAAGGGCGACCTGGCCGGCGACCCCGAGCTGGTCGCCCGGCCCAAGAAGTTCATCATGGACATGTTCCCGTACCCCTCCGGCGCGGGCCTGCACGTCGGCCACCCCCTGGGCTACATCGCCACCGACGTCTTCGCGCGCTTCCAGCGGATGACCGGCCACAACGTCCTGCACACCCTGGGCTTCGACGCCTTCGGCCTGCCCGCCGAGCAGTACGCCGTGCAGACCGGCACGCACCCGCGTGTGTCCACCGAGGCCAACATCGAGAACATGAAGGTCCAGCTGCGCCGGCTGGGCCTGGGCCACGACCGGCGTCGGTCGTTCGCCACGATCGACCCGGACTACTACAAGTGGACCCAGTGGATCTTCCTGCAGATCTTCAACTCCTGGTACGACGACGAGGCCGACAAGGCCCGCCCGATCGCCGAGCTGATCGCCCAGTTCGAGTCCGGTGAGCGTGCCGTACCGGGGCACACGCGCGCGTGGCACGAACTGACCGCCACCGAACGCGCCGACGTCCTGGGCGAGTTCCGCCTGGCCTACGCCTCCGACGCGCCGGTCAACTGGTGCCCGGGCCTGGGCACCGTGCTGGCCAACGAGGAAGTCACCGCCGACGGCCGCTCCGAGCGCGGCAACTTCCCCGTCTTCAAGGCCAAGCTGCGCCAGTGGAACATGCGCATCACCGCCTACGCGGACCGCCTGCTGGACGACCTGGACGCGCTGGACTGGCCCGAGGCCATCAAGCTGCAGCAGCGCAACTGGATCGGCCGCTCCGAGGGCGCCCGGGTCGACTTCCCCGTGGACGGCGAGCAGATCACCGTCTTCACCACCCGCCCGGACACCCTGTTCGGCGCGACCTACATGGTGCTGGCGCCCGAGCACCCGCTGGTCGACAAGTTCACTCCGGACGCATGGCCCGAGGGCACGCACGACGTCTGGACCGGCGGCCACGTGACCCCGGCCGAGGCCGTCGCCGCCTACCGCGCGCAGGCCGCCTCGAAGTCCGACGTCGAGCGCCAGGCCGAGGCCAAGGACAAGACCGGCGTCTTCACCGGCGTGTACGCGACCAACCCGGTCAACGGCGACCAGATCCCCGTCTTCATCGCCGACTACGTCCTGATGGGCTACGGCACCGGCGCGATCATGGCCGTCCCGGCGGGCGACCAGCGCGACTTCGAGTTCGCGCGCGCCTTCGAGCTGCCGATCCGCTGCATCGTCGAGCCGACCGACGACCGCGGCACCGACCCGTCGACCTGGGAGAGCGCCTTCGGGTCGTACGACGCGAAGATCATCAACTCGTCCAACGACGAGATCGCCCTGGACGGCCTGGGCGTCGCTGACGCCAAGGCGCGCATCACCGAGTGGCTGGCGCGCAAGGGCATCGGTGAGGGCACCGTCAACTTCCGGCTGCGCGACTGGCTGTTCAGCCGCCAGCGCTACTGGGGCGAGCCCTTCCCGATCGTCTACGACGAGGACGGCGTCGCCCACTCGCTGCCCGAGTCGATGCTGCCCCTGGAACTGCCCGAGGTCGAGGACTACTCGCCGCGCACCTTCGACCCGGACGACGCGAACACGTCCCCGGAGACCCCGCTGTCCCGCAACGCGGACTGGGTGAACGTCACCCTGGACCTGGGCGACGGCCGCGGCCCGCAGAAGTACCGCCGCGAGACCAACACCATGCCCAACTGGGCCGGCTCCTGCTGGTACGAACTGCGCTACCTGGACCCGCACAACAGCCAGAAGCTGGTCGACCCGGAGATCGAGCAGTACTGGATGGGCCCTCGCGAGGGTCAGCCGCACGGTGGCGTCGACCTGTACGTCGGCGGCGCCGAGCACGCCGTGCTGCACCTGCTGTACGCGCGCTTCTGGTCCAAGGTCCTGTTCGACCTGGGGCACGTCTCGTCCGTGGAGCCCTTCCACAAGCTGTTCAACCAGGGCATGATCCAGGCCTTTGTCTACCGCGACAGCCGTGGCATCGCGGTGCCTGCCGCCGAGGTGGAGGAGCGCGACGGCGCGTACTTCTACGAGGGCGAGAAGGTCTCCCGGCTGCTGGGCAAGATGGGCAAGTCCCTGAAGAACGCGGTCACCCCGGACGAGATCTGCGCCGAGTACGGCGCCGACACCCTGCGCCTGTACGAGATGGCGATGGGCCCCCTGGACGTGTCCCGGCCGTGGGACACGCGCGCGGTGGTGGGCCAGTACCGGCTGCTGCAGCGGCTGTGGCGCAACGTCGTCGACGAGGCCACCGGCGAGGTCACCGTCGTCGACGTCGAGGACGCCGACATCGACGTGGACACCCTGCGGGCCCTGCACAAGGCGATCGACGGCGTGCGCCAGGACCTGGAGGGCCTGCGCTTCAACACCGCCATCGCCAAGATCACCGAGCTGAACAACCACCTGACCAAGGCGGGCGGCGTGCTGCCGCGCCCCGTCGCCGAGGCCCTGGTGCTGCTGGTCGCCCCGCTGGCCCCGCACATCGCCGAGGAGCTGTGGCGCCGGCTGGGCCACCCCGACTCGGTCGTCCACCAGGACCTGCCGGTCGCCGACCCGGCGTACGTCGTGGACGAGAGCGTGACCTGCGTCGTGCAGATCAAGGGCAAGGTCAAGGCACGCCTGGAGGTCTCCCCGGCCATCTCCGACGAGGAGCTGGAGAAGGTGGCCCTGGCCGACGAAGCCGTGGTGAACGCCCTGGGCGGCGCCGGGATCCGCAAGGTGATCGTGCGGGCGCCGAAGCTGGTGAACATCGTCCCGGCGTAAGGGACCGAGACCGGCCGCGGCCGTCCCCTAAGGGATTCGTGCGGGCAGGTTCGGGGTTCTTCTGGAACTCCGAACCTGCCCGCGTCGTTTACCGTTTTGAGTGGGGCGCGCCATGTGTGGCGCCGGATGTGTCGTGGCCGGCCGCAGGAGGAGCTCGTGGAAGCAGTGATCACCGTCGTAGCCCTGCTCTTCGTGCTGTTCCTGGCGCTCGGCGCCTACGCCACGGTGAAGGCGATCGGAGCCGCCAAGCGGGGCGTCGACCGCACCATCACCCAGGCCCGCCGCACGGTCGAGGACCACACCCTTCGGGCCAAGTCCTTCGCCCAGCTCGGACCGGCCGGCGAGATCGCCCAGCTGCGGCTCAAACTGCGCACATCGATGCGGGCCACCCAGGACGCGCTGCACGCGGGCGTCGCGGAGGACGAGTCCCTCAAGGAGTCCCTCGGCCTTTTCCAGAGACTCAGCGCGCACGGACGCGAACTGGACGACGAGCTCAAGCGCCTGGAATCCGAGCCGGACCGGGCCACGCTGGCCGAGCGGCTGCCCTCGCTGCGGGAGCGCACCGAGCGCATCACGGGATCGGCCGACTCGCTGCGCTGGGCGGCCCGGGACCGCGCCCACCGCTTCGCCGACGACGACCTCGACTCCCTGAGCGCCCAGATCGACGTCGAGACCGGTGCCCTGCGGCACTGGACGACTTCGGAACCCGACCGGACGCCGCCCTCGTGGCCCGAGGCGCCGGCCGCCGACAGCCCGGCAGCGGGGCAGACATGGCCGGAGACACCCGGCTCCCGCACCGCGGAGGAGCCGACCCGGGCTGCCATCACCCCTCCGGGAACGCGGCCCACCTACCCGTGGCAGAAGAAGCCGCGCCCGGAGAGCACCACCTGAGGCGACCCCGGGGCGGGCGCTGTCCGACCGGTACGTGATTCGGTCAAGGGCGGCCCAGCTGCGAGGGGCCGGGCTGCCGTACGGGGGCTACGCCAGGTAACCTCCAGGTCATGTCCCGCCATGTCGCGATCGTCACGGATTCAACGGCCTACTTGCCGCAGCGGACGATGGAGCGCCATGGCATCACAGCGGTGCCGCTGACCGTCGTCCTCGGCGATCAGGCCCTTGAAGAGGGCAGCGAGATCTCGACGCGTTCCCTCGCGCAGGCCTTGCAGAAGCGACGACCCGTCACCACCTCGCGCCCCAGCCCCCAGCTCTTCGCCGAGACGTATCGCAGGGTCGCCGAGTCCGGCGCCACGGGCATCGTCTCCCTCCATCTCTCCGCCGAGCTGTCCGGCACGTATGACGCGGCGGTCGTCGCGGCGCGCGAGGCACCGGTGCCGGTACGGGTGGTGGACACCGGCATGGTCGCGATGGCGCTCGGCTTCTGCGCGCTCGCGGCGGCCGAGGTCGCCGAGGGGGGCGGCACGGTGGACGAGGCGGTCGCCGCGGCGGAGAAGCGGGCGGCCGGGACGTCCGCCTACTTCTATGTCGACACCCTGGACTACCTGCGCCGTGGCGGCCGGATCGGCGCCGCGCAGGCCCTGTTGGGCTCCGCGCTCGCCGTGAAGCCGCTCCTCCAGCTGGAGGGAGGGCGCATCGACCTGCTGGAGAAGGTGCGGACGGCGTCGCGGGCGATCGCGCGCCTGGAAGAACTCGGGGCCGACCGGGCGGGCAGCGCGTCCGTCGACATCGCCGTGCACCATCTCGCCGCTCCCGACCGGGCGTCCGCTCTCGCGGACCGCCTGCGATCGCGTGTGCCCGGGCTCGCCGACCTGCACGTGAGCGAGGTCGGAGCGGTGATCGGGGCCCATACCGGGCCGGGGCTGCTCGGGGTCGTGGTCTCGCCGCGCTGAGGACTTCCCTCACTCGGAAGAGTGGTGGAGTTATCCACAACTGGGGAATGATCCACGGAAATTGAGCAAGATCATCGCGGTTCGGCGAAGTGTCCGATCCTCGTCGCATGGCACTTCGATCACGCTCACACAGCACGCATGCGACCAGCGGCCCTGGACGGGGTCCCGGCTCAGACGGCCGTTCCCGCCGCCTCCGCCCACCTGGCGGCGGCCGGACCGGACACCGTGACGCCTCGGCGCAGGAACTCCGTCGCCGGGCGGAGGCGTTGTTCGCCGAACGGGTCCGCATGCGAGGGGAGTTGGGACTGGGGCCGCCACCAGGTGAGGGCGCGGTGCCGGTGGGAGCGGGGGGTGCGCGGGGGGCGGTGGAGACGCCGGTGACGGGGGCGTCGGTGACGGCGGGGGCGCCAGCGGCGACGGAGCCGGGGACGGCGGTGGTTTCGGGATCGGTGGCCGTGTCGGAGACGGTGGCGGGTCCGGAGGCGGGGGCGGGTCCGGAGACCGGGGTGGCTCCGGTCGTTGAGGGAGATCCGGTCGTTGGGGGAGCAGGGGGATCGGTCGGGGCGTCGGGAACGGCGGGGGCTTCGGATGCCTTGAGCGGGGTCGATGTGTCGCACGGTGGTGGGTCCGGCGGTGTGGGTGTGCGGGCTGACGACGTCGACGGAGGGGGTGAGGGGACGGCTCCTCGGGGCGTGGGGTCCTGGCAGACGCGGGCGGGGTTTGCTCTGCGGGAGCGGATGCCGGTGTGGCTGCAGGCGCGCTGTGGGCTGGAGCGCAGGAGCGTGGTCGCGCTCACGGTACTGCTGGTCGTCGCCGCTGCCTTCGCCGTACAGCACTTCTGGGTGGGACGGGCCGAGCCGGTACAGGCACCGGAGGTGGTGCGAGCCGCGCCGCCCTACCCGGTGGATGAACAGAGCTCGGCGGCCGAGCCTGCGCCGCCCGTCGGCCAGCCGGCGGGCATGGGGAGTACGGCAGGGGCCGAGATCGTCGTGGACGTCAGCGGGAAGGTGCGAAAGCCCGGTATCCACCGGCTCCCGGCCGGTTCACGTGTCGTCGACGCCTTGGGTGCGGCCGGTGGAGTCCGGCCCGGCACCAACACCGACGGTCTCAATCGCGCGCGCTTCCTCGTGGACGGGGAGCAGGTCGTCGTCGGCGGACCGGCGCCGGCCGGGCCCGTCGGGGCGGGAGCGGGAGGTGCCGCCGGTGCGGGGGCAGGGGCAGGTGCCGGGCCCGCGGCCCCCGTCTCCCTCAACACGGCCACCGTCGATCAGCTCGACACCCTGCCCGGCGTCGGCCCCGTGTTGGCGCAGCACATCGTCGACTACCGGGCACAGCACGGCGGTTTCCGGTCGGTGGACGAGTTGCGCGAGGTCAATGGCATCGGCGAGCGACGTTTCGCCGACCTGCGGAATCTCGTGCGGCCATGAGGCGTGAAGAGGCTGGGCACGTCGTTCCTGGAGGCGGAGACCCTGGCACCGGGGCCGGGAGCGGTGCCGACGGCGACGGCGTCCCGGGCGGGCTCGGCTCCCGCGCTCGCCGAGCCGTGCACGCGGAATCCGGTAAGCGGTTGGGCGACGCCAACCCGCGCCAGGAAGAGCCGCTGGATCTACGGCTCGTGCCGCCCGCGCTCGCGGCCTGGGCGACGGCCGCGCTGACGCTGGACGCGTCGCCGGGGCTGGTGGGCGGCATCGTGGTCGTCTGCCTGGTGACCGCCGGTGCCCTGCTGATCGTGAGGCGGCGGCGGGCGCGGTGCGCAGGCCCAGCTCCCGGCGGGCGGATCGCCTGGCCCCGGGTCACCGTCGCCGCTTCGTTGCTCTGCGTGGGCGCGGCTGCCGCGTCGGCCGGGCTGCACGGGGCCGATCTGCGCCGGGGGCCGGTGCCGGCGCTGGCACGGGAGTACGCGACCGTCACCGCCGAGGTCGAGATCACCTCCGATCCCCGGCTGACCCGGCCCAGAGTCAGAGGGGACCATGTGACGCCGGACTCCGTCCTGGTCGAGGGCGAGGTGCGCCGCGTCGAGGGTGCGGCCGGGGCGGCAGCGGTGGTGACGCGGGCCCCGGTGCTGATGATCGTGGACGTCGGATCGGGCGCAGACGCACGCCCAGGCGCACGCGGACGCGGGGTGACGGCCAGGGCGTCGTGGCTCGGGTTGTTGCCGTCCACTCGGGTGCGGGTGAGCGGGGGGTTGGCGCCCGCGCTGGCCCGAGGGGACCGGATCGCGGCTGTGCTGCGGGTACGGGATCGTGCGGTGCCGTCGGTGGTGGGGGAACCGTCGGCCGCGCAGCGGTTGGCGGGGCGGCTGCGCGCGGGACTGCGGGCGGCCACCGAGGGACTGCCGGCGGACGCGAGGGCGCTGCTGCCCGGGCTGGTCGTCGGGGACACCTCGCGGATCACTCCCGAACTGGACGAGGCCTTCAAGGAGACGGATCTGGCACACACCCTCGCCGTCTCCGGGAGCAACCTCACGATCATCCTCGCCCTTCTCCTCGGACCGCCCGGGCTGGCCCAGCAGGTGGAGCGGCGCGGGCTGGCGCCCCGGCTCGGCGTCCCGCTCCGGACGACCGCGCTGCTCGGCGGAGCGCTCACCCTCGGATTCGTGGTCGTGTGCCGGCCGGACCCCAGCGTGCTGCGCGCCGCGGCCTGCGGGGCGATCGTGCTGCTCGCCCTCGCGACCGGCCGCCGCAGATCGCTCATCCCGGCACTGGCGACGGCGGTACTGCTGCTGGTGCTGTACGACCCGTGGCTGGCCCGGAGTTACGGGTTCCTGCTGTCCGTCCTGGCCACCGGAGCCCTGCTGACGGTGGCGCCGCGATGGAGTGCCGCGCTGCGACGGCGCCGGGTGCCGCCCCGGCTCGCGGAGGCGTTGGCGGCCGCGGGAGCCGCGCAGGCGCTGTGTGCGCCGGTGGTCGCCGTGCTGTCGGCGCGGGTCAGTCTGGTGGCGGTGCCCTGCAACCTCCTCGTGGAGTTCGCGGTCGCGCCGGCGACGGTGCTGGGCTTCGCGGTGCTGGCGACGGCGCCCGTGGCGATGCCGGTGGCCAAGGCACTGGCATGGTGCGCGAGTTGGCCGGCCGGGTGGATCGCGGGGGTGGCACGGGCCGGGGCGGCGCTGCCCGGCGGGGGAGTGGACTGGCCGGGGAGTTGGGGCGGAGCGCTGTCGCTCGCGCTCGTCACGGGAGGGGTGGTGCTGCTCGGGCGGCGGCTGTTGGGGCACCCGTGGCTGTGCGGGCTCTGTGGGGTGCTGCTCCTGCTCGTGGTGATACAGCCGCCGCCGCTGACCAGAGTGCTCACGGGCTGGCCCCCGCCGGGCTGGCGGCTGGCCATGTGCGACGTGGGACAGGGGGACGCGACCGTCCTCGCGGCGGGTGCCGGCGCCGGGGTCGTGGTGGACGCCGGGCCGGATCCGAGGCTGGTCGATCGGTGCCTGCGCTCGCTCGGCATCACCCGGGTGCCGCTCGTCGTGTTGACCCACTTCCACGCTGACCACGTCGCCGGGCTGCCGGGGGTGCTGCGGGGCCGGGCGGTGGGCGAGATCCAGACGACGGGGTTCGAGGAGCCCGTCGACCAGGTGGACTTCGTACGGAAGGAGGCGGCGGCGCGGGGGGTTCCGATGGTGCGGGCCGTGGCCGGGGAGCGGCGGCGGATCGGGGCGCTCGACTGGGAGGTGCTGTGGCCGCCACCGGACCCGGTGCCGGAACCGGACGGTCCGAACGACGCGAGCGTGACACTGCTCGTGCGGTCGGCCGGGCTGCGGATGCTGCTGCTCGGAGACCTCGAACCCCCGGCGCAACAGGCACTGGCGCGGTCTCCGGCGGCCGGGCTGGTGCGGGGAGTGGACGTCCTCAAGGTGGCGCATCACGGCTCGGCCTACCAGGATCCGGACCTCATACGCGAGGTCGCACCACGGCTGGCGCTGATCTCCTGCGGCGCGGACAACCCGTACGGGCATCCCGCGCCCCGCACGGTCGCGGCGCTGCGTGCGGGAGGCGCGGAGGTGCTGCGGACGGATCGGGACGGCGCGGTGGCGGTCGTCGCGGGCACGGGCGGGGAACTGGGGGTGGCGCGAGACTGAGGGCATGAATCCCGCACAGGCCAAGGACGAACCGCCCCAGCCCTCCGACGCTCGGCTCGACGCCCGACTGGTCGATGCGTATCTGCGCCGCATCGGCGTCGAGCCCCCGGAGCGGCCCACCGCCACCGGGAGGCTGCTGCGTGAGTTGCAGCTGCGGCATTTGCGGACGGTGCCCTTCGAGAACCTGTCGGTTCATCTCGGGGAGGAGATCGTGCTGGAGGAGAGTCGGCTGGTCGAGAAGGTCGTCGGGGCGCGGCGGGGAGGTTTCTGTTACGAGCTGAACGGGGCGTTCGGCGCGCTGCTCGCGGCGCTGGGGTTCGAGGTCACGCTGCTGGCGGCGCGCGTGCACGGGGAGGAGGGGCGGCTCGGGATTCCGTACGACCATCTCGCGCTGCTGGTGGGGACGGCGGACGCGGGCGAGTGGCTGGCCGACGTCGGGTTCGGGGCGCACAGCCACTACCCGCTCCGGTGGGGGAGCCGTGACGAACAAGGGGATCCCGGCGGGGTGTTCCGGATCGTCGAGGCGGATGAGGATGGTCCGGATCCGGCCAGGGGCGGTACCGGTGCGGCTCGGGCGCGGGACGTGGACGTCGTGCGCGACGGGGTGCGGGTGTACCGACTGGAGCTGCGGCCCAGGGTGTTGGGGGACTTCGTGGCGGGAGCCTGGTGGCACAGCACCTCGCCGGAGTCGCACTTCACGAAGTCGCTGATCTGCTCACGGGTCACGGAGGACGGCGGGAGGATCACGCTCAGCGGACGCCGGTTCAAGGCGACGTCCGCGGACGGAGTGAGTGAGGAGAGTGAACTGACGGGCGACGACGCGGTGTTGGCGGTGTATCGGGAGCGGTTCGGGATCGAGTTGGAGCGGGTGCCGACGGTACGGGCGGCGGCGGAGAGGCCGGCTTAGCGAAGCCCCCGATCGGGACGCGCAGCACGACCGCGCCGATAGCACGACCGTTGCGGTACGGCTGCCGTCCCGCGTGGCGGAAAATGGGGCCGTGAGCGATGTGAGACATGTGCTGGTGCTGCCCGATCGTGAGGCCGCCGAGGAAACGGCCCAGGCGCTCGGGGAGCGGTTCGGGGTGGGCGAGGAGCCCAGGATCGTCCGGGACGCCCTGGCCGGGGAGGACGACGCGGAGGACGCGCAGTGGCTTGTCCTGGTCGGGGACGAGGAGGAGCGGCTCGACGCGGCGGCGCTCGACGAGTTCGCGGCGGAGTGGGAAGGCTGGCGCGAGGAGCCGTAGCCGGCCCCGGCCGAGCCACGCCAGCAGCCGCACCGGCCGACCGCCGCCGCACCGACCGACCGCGCCCGTACGCGTCGCCCGCGGCCGCACACGTCGACCGCGCCCGTGCACGCTCCGGCATGGGCTGCACAGGTTGGCTGCCGCCGCACACCTCGGCCGCGCCCGTACACGCCGGCCGCTACCGCACACCTAGGCGTCGGCCGTACACGCCGGCTGCTTCCGTGCACGTCGACCGCGCCCGTGCACACACCAGCCGCTACCACCCACCTCGGCCGCGCCCGCGCACGCCGGCCGCCGCCCACCTCGGCGTCGGACGTGCACGCCGGCCGCTGCCGTGCACGCCGGCGTGGGCCGCACAGGTTGGCCGCCGCCGCACAACTCGGCCGCGCCCGTACACGCCGGCCGCCGCCCACCTCGGCGTCGGCCGTGCACGCCGGCCGCTGCCGTGCACGTCGGCGTGGGCCGCACAGGTTGGCCGCCGCCGCACAACTCGGCCGCGCCCGTACACGCCGGCCGCCGCCCACCTCGGCGTGGGCCGTGCACGCCGGCCGCTACCGCTCACCTCGGCGTCGGCCGTACACGCCGGCCGCTACCGCTCACCTCGGCGTGGGCCGTACACGCCGGACGCTACCGCTCGCCTCGGCCGCGGCCGTGCACGCCCGCCGCCGCCGGGCACGCCGGAACTCGGCCGCGTTGTCAGTGGCTCGTGGGATGCTTTTGGGGATGGCCAGGAAGACTGCACATGACGACCCTCTCGCCCCGGTGACGCTTGCCGTGGGCCAGGAGGACCTCCTGCTCGACCGTGCCGTGCAGGAGGTGGTGGCCGCCGCCAAGGCCTCCGACGCCGACACGGACGTACGTGACCTGACCTCGGACCAGCTGCAGCCCGGCACGCTCGCCGAGCTGACCAGTCCGTCGCTCTTCGCGGAGCGCAAGGTCGTGGTCGTACGCAACGCGCATGACCTGTCCGCCGACACGATCAAGGACGTCAAGGCGTACCTCGGGGCTCCCGCCGAGGAGATTACGCTGGTGCTGCTGCACGCCGGCGGGGTCAAGGGCAAGGGGCTGCTGGACGCCGCGCGCAAGGCGGGGGCGCGGGAGGTGGCCTGCCCGAAGATGACGAAGCCGGCGGACCGGCTGGCCTTCGTCAGACAGGAGTTCCGGGTGACCGGCCGGTCGGCCACGCCCGAGGCGTGCCAGGCGCTGGTCGACGCCATCGGCAGCGATCTGCGGGAGCTGGCGTCGGCCGTGTCCCAGCTGGTCGCGGATGTCGAGGGGACCATCGACGAGGCGGTCGTCGGGCGGTACTACACCGGGCGGGCCGAGGCGTCGAGCTTCACCGTCGCCGACCGGGCGGTGGAGGGGCGGGCGGCGGAGGCGCTGGAGGCGCTGCGCTGGTCGCTGGCCACCGGCGTCGCGCCCGTGCTGATCACCAGCGCGCTCGCCCAGGGCGTGCGGGCCATCGGCAAGCTGTCCTCCGCGCGCGGCGGCCGGCCCGCCGACCTCGCCAGAGAGCTCGGCATGCCCCCCTGGAAGATCGACCGGGTCAGACAGCAGATGCGGGGGTGGACACCTGACGGGGTGGCCGTCGCGCTGCGGGCGGTGGCCGAGGCCGACGCGGGTGTGAAGGGCGGCGGTGACGATCCCGAGTACGCCTTGGAGAAGGCCGTGGTGACGATCGCGCGGGCGGCCCGCTCCGGGGGACGGTAGGCGCACGGGGGAGGAGAATCGTTCGTATCAGTCCGTATCAGCCTTCTGTCGCCGGACTGGGAAAGGTGGCGATCGTCATGGCTGAACACCCGCACGCGATGCTCGTCCGCAAGGGTTACGAGGCCTTCACTCGGGGTGACATGGACGCCCTCAGAGGCATGATGACCGGGGACTGCACCCACCATGTGCCCGGCTCGCACCCCCTCGCGGGGGACTTCAAGGGCACCGACGCGATCATCGACATGTACGGTCGGCTCTTCTCGGAGACGGGCGGCTCGATGCGGGTCGAGATGAAGAACGTCATGGTCGACGGCCGTGGACACGCCGTCGCCATGCACCGCTTCACCGCCGACCGCAACGGCAAGCACATCGACGAGAACGCCTGCATCGTCTTCCGGATCGTCGGCGACAAGGTCACCGACCTCGACGAGTGCCTCGAGAGCATCGACAAGAGCAACGAATTCTGGTCGTAGGACAACGTCGTAGGACAACGTCGTAGGACGACGACATCTGGTCGTGAGCGCGGTGAGCATGCCGAAGGCCCCGGCTGCCGTCCTGGGGAAGGGCGGGCCGCCGGGGCCTCGGGTCGAGCCGATCAAGCTGTTGGATCCACGCCCGCGTGGCGAACGCAGGCCGTGCGCGGACCCGTGGGTGCCGGTCGGGGGCGGATGAGAGAGGGCCCGCCCGAGTCCTTCCGGCGATCAAAGGTTCAGATCAGAGAAGGGTTCAGCCCTTGAGGGCCTCGACCTTGGAAGCAAGCGCCGACTTCTTGTTGGCGGCCTGGTTCTTGTGGATGACGCCCTTCGAGACGGCCTTGTCGAGCTGACGCGCGGCAGCGCGCTGGTACTCGGTGGCCTTCTCGACGTCACCCGCGGCAGCGGCCTCGCGGGCCTTGCGGACCGCGGTCTTCAGGGAGGACTTGACGGCCTTGTTGCGCAGCCGAGCCTTCTCGTTGGTCTTGATCCGCTTGATCTGGGACTTGATGTTCGCCACGAAGTAAGCCTCTTCTTTTTCCTGGTTTCGAATGTGCCCCGCGCTGAGAGGGCATGAGACACAGCTGCCCACGCTACCAGTGGACGCGAGAACGGCCCAAACCGGTCCCCGGTCGCCGCCCGTGGGACCATGGAGCCTACGTATCGATCCGACCCGAGCCGCTGACCCTGCGGATACCTCAAGAATCAGGACCCTGCGTGCCCGCGACCCCTAAGAATGTGCCCGAGCCGAGCCGTACCGCCCCGGCTCTGATCCGCAATTTCTGCATCATCGCGCACATCGACCACGGCAAGTCCACGCTCGCCGACCGCATGCTCCAGCTGACCGGCGTGGTCGACCAGCGGCAGATGCGCGCTCAGTACCTCGACCGTATGGACATCGAGCGCGAGCGCGGCATCACGATCAAGTCCCAGGCCGTGCGGCTGCCCTGGGCCCCGACTCAGGATCCGGGCAACACGCACATCCTCAACATGATCGACACCCCGGGGCACGTCGACTTCACCTACGAGGTCTCGCGGTCGCTCGCGGCCTGCGAGGGAACCGTCCTCCTCGTCGACGCCGCTCAGGGCATCGAGGCCCAGACCCTCGCCAACCTCTACCTGGCGATGGAGAACGACCTCAAGATCATCCCGGTGCTGAACAAGATCGACCTGCCGGCCGCGCAGCCCGAGAAGTTCTCCGAGGAGCTCGCCAACCTCATCGGCTGCGACCCCGAGGACGTCCTCAAGGTCTCCGCCAAGACGGGTCTGGGTGTCGAGGCGCTGCTGGACAAGGTCGTCGCCGAGGTCCCCGCACCGGTCGGCGTCCAGGACGCTCCGGCGCGCGCCATGATCTTCGACTCGGTGTACGACTCCTATCGCGGTGTCGTGACGTACGTACGTGTCATCGACGGGCAGCTCAACAAGCGTGAGCGGATCCGGATGATGTCCACGGGCGCCACGCACGAGCTGCTGGAGATCGGCGTCTCGTCCCCGGAGATGAAGTCGGCCGACGGGCTCGGCGTCGGCGAGGTCGGCTATCTGATCACCGGTGTGAAGGACGTCCGGCAGTCCAAGGTCGGTGACACGATCACCACCCTGCACAAGGGGGCCACCGAGGCGCTCGGCGGCTACAAGGACCCGAAGCCGATGGTCTTCTCGGGCCTGTATCCGCTGGACGGCTCCGACTACCCCGAGCTGCGCGACGCCCTCGACAAGCTCCAGCTCAACGACGCCGCGCTGGTGTACGAGCCGGAGACCTCGGCGGCACTGGGCTTCGGTTTCCGCGTCGGTTTCCTCGGGCTCCTGCACCTCGACGTGATCCGTGAGCGGCTGGAGCGCGAGTTCGGGCTCGATCTGATCGCCACCGCGCCCAACGTGGTCTACCGCGTCGTCATGGAGGACCGCACCGAGCACACGGTCACCAACCCGAGCGAGTTCCCCGAGGGGAAGATCGACGACGTGTACGAGCCCGTCGTACGCGCCACGATCCTCGCGCCCTCCGAGTTCATCGGCTCGATCATGGAGCTGTGCCAGACCCGGCGCGGCACCCTGCTCGGCATGGACTACCTGTCCGAGGACCGGGTCGAGATCCGCTACACGCTCCCGCTCGCGGAGATCGTCTTCGACTTCTTCGACCAGCTGAAGTCCAAGACCCGCGGCTACGCCTCGCTCGACTACGAGCCCACCGGCGAGCAGGCCTCCAGCCTGGTCAAGGTCGACATCCTGCTGCACGGCGACAAGGTCGACGCGTTCTCCGCCGTCACCCACAAGGACGCCGCGTACGCGTACGGGGTGCGGCTCGTCGCCAAGCTGCGCGAGCTGATCCCGCGGCAGGCCTTCGAGGTGCCCATCCAGGCGGCCGTCGGCTCCCGGGTCATCGCCCGCGAGACGATCCGCGCGATCCGCAAGGACGTCCTCGCCAAGTGCTACGGCGGTGACATCTCCCGGAAGCGCAAGCTGCTGGAGAAGCAGAAGGAAGGCAAGAAGCGGATGAAGATGGTCGGTTCCGTGGAGGTTCCGCAGGAGGCCTTCATCGCCGTCCTGAGCAGCGACGACAACGCGGGATCCGGCAAGGGCAAGAAGTAGCCGCCCGGTACGCCGGTCCTTGCACCGATCCTCCGGAGCCCGCCGCGCGAGAGCGTGGCGGGCTCCGCCGTGTCCTGCGGGGTGTCACCCGAAGCATCCCCGATGCCGTCCCGGGGTGTCCCGCGCTGAGTCCTGCGGGCGCACTGTGCTCCGTCCTGGTGGAAATCGATCACCCGGAGCCCCTTACGCGCTGGCCAGTCGCCGCTTACTCTGATGCCTGCTCAATAGTTACTCGTGAGTTAAACAACAGCAGCCAGCCACCAGCCGCATTGAGCCAGCAACGCCGCGGGCCCCGGAGGATGTCGTGAGCGACACACAGACACTGATCGAGAACCGTCCGCCGTCGGTCGCGGGCCTCTTCCTGGAGCGGGTGGCGGCCACGCCCGACGTGGAGGCGTACCGGTACCCGGTGCCGGCCGCGTCCGGCGCGGGTCCCGACGAATGGAAGTCGCTGAGCTGGGCGCAGGCCGCCGAGCGGGTCTACGCGATGGCGGCCGGCCTCATCGAACTCGGCGTGCAGCCCGAGCAGCGCGTCGCGCTCGCCTCCTCCACCCGGTACGAGTGGATCCTGGCCGACCTCGGCATCATGTGCGCCGGGGCCGCCACGACCACCGTCTACCCGTCGACCAACGCCGACGAATCGGCGTACATCCTCTCGGACTCCGAGAGCAGGGTGCTGATCGCCGAGGACGCGGCCCAGCTCGCCAAGGCGGTCGAGAAGCGCGCCGAACTGCCCGCCCTCACCCATGTCGTCGTCATCGACCCGGCGGGCGTCGAGTCCGGCGAGGACTGGATCCTCACCCTCGACGAGCTGGAGAAGCGCGGCGCGGCCCGGCTGGCGCAGGAGCCCGGGCTGATCAAGGAGCGGGTCGCCGCGATCACCTCCGACCAGCTCGCCACCCTCATCTACACCTCCGGCACCACCGGCCGCCCCAAGGGCGTGCGCCTGCCGCACGACAACTGGTCGTACATGGCGAAGGCGATCGCCGCCACCGGGCTGGTCGGCCCCGAGGACGTGCAGTACCTGTGGCTGCCGCTCGCGCACGTCTTCGGCAAGGTGCTCACCTCCGGCCAGATCGAGGTCGGGCACGTCACCGCCGTCGACGGCCGCGTCGACAAGATCATCGAGAATCTGCCGGTCGTCCGGCCGACGTACATGGCGGCCGTGCCGCGCATCTTCGAGAAGGTCTACAACGGGGTCGCCGCCAAGGCCCGCGCGGCCGGCGGGGCCAAGTACAAGATCTTCCAGTGGGCCGCCGGGGTCTCCCGCGAGTACGCCAGGGCCGCACAGGACAACTTCCGCCGCACCGGCACCTCGGCCGTCCCGTTCGGGCTCGGCGCCAAGCACAAGGTCGCCGACGCGCTCGTCTACGCCAAGATCCGCGAGGCCTTCGGCGGGAACCTGCGCGCCTGCGTGTCCGGCTCGGCGGCCCTCGCGCCCGAGATCGGCTACTTCTTCGCCGGCGCGGGCATCCACATCCTCGAGGGCTACGGCCTGACGGAGTCCTCCGCGGCCTCCTTCGTGAACCCCGGCGAGGCCTACCGCATCGGCACGGTCGGCAAGCCGCTGCCCGGCACCGAGGTGCGCATCGCCGAGGACGGCGAGATCCTGCTGCGCGGCCCCGGCATCATGGAGGGCTACCACGGGCTCCCCGAGAAGACCGCCGAGGTGCTGGAGGCCGACGGCTGGTTCCACACCGGCGACATCGGCGAGCTCTCGCCCGACGGCTATCTGCGCATCACCGACCGCAAGAAGGACCTGATCAAAACCTCCGGCGGCAAGTACATCGCGCCCGCCGAGGTCGAGGGACAGTTCAAGGCGGTCTGCCCGTACGTCTCCAACATCCTCGTGCACGGCGCCGACCGGAACTTCTGCACGGCGCTCATCGCCCTCGACGAGATCTCGCTCACGGACTGGGCGAAGGAGAACGGACTGGCCGGAAAGTCCTACGCGGACATCGTCGCCGCGCCCGCGACGGTCGAGCTCATCGACGGCTACGTCAAGCAGCTCAACGAGGGCCTGCAGCGCTGGCAGACCGTCAAGAAGTTCCGGCTGCTGCCCCGGGACCTCGACATCGAGCACGGCGAGATCACGCCGAGCCTGAAGGTGAAGCGGCCCGTCGTGGAGCGGGAGTACAAGCACCTCATCGACGAGATGTACGCCGGAGCGCGCGAGGCGTGACGCACCACCCGTATTAGGCCAGTGCGCGGGGCGGGGGCGGAGTCCGAATGCTCGGATTCCGCCCCTCAACCGTGCGTCATCGGGCACGTGCGTACACGGGAGTGCAGCCGCGCAGCACGCTTCTCGCTCATGACGGCCCACTTCGGTAACCCAGCGCTCATGGCCGGGATCGGTCTGTCACCCTGAGGGCATCCGAAACCGTCCGGGGAGCTGCGCATGGGGGCCATTCCGACCCAACGGGAGACCGTCTCCCGTGCCAAGGGCGCGCCCGCGCACTCGGGTGGGCTCCCGCACACCCGAGCGACCCTGACCGGCGGCCCCCTCGCCCCCGGCGCCGCCCGCGACCTGCTCCGCGCCGCGCTCACCGAGTGGGCCGGCCCCGGCATCCCCGGGCCCGGAGAACTCGGCGAGCGGTGCGCGCAGGACGCGGTACTCGTCGTCAGCGAGCTCGTCACGAACGCGGTCGTGCACGCCGGCACCGACGTCGAGCTGGTGTGCCGGCTGGAGGACGAGCCCGGGCACCCCGACGGCTGCCTCGCGGTCGTCGTCGAGGTCTCCGACCACCACCCCTCCCGCGCCCCCCGCGACGGCGCGCCCGAACAGCCGCCCGGGACACCCTCGTACGAGCTGCCGGAGTACGGCCGCGGTCTGCGTCTGGTCGCCGCGCTCGCCGAGGCCTGGGGAGTGACCTACCGCAGAGGGACGAAGACGGTGTGGGCGCGGCTGACGCCCAGCGCCGAGCCCTACGACCTCGATCCGGCCGACGGCCCCGCCCCCGCGCCCGCCCCCGGTCTCCTCGAAGCCCTCGCCCCCGTGCCGCAGCCCGTCGGGCGCGGCGACCCGGACTGGCTCAACCGCGGCGCCCTCTCCTTCCTCGCCGAGGCCTCCGACCTGCTTGCCGGACAGCTCGACGAGGACCTGGTGGCCGCGCTCACCGGCCAGCTTCTCGTGCCGCGGCTCGCCGACTGGTGCGCGGTGTGGCTGGAGGACGAGGTCGGCGGACGCGGTGACTGGGCCGGCGGTCCCGGACCGCGGCTGGCCCGGGTCTGGCACGGCGGCGAGCATCTCATCGAGGAGCTGCGCCGGGCCCTGGAGAAGGACCCGCCGTGCCCGCCCGACGGCGGCCCGCAGTCCGGACCCGAGCCCTTCCCCTGGCCCGGCACGGTCCTCGGCCCGCGCGGCGCGTCGCTCGCCTACCGGCTGATCGCCGGCGGCCGCCCGCTGGGCACCCTGGTCATCGGCCGGGCCGGACTGTCCGCCTTCCCCGACGAGGTCACCGGGCTCGTCGAGGACCTCGGCCGCCGGGTCGCGCTCGCGATCGGCGCTGCCCGGCAGTACGCCCGCCAGGCCACCATCAGCGCCGTCCTGCAGCGCGGACTGCTGCCCGGCGCGGTCGCCGAGATCCCCGGCGTGCACAGCGCCCTCGTCTACGAGCCGCGCGAGCAGGGCGGACCCAGCGGCGACTTCTACGACCTGTTCCCGGCGGGCGACGGCCGCTGGTGCTTCGCGGTCGGCGACGTCCAGGGCAAGGGCCCGGAGGCGGCCGTCGTCATCGGCCTCGCCCGGCCCTGGCTGCGGCTGCTGGCCCGCGAGGGCTACCGCGTCGCCGACGTCCTGGACCGCCTCAACCAGCTCCTCCTCGACGACGCGACCGAGGCCGCCGACGCGGCCGCCCGCGCCTTCGTCGGCCCCGCCGGACCGGGCGAGGGCCCGCAGACCCGCTTCCTCTCCCTCCTCTACGGCGAACTGGTCCCCTTCGAGGGAGGCGTCCGCTGCACCCTCGCCTCCGCCGGACACCCGCTGCCGCTGCTGCTCGCACCGGACGGCTCGGTCGCCACGGCCGGGCGCCCGCAGACCCTCCTCGGGGTCATCGAGGACGTCACGTACACCAGCGACAGCCTGGAGCTGCGGACCGGCGACAGCCTGCTGTGCGTCACCGACGGAGTCACCGAACGGCGGTCGGGCTCCCGGCAGTTCGACGACGGCGACGGCCTGGCGACTGCGCTCGCCGGATGCGCCGGGCTCGACGCGGAGCTGATCGCGGAGCGGATCCGGCGGCTCGTGCACGAGTTCGGCGAGCAGCCGCCCGAGGACGACCTGGCACTGCTGGTGCTGCAAGCGGACTGAGAGCGCGCCGGGCCGGCCCGGGCGGGGGAGACGGGGCGGTCGCACCGGCGGATGTATCGTCCCGTTCGTGCCGATGGCGAAGAATGTCGTACTCGATACGCCCACCCGCCGACGCGTCCTGATCGCCGGCGCGGGAATCGGGCTGACGGTGACCGCCTGCACCCGCGCCGCCGAGCCGCCGCAGGGCGCCCCCGGGCCCGCCCGCCACGGCGTGCGCCAGGCCGGCGTCACGACCCCGCAGCAGGCCACCGCGCTGCTGTTGGCGTACGACCTCGATCCCGAACTGCGCGGCGCGCCGGGCGTGCGCGCGCTGAAGGAGGTGCTCGGCGCGTGGACCCGCACGGTGGCGGAACGCGGGTCCGCCGAGGCCGGTCTCACCGCCACCGTCGGCATCGGCCCCCGGCTGCCCGCCCGGCTCGGCGTCCCCGCCCCCGCCGCCCTGCGCGAGCTGCCGCCCTTCCCCGGCGAGCGTCTCGACCCCGCCCGCTGCGGCGGCGACGTGCTCGTACAGCTGTGCGCCGACAGCGCCGACGCCGGCGAGGCGGCCGCCGCCACCCTGACCCGGCTGGCCGGGGACGCCCTGCGCCCGCGCTGGCGGCAGGCCGGCTTCCTGCCGCCGTCCCCCGACGGCGGCGGCACCCCTCGCGACCTGCTCGGCTTCAAGAACGGCAGCGCCAACCCGACCCCCGAGGAGTGCGAACGCTGGGTCTGGACGGACGACGCCACCTACCTCGTCGTCCGGCGCGTCCACCTGCGCGTCGAGGACTTCGCGCGGCTCTCCGTGCACCGCCAGGAAGAGATCATCGGCCGTCGCCGCGAGACCGGCGGCCCGCTGGACGGCGCGGACGGCGACGACGGCGCGGAGGGCGGGGACGGTGTGGACGGCGGCCGGGGCGTCGCCGCGCCGCACTCCCACGTCCGCGCCGCCGACCCCGGACTCGACGCCGGCGCGCGGATGCTGCGCCGCGGCTACTCCTACGCCGACGGCCCCACCGACCAGGGCCTGCTGTTCCTCGCCTTCATGCGGGACCCGGCACTGTTCACCCGGGTGCAGCGGCGGATGGCCGCACGGGACGAGCTGAGCAGGTTCAGCGAGGCCCGGGGCTCGGCGGTGGCGTACGTCCTGCCGGGAGCGCGTCCGGGACGGCCGCTGGGGGCGGAGCTGCTCGGCTGAGGCGGCACACGACTCGGCTGAGGCGGCGCACGAAACGGGGCGGTGCGGGTGTGCGGGACAATGGACCCCATGCCTTCCGCACTCCCCGACGGTGAGCCCGTCCCCACCGACGGTGCACTGCCCGCGCACGCGCTCGCCGGCGCCGCCGACCGCCCCCTCGGGTTCTATCTGCACGTCCCGTACTGCGCGACCCGCTGCGGCTACTGCGACTTCAACACGTACACCGCCACCGAGCTGCGCGGCACGGGCGGGGTCCTCGCCTCCCGCGAGAACTACGCCGACACCCTGATCGACGAGATCCGGCTGGCCCGCAAGGTCCTCGGCGACGACCCTCGCGAGGTCCGCACGGTCTTCGTCGGCGGCGGCACGCCGACCCTGCTGCCCGCGTCCGACCTCGTCCGGATGCTGGGCGCGATCCGCGACGAGTTCGGGCTCGCGGCGGACGCGGAGGTGACGACGGAGGCCAACCCGGAGTCCGTCGACCCCGCCTATCTCGCCACCCTTCGCCGGGGCGGCTTCAACCGGATCTCCTTCGGCATGCAGAGCGCGAAGCAGCATGTGCTGCGCGTGCTGGACCGGACCCATACGCCGGGCCGCCCCGAGCGTTGCGTGGCGGAGGCCCGCGCGGCCGGATTCGAGCACGTCAACCTGGACCTGATCTACGGCACGCCCGGGGAGTCGGACGACGACTGGCGGGCCTCGCTGGACGCGGCGCTGGGCGCCGGCCCGGACCATGTCTCGGCCTACGCGCTCATCGTCGAGGAGGGCACGCAGCTGGCCCGCCGGATCCGGCGCGGCGAGGTGCCGATGACCGACGACGACGTCCACGCCGACCGGTATCTGATCGCGGACGAGGTGATGTCCGCGGCTGGCTTCGACTGGTACGAGGTCTCCAACTGGGCGACCTCCGCCGCCGGGCGCTGTCTGCACAACGAGCTGTACTGGCGCGGCGCCGACTGGTGGGGCGCGGGGCCGGGCGCCCACTCCCACGTCGGCGGGGTGCGCTGGTGGAACGTCAAGCATCCGGGGGCGTATGCGGCGGCGCTGGCCGCTGGGCGCTCGCCGGGCGCGGGGCGTGAGCTGCTGTCGGAGGAGGACCGGCGGGTGGAGCGGGTGCTGCTGGAGCTGCGGCTGCGGGAGGGGGTTCCGCTGGAGCTGCTGCGTCCGGCGGGGCTTGCGGCTGCCGGGCGGGCCTTGCGGGACGGGCTGCTGGAGCAGGGGCCGTATGACGAGGGGCGGGCCGTGCTGACGCTGCGCGGGCGGTTGCTGGCTGATGCGGTCGTGCGGGATCTGGTGGACTGAGGGGTTTTCGCCCCCGCCGCCCCTTCCCGTCCCGTCCCTGGGGGCTGCGCCCCCAGACCCCCGCTTCGGCCTGGACGGCCTCGTCCTCAAACGCCGGACGGGCTAGTAGCAGTCACGTGGTCGATCAGTTCTTCCACCCTTCCCAGCAGTTCCGGTTCCAGGTCCCGGTAGGAGCTCACCCGGGCCAGGATCGCCTGCCATACCGCGCCCGTGTTCTCCGGCGGCCAGCCCAGCGCGCGGCAGACGCCTGTCTTCCAGTCCTGGCCGTGGGGGACGCTTGGCCAGGCCTCGATGCCGACGGACGACGGCTTCACCGCCTCCCAGACGTCGATGTACGGGTGGCCCACGACCAGGGCGTGTTCGCTGGTGACCGACCGGGCGATGCGCCATTCCTTCGTGCCGGGGACGAGATGGTCCACCAGGATGCCCAGCCGCGCGTCCGGGCCCGGCGCGAAGTCGGCGACGATCTTCGGGAGGTCGTCCACGCCCTCCAGGTACTCCACGACCACGCCCTCCACGCGCAGGTCGTCGCCCCAGACCTTTTCGACCAGCTCGGCGTCGTGCCGGCCCTCGACGTAGATGCGGCCGGCGCGGGCGACCCGCGCGCGTGCGCCGGGGACGGCGACCGAACCGGAGGCGGTGCGGGTGGGCCGTACGGGACCGGCCGAGGGCGGTCTCACCAGCGTGACGGCGCGGCCCTCCAGCAGGAAGCCGCCGGGCTCCAGCGGGAACACGCGGTGCTTGCCGAAGCGGTCCTCCAAGGTCACCGTGCCCGCCTCGCAGCGGATCACCGCGCCGCAGAAGCCGGTCCCCGGCTCCTCCACCACCAGGCCGGGCTCCGCCGCGACCTCGGGGACGGGCCGGGGCTTCTTCCACGGCGGGGTCAGATCGGCGGAGTACTGGCGCATTCGGATGACGATAGGAGAAGCCCGGGCGCGATCAGGACGACACGCCGAATCTCGCCGCCAGCGCGTCCCGCTGCGCCCGGACGAACGCCGCGTCCACCACCGCCCCGTGCCCCGGCACGTACAGCGCGTCCTCGCCGCCGAGGTCCAGGAGCCGGTCGAGGGCGGCGGGCCAGCGGGAGGGGACGGCGTCCGGGCCCGCCTGCGGTTCGCCGGACTCCTCGACCAGGTCGCCGCAGAAGACCACCTCCGGCGAACCGGGCCCGGCGGGGACCAGGATCGCCAGGTCGTGGGCGGTGTGGCCCGGTCCCACGTTCGCCAGCAGCACCTGGCGGCCGTCGCCCAGGTCCAGGGTCCACTCGCCGCAGACCAGGTGGCGGGGCCGGACGAGCGTGTCCACGGCCTCCGTCGCCGCGGTCTCGTCGAGGCCGTGGCGCACCGCGTCCGCCCGCAGCTCCTCGGCGGACACGGTGTCCACGCCCACCGCCCCGAAGACCTCCGCCCCCGCGAACGCGGCCGCGCCGAGGACATGGTCGAAGTGGGGATGGGTGAGCGCGAGATGGGTCACACGGGCGCCGGTCAGCTCCTCGGCCTGCGCCCGCAGCCGGGCCCCCTCCGCGAGGCTCGACCCCGCGTCTACCATCAGCGCCGCGCCCGCCCCGACGACCAGCCCGGCCGTGCAGTCCCAGCCCGGCAGCCGGCACCGTCCGACCCCGGTCGCGACCCGCTCCCACCCGAGCTCTTCCCAAGTCACCGTCATACCGCGACGCTAGCCTCATATCGTCCCCGCCCCGACCGATCGCCGACCGATCGCCGTCTGCCGACCTTGCCCCGGGTGCACCCCACGGCCGTACACTGGGCCGGGGAACGCTGGCACTCGGAAGTGAAGAGTGCCAGGGGCGGTGTCAGGGCAGGCGCCCAGGGGACTGGGGACGACTTCTGGAGGTGTGCGCGGTTGCTGAGTGAACGCAGGCTCCAGGTGCTGCGCGCCATCGTCCAGGACTACGTCGGCACCGAGGAACCGGTCGGTTCCAAGGCGCTCACCGAGCGGCACAACCTCGGCGTGTCCCCGGCGACGGTCCGCAACGACATGGCCGCCCTGGAGGACGAGGGGTTCATCGCCCAGCCGCACACCAGCGCCGGGCGGATCCCCACGGACAAGGGCTACCGGCTGTTCGTCGACAAGCTGGCCGGCGTCAAGCCGATGACCGGTCCGGAGCGCCGGGCCATCCAGAACTTCCTCGACGGCGCCGTCGACCTCGACGACGTGGTGGCCCGCACCGTGCGGCTGCTCGCGCAGCTCACCCGGCAGGTCGCCGTCGTGCAGTACCCGTCGCTGACCCGCTCGACCGTGCGGCACGTGGAGCTTCTCTCGCTCGCGCCCGCGCGCCTGATGCTCGTGCTGATCACGGACACCGGGCGGGTCGAGCAGCGGCTCGTGGACTGCCCGGCGCCCTTCGGGGAGACGTCTCTGGCGGATCTACGCGCGCGGCTCAACAGCCGGGTCGCGGGCCGCCGCTTCGCGGACGTGCCGCAGCTGGTCGAGGACCTGCCGGAAGCCTTCGAGGCGGAGGACCGCGGCACGGTCGCGACGGTGCTCTCCACCCTGCTGGAGACGCTCGTCGAGGAGAACGAGGAGCGGTTGATGATCGGCGGAACCGCCAATCTCACCCGCTTCGGACATGACTTTCCCCTCACTATCCGGCCCGTCCTGGAGGCCTTGGAGGAGCAGGTCGTGCTCCTCAAGCTCCTTGGCGAGGCGGGCGATTCGGGCATGACCGTACGCATCGGTCACGAGAACGCCTATGAGGGACTCAACTCCACTTCGGTGGTGTCGGTCGGTTACGGTTCGGGCGGCGAGGCAGTCGCCAAACTCGGCGTGGTCGGACCGACCCGCATGGATTACCCGGGAACGATGGGAGCGGTACGAGCGGTGGCACGGTACGTCGGACAGATCCTGGCGGAGTCGTAAGTGGCCACGGACTACTACGCCGTTCTCGGCGTGCGCCGCGATGCGTCGCAGGAAGAGATCAAGAAGGCCTTCCGGCGGCTCGCACGCGAGCTGCACCCGGATGTCAATCCGGATCCGAAGACCCAGGAGCGGTTCAAGGAGATCAACGCCGCTTACGAGGTGTTGTCGGATCCGCAGAAGAAGCAGGTCTACGACCTCGGCGGCGACCCGCTGTCCCAGGCGGGCGGCGGCGCGGCGGGCGGCTTCGGGGCCGGTGGCTTCGGCAACTTCTCGGACATCATGGACGCGTTCTTCGGGACGGCGTCGCAGCGCGGGCCGCGCTCGCGCACCCGGCGCGGCCAGGACGCGATGATCCGGCTGGAGGTCGACCTCGAGGAGGCCGCCTTCGGCACGACGAAGGACATCCAGGTCGACACGGCGATCGTCTGTGCCACCTGCAGCGGTGAGGGCGCGGCGCCGGGCACGACCGCCCAGACGTGTGACATGTGCCGCGGTCGCGGTGAGGTGTCGCAGGTGACGCGGTCCTTCCTGGGCCAGGTCATGACCTCGCGGCCGTGTCCGCAGTGCCAGGGCTTCGGAACCGTGGTCCCCACGCCGTGCCCGGAGTGCGCCGGTGACGGCCGCGTCCGCTCCCGTCGCACGCTCACGGTGAAGATCCCGGCCGGTGTCGACAACGGCACCCGGATCCAGCTGGCGGGCGAGGGCGAGGTCGGCCCCGGCGGCGGTCCCGCCGGCGACCTGTACGTGGAGATCCACGAGCTGCCGCACGCGATGTTCCAGCGCCGCGGCGACGACCTGCACTGCACGGTCACCCTCCCCATGACGGCGGCCTCGCTCGGCACCAAGGTGCCGCTGGAGACGCTGGACGGCCTGGAGGAGGTCGACATCCGGCCCGGCACCCAGTCCGGCCAGTCGATCCCGCTGCACGGCCGGGGCGTCACGCATCTGCGGGGCGGCGGGCGCGGCGACCTCATCGTGCACGTCGAGGTGCAGACGCCGACCAAGCTCGATCCCGAGCAGGAGCGGCTGCTGCGCGAGTTCGCGAAGCTGCGCGGCGAGGAGCGGCCGACCGGTCAGTTCCAGCCCGGTCAGCAGGGCCTGTTCTCGCGGCTGAAGGACGCCTTCAACGGGCGCTGAGCCCACGGAACGGCACCCGAAAGACCCCCGAAAGGCAGCCGAAAGGCACCGAAAGGGCAGTCGAACGGGCAGTCGAAAGGTACGGGCCACCGGCACGTGTGCCGGTGGCCTATGCCGCTGGACGGCCGGATTCGGACTTGTTCAAAGGACGTGACAACATGCCGTCATGTCCTCCGCACTGACCGATCTCTTCCCACATCCGATCGTGCAGGCCCCGATGGCGGGCGGTGTCTCCGTCCCGCAGCTCGTCGCGGCCGTGGCCGAGGCGGGCGGGCTCGGGTTCCTCGCCGCCGGGTACAAGACGGCCGACGGTCTGTACGAGGAGATCAAGCAGCTGCGGAGCCTCACCGGCCGCCCCTTCGGCGTGAACCTCTTCCTGCCGCAGCCCGAACATGCGGAGACGGGCGCCGTGGAGGTCTACGCCCATCAGCTGGCCGGTGAGGCCGCCTGGTACGAGACCGAGCTCGGCGACCCCGACAGCGGCCGCGACGACGGCTACGAAGCCAAGCTCGCCGTGCTGCTCGACAACCCGGTGCCGGTCGTGTCGTTCCACTTCGGCGTCCCGAGCCGCGAGGTCCTGGACTCCCTGCGCGGCGCGGGAACGTTCACCTTGGTCACCGCGACCACCGTCGACGAGGCCCGCGCGGTGGAGCGGGCCGGCGCCGACGCGGTGATCGTGCAGGGCGTGGAGGCCGGCGGCCACCAGGGCACCCACCGGGACAACCCGGAGACCGACCGCGCGGGCATCGGCCTGCTCTCCCTGGTCGCCCAGGTCCGGGCGGCCGTCGGCCTGCCGATCGTCGCCGCGGGCGGCCTGATGTGCGGCAGCCAGATCGCCGCGGTCCTCGCGGCCGGCGCGCACGCGGCCCAGCTGGGCACCGCGTTCCTCGCCACGCCCGAGTCCGGCGCGCACGCCGTGCACAAGCAGGCGCTGACCAACCCCCTGTTCGTGCGCACCGAGCTGACCCGCGCCTTCTCCGGACGCCCGGCCCGCGGCCTGGTCAACCGCTTCCTGCGCGAGCACGGCCCGTACGCGCCCGCCGCCTACCCGGAGGTCCACCACCTCACCGCGCCGCTGCGCAAGGCGGCCGCCAAGGCGGGCGACGCGCAGGGCATGGCTCTGTGGGCGGGCCAGGGCCACCGGCTGGCCCGCGAACTGCCCGCCGGGCAGTTGGTGGAGGTCCTGATGTCCGAACTCGCCGAGGCGCGGGCGGCGTTGTCCGAGCTGCCCGTGGAGGCCGCGGCGGACGAGGACGGCGGCGACCGATGACCGCGCCCGTCTTCGTCGTCGACGAACTGCCCGTCGGCCGCGCCGAGTTCGTGCTGGACGGTCCCGAGGGGCGGCACGCCGTCTCCGTGAAGCGGCTGCGGGCCGGCGAGGAGGTCGTCCTCACCGACGGCGCCGGACGCTGGGCGCAGGGCGAGGTCGTCGCCGCCGAGGGCAAGGACCGGCTGGTCCTGCGTCTGACGGAGGTGACCGAGGAGCCCGTCGAAGCGCCCCGGATCACCGTCGTCCAGGCCCTGCCCAAGGGCGACCGGGGCGAGTTGGCCGTCGAGACGATGACCGAGACCGGCGTCGACGCGATCGTGCCGTGGGCGGCCTCGCGCTGCATCACGCAGTGGCGGGGCGAGCGCGGGGCGAAGGCGCTCGCCAAGTGGCGGGCCACCGCCCGCGAGGCGGGCAAGCAGTCCCGCCGGGTCCGCTTCCCCGAGGTCGCCGAGGCGGCGACGAGCAAGCAGGTGGCGGCACTTCTGGCGCGGGCCGACTTCGCCGCCGTCCTCCACGAGGACCGCGACTACCGCAGCGAGCCCCTGGCCCTCGCCCAACTCCCCGCCGAGGGCGAGATCGTGCTCGTCGTAGGCCCCGAAGGGGGCGTGTCCCCGGACGAGTTGGCGCTGTTCGAGGAGGCGGGCGCGCGGGCGTACCGGCTCGGGCGGAGCGTTCTGCGCACCTCGACCGCCGGTACGGCCGCCGCCGCGCTCATCCTGGGCAGAACCGGCCGCTGGTCCTGACCTCCCGACCGTGAACGCGGTCCGGATCGTGGCCGCATACGGGCTTCCGCGCCGCCCCGCCGAGTGGCACGCTGCCCTCCATGGGGGCATTGAGGCGGATTTGGCTTCTCGTGGGCACGGCCGTGCTGGCCGGTGGCGTGGCGGCCTGCGATCCGGGCGGGCTGAGCAGCATGTCCGTGGCGTACACCACCGACGAGGCGGCGACGGCCGAACTCGGGCGGCGGGACGTGGACGTGCGCTGGCTGACCTGCACGGCCCAGTACAAGGACCCGGACAAGGCGGGCAGCGTCGCCTCCGTCGACTGCCAGGGGGAGACCGGCGACGGACGGGACATCACCGTCACCGGGTCGGTCTCCCGGGCGGTCGACGGGGCGTGTGTGCGCGGCGATCTGACCGCCGTCGTGGGGAAGAAGCAGGTGTTCCGGGTGACCGGGCTCGGCGACTGCAAGTCCGCGACGCCGTCGCCCGTCAAACCGTCCGGCTCGGCGCAGCCCGGCGGCCGGCCGACGGTCACCGTGACCGTGACGGTCACCGAAACCGTCCAAGGCGGTGGCAATAGTGCAGGTAAGTGATCGAAACCCCTGACCAGCGGCGTCGTCGTTGCATACAGTGATCCGGTGACACAGTCCGCGACGCCTGCTGCGTATCTCAGATTCCCGCACCTGCACGGCGAGTTGGTGGCCTTCGCCGCCGAGGACGACGTGTGGCTCGCGCCCCTCGACGGCGGCCGCGCCTGGCGGGTCAGCGCCGACAACATGCCGGTCTCCCTCCCGCGCATCTCGCCCGACGGCGCCACCGTCGCCTGGACCTCCACCCGGGACGGCGCACCCGAAGTGCACATCGCGCCCGTCGACGGCGGCCCGTCGACCCGGCTGACGTACTGGGGGAGTTGGCAGACCCGGGTGCGCGGCTGGACCCCCGACGGCCGGGTCCTCGCCGTCAGCTCCCACGACCAGGCGACCCTGCGCCGCAGTTGGGCCCGCGCCGTCCCGCTGGACGGCGGACCGCCGACCACCCTGCCGTACGGGCCCGTCGGCACGGTCGCCCACGGCCTCCACACCGTGCTGCTGTCCGCGCCGATGGGCCGCGAGGCCGCCCACTGGAAGCGCTACCGCGGCGGCACCGCGGGCAAGCTGTGGATCGACCGGGAGGGCGACGGCGAGTTCGTCCGGCTGCACCAGGAGCTGGACGGCAACATCGAGTACCCGGTGTGGGCGGGGGACCGGCTCGCGTTCCTCTCCGACCACGAGGGCACCGGCGCCCTGTACTCGTCGCTCGCCGACGGCTCCGACCTGCGCCGGCACACGCCCCTCGACGGCTTCTACGCCCGGCAGGCCGCCGGTGACGGCACTCGGGTCGTGTACATGTCCGCGGGCGAGCTGTGGCTGCTGGACGACCTGGACGGCGCCGAACCCCGCCGCCTCGACGTCCGGCTCGGCGGCCAGCGCACCGACCGCCGCCCCTACCCGGTGACCGCCGCCCGCTGGCTGGGCGGGGCCGCGCCCGACCACACCGCGCGCGGCAGCGCCGTCGAGGTGCGCGGCGCCGTCCACTGGGTCACCCACCGCGCCGGACCCGCCCGCGCGCTCGCCGCCGAACCCGGCGTCCGGGCCAGGCTGCCGCGCACCTTCCGCACGGAGGGCGAGGAGTGGGCCGTGTGGGTGACGGACGCGGAGGGGGAGGACGCGCTGGAGTTCGCCCCCGCCACCGGCCCGGCCCCCGCCGCCGCACCGCGCCGGCTCGCCGCCGGACGGCTCGGGCGGGTCCTGGAACTCGCCATGGCGCCCGACGGCAGCCGGGCCGCCGTCGCCGCACACGACGGACGGCTGCTGCTCGTCGAGCGGGAGACCGGCGAGGTCCGCGAGGTCGACAGCAGCCCCGACGGCGAGGTGTCCGACCTGGTCTTCTCACCGGACTCGGCCTGGCTGGCCTGGTCGCACCCCGGGCCGCGCCCGCTCAGCCAGCTCAAGCTGGCCAACGTCACCGACCTGTCGGTCACCGAGGCGACCCCGCTGCGCTTCCGCGACTACGCGCCCACGTTCACCCTCGACGGCAAGCACCTCGCGTTCCTCTCCACCCGCGCCTTCGACCCGGTCTACGACCAGCACGTCTTCGACCTCTCCTTCGTGGCCGGCGCCCGCCCGCACCTCATCACCCTCGCGGCGACGACGCCGTCCCCCTTCGGACCGCAGCGGCACGGCAAGCCGTTCGAGGCGCCGGAGAAGGAGGAGACGCCCGACAGCGAGGGCACCCCGACCACCCGGATCGACCTGGAGGGCCTCGCCGACCGGATAGTGCCCTTCCCCGTCGAGGCCGGCCGCTACTCCGGGCTGGCCGCGGCGAAGGACGGCGTGCTGTGGCTGCGGCACCCCGTGCGCGGTGTCCTCGGCGCCTCCCGCGCCACCCCGGACGACCCCGATCCCGACACCGAGCTGGAACGCTACGACCTCGCCCAGCAGCGCCTCGAACACCTGTGCGCCGACGCCGACGGCTTCGAGGTCAGCGGCGACGGCAAGCGGCTGCTGCTGTGGACCGACGGCAAGCTCAAGGTCGTCCCCAGCGACCGGCGCGCCTCCGGCGACGAGGACAGCGACAGCAACATCACCGTCGACCTCAGCCGGATCCGCCGCGTCGTCGACCCGGCCGCGGAGTGGCGGCAGATGTACGACGAGACCGGCCGGATCATGCGGGACAACTTCTGGCGGCCCGACCTGGGCGGCGTGGACTGGGACGGCGTCCTCGACCGCTACCGGCCCGTCCTCGACCGGGTCGCCACCCACGACGACCTCGTCGACCTGCTGTGGGAGGTGCACGGCGAACTCGGCACCTCGCACGCCTATGTCATGCCGGGCGGCGGCCGCGGCGGCGGCGCCCGGCAGGGGCTGCTCGGCGCTGACGTCTCCCGGCACGAGGACGGCACCTGGCGCATCGACCGCGTCCTGCCCTCGGAGACCTCCGACCCCGACGCCCGCTCCCCGCTCGCCGCGCCCGGCGTGGCCGTGCGGGCCGGCGACGCGGTCGTCGCCGTCGGCGGACAGCCGGTGGACCCGGTCACCGGGCCCGGACCGCTGCTCGTCGGGACGGCGGGCAAGGTCGTCGAGCTGACGATCTCGCCGTCCGGCGGGGGCGAGCCGCGGCACGCGGTCGTCGTCCCGGTCGCGGACGAGGAGGCGCTGCGCTACCACGCGTGGGTCGCGGACCGGCGGGCCTATGTGCACGAGGCGTCCGGCGGGCGGCTGGGGTATCTGCACGTGCCCGACATGCAGGCGCCGGGGTGGGCCCAGATCCACCGCGACCTGCGCGTCGAGGTGGCGCGGGAGGGGCTGATCGTGGACGTCCGGGAGAACCGCGGCGGGCACACCTCCCAGCTCGTCGTCGAGAAGCTCGCACGGCGGATCGTCGGCTGGGACGTGCCGCGCGGGATGTGCGCGTCCAGCTATCCGGAGGACGCGCCCCGGGGGCCGGTCGTCGCCGTCGCCAACGAGTTCTCCGGATCGGACGGGGACATCGTCAACGCGGCGATCAAGGCGCTCGGGATCGGTCCGGTCGTGGGCACGCGCACCTGGGGCGGGACGATCGGGATCGACAGCCGCTACCGGTTGGTCGACGGAACGCTGATCACCCAGCCCAAGTACGCGATCTGGCTGGAGGGTTACGGCTGGGGCGTCGAGAACCACGGCGTCGACCCGGACGTCGAGGTCGTCTGCGCCCCCCAGGACCACGCGGCAGGCCGTGACGTACAACTGGACGAGGCAGTACGCCTGGCCCTGCAGTCACTGGAGGAGCACCCGGCTAAAACACCGCCCACACTGCCGACGTAAGGGGCGCGGGGCTGTATCGATATGCGGCTCCGCCGCGATGGGGGTCCCCCCGCTCGAGCGGAGCCGAGAGTGGGGGAGCGACCAGCCCCCACCGGACCCGCACCCGACGACGCTACGATGCGCACACTTACCCGCACTACCGAGGGGACCGCATGGCAGGGGAGCCGCAGGACGACTGTCTGTTCTGCAAGATCGCCGAGGGGCACATCCCCGCGACGATCGTCCGTGAGACCGAGACGACCGTCGCGTTCCGGGACATCAACCCCCAGGCGCCCACGCACGTCCTGGTGATCCCGAAGGTGCACTACCCGACCGCCGCAGCCCTCGCCGCCGCCGAGCCGACGATCGCCGCGGACGTCCTGCGCGAGGCCCAGACCGTCGCCGACGAGGACAAGCTGGAGAGCTACCGCATCGTCTTCAACACCGGCGCCGGCGCGGGCCAGACCGTGTTCCACGCCCATGCGCACGTCCTCGGCGGCCGCGGGCTGCACTGGCCCCCCGGATAGGTCGTCGTGTCCGTACGCGAACTCGTGGTCCTCGGCACCGCCAGCCAGGTCCCGACCCGGCACCGCAACCACAACGGCTATCTGCTGCGCTGGGACGGAGAGGGCATCCTCTTCGATCCCGGCGAGGGCACCCAGCGCCAGCTGCTGCGCGCCGGGGTGGCCGCGCACGACCTCAACCGGATCTGCGTCACCCACTTCCACGGCGACCACTCGCTCGGCCTCGCCGGCGTCATCCAGCGCATCAACCTGGACCAGGTCCCGCACCCGGTCACCGCGCACTACCCGCGCTCCGGGCAGCGGTTCTTCGAGCGGCTGCGCTACTCCACCGCCTACCGCGAGACCGTCGGCATCACCGAGGCCCCGGTCGACGCGGACGGACTCCTCGCCACCGCCCCGTCCTACCGGCTCGAAGCCGTCAGGCTCTCGCATCCGGTCGAGTCCTACGGCTACCGGATCGTCGAGCCCGACGGCCGCCGCATGCTGCCCGAGCGGCTCGCCGAGCACGGCGTCAAGGGGCCGGACGTCGGCCGGATCCAACGGGAGGGCTCCCTCGGCGGCGTCTCGCTCGACGACGTCAGCGAGGTGCGCCGCGGACAGCGGTTCGCGTTCGTCATGGACACCCGGCTGTGCGAGGGGGTGCAGGCGCTCGCCAACGGCGCCGACCTGCTCGTCATCGAGTCGACCTTCCTCGACGAGGACGAACGACTCGCCGTCGACCACGGACATCTGACGGCCGGCCAGGCGGCGCGGGCGGCCCGTGACGCCGGGGTGCGGCACCTGGTCCTCACCCACTTCAGCCAGCGCTACACCGATCCCGACGAGTTCGAGCGGCAGGCGCGGGCGGCCGGGTTCGACGGCGAGCTGACCGTGGCGCACGACCTGATGCGGGTGCCGGTTCCGAAACGGCGATAGTGCGCCGTTCCGGGGACGACCCCCGGACCCCCGGCAGAAAAGCAGGTCAGCCCAGGTCGGCAGGGGTGATCGGTGCAGACACCGCAAGGCGGAATCCGAGCGGGAGCAGCCGTACGATGCTTTGATGCCTATCCCCAAAGCTGAACTGCACCTGCATATCGAAGGCACCCTGGAGCCGGAGCTGGCCTTCGAGCTGGCCGCCCGCAACGGGGTGGCGCTGCCCTACGCGGACACGGAAGCGCTCCGCAAGGCCTACGCCTTCGACGACCTGCAGTCCTTCCTGAACCTGTACTACGAGCTCATGGCGGTCCTGCGCACCGAGCGGGACTTCGAGGACCTCGCGAACGCCTACCTGGCCCGCGCCGCCGCGCAGGGCGTACGGCACGCGGAGATCTTCTTCGACCCGCAGGCCCATCTCGCCCGGGGCGTGTCGATGGGCACGGTGGTCGAGGGGCTGTGGCGGGCGCTGGGCCGGAGCGAGGCCGACCACGGGGTCTCCACCCGCCTCATCCTGTGCTTCCTGCGCGACGAGTCCGCCGCGTCGGCGCTGGAGACGCTGGAGGCGGCCAGGCCCTACCTCGACCGGATCACCGGCGTCGGACTGGACTCCGCCGAGGTCGGGCATCCGCCGGTGAAGTTCCGCGAGGTGTACGAGGCCGCGGCCGCGCTCGGGCTGCGCCGGGTCGCGCACGCCGGTGAGGAGGGGCCGCCGGAGTACATCACGCAGGCCCTCGACGTCCTCGGCGTGGAGCGCGTCGACCACGGGCTGCGGTGCATGGAGGACCCGGCGCTGGTCGAGCGGCTGGTGCGGGAGCGGATCCCGCTGACGCTGTGCCCGCTGTCCAACGTAAGGCTGCGGACCGTCGACGTCCTGGCCGACCACCCGCTGCCCGCGATGCTGGACGCCGGGCTGCTGTGCACGGTCAACTCCGACGACCCCGCCTACTTCGGCGGCTACGCGGGCGACAACTTCGACGCCGTGCGCACCGCCCTGGGCCTGACCGAGGAGCGGCTGCGCGAGCTGGCCCGCAACTCCTTCGCCGCCTCCTTCCTGGAGGACGACGAGGAGCGGCGGGCCCGGTATCTCGCCGAGGTCGACGCCTACACCTTCTGAACCGGTCGGCCGGGGTCAGGCCTGGCCGGAGGTCAGGCCCGGTGGATCCGGTCCACCTTGTCTCCTGGCAGGGCGCCCCGGCCTTCAGGACTCTGTCCTCTGCTCCAGCCCGTGCTTGATCAGGCGGGCCCGGAACAGGCTGCGCCAACGCCCCCCGGCGACACCGCAGGACGCCCCCGCGAAGGGAACGCCCCGGCAAACGCCGCATCCCCAAACAGCGGACCCAGCGCCTCACGGATCCGCACCGCGCGCGTCCCCTCGGGAAACGCCGACCGCACCACCCGAGCCGTCAACTCCGGCACCCCCAGATCAGCCCGAGGCTCCAGCGACATCCTTCTCGGCCCTCCCACGACGGCACGTCGCACAAGGTGCAGCAAACGCCCGGTACGTGTGGAACCTGGCCGTCGAGCAGCACTCGCACTGGAGCCGGGACAGCCGGGTATGCCGCCCGGACGGCACATGGGCGGGCGCCCCGTCGTTTGCCGAGCAGTGCCGTCAGCTCACCGAGGCCCGCCGCGAGAACGAGTGGCTTGGGGCCGGGAACGCCGACGTACAGCAGCAGGCGCTCAAGGACTTCGCGAAGGCCAAGAACGCCCGGTTCACCTTTGGGTTCGGTGAGCCGACCTGGCGCAAGAAGTTCCGTCACGAGGGCTTCCGCGTCATCGGCACCGATCGAGTACCCGAGTGCGAGCCCGATGGCGGCCCGAAGCTGAATGCCAAGGGCAAGCAGGTCATGGGCCGCTCCGTCCGGGTCGAGAAGCTCAACAAGCGGTGGGCGCAGGTGAAGGTGCCCGGCTGCGGCTGGGTCCGCTTCCGCCTCACCCGCCCCGTACTGCCGGACGCGAAGACGTTCCGGGTGACGCTCAAGAACGGCCAGTGGCACATCGCGTTCGCGATCGTGCCCGACCCGATCGTGGCGCCGGGCACGGGGGAGGCCATCGGCATCGACCGGGGCGTGGCCATCACCGCCGCCCTGTCGGACGGCCGCACCCTGAACTGTCCTCAGCTCACCACCCGCGAGCGGGCACAGATCCGCAAGCACCGGCGCCGCGCCGCCCGAGCCCCGAAGGGCAGCGACCTCAAGACGGCCGAATACGGCAAGGCCGCCCGCCTCAAGGCCCGTGAAGCCGACCGGCGTAAGGACTGGTGCGAGAAGACCAGCACCATGCTCGCCCGCACCTATGACCTGGTGCGGTTCGAGAAGCTGAACATCAAGACGATGACGGCGAAATCCAGGCCGAAGCCCGACCTCGACCAGCCCGGCCAGTACCTCAAGAACGGCCGCGCCGCCAAAGCCGGACTGAACCGGAGCATCCTCGCCCAAGGGTGGGGGCTGCTCCGGCAGCGCACCGAACACAAGGCACCCGGCCGCGTCGAAGACGTGCCCGCCCCCTACACCAGCCTGCGATGCAGCGCCTGCGGATGGATCGACAAGAACTCGCGCAAGAGCCAAGCCGAGTTCGAGTGTTCCTCCTGCGGCTTCACCTGCAACGCGGACACCAACGCGAGTATCAACGTCGCGGCAGGACAGGGCGGGATCCCCCGCCCCCGGCGAACAGCCGGTGCCGCAGGGGTGACAACGGCCACCAGCCGTTCGAGCGCCCGTGAACCCCGACCCGACTGGGTTGGAATCCCCCTCTTTCAAGAGGGGGAGGATGTCAACAGGATGTCGATGACGAGGGGCGTGCGCGGGCCGAAGCTCGGCAGCACGCCGTCGAGGCCGCCGACCGAGTCCAGGCCCTTGGTCATCATCAGGATGACGTCCGGCTGGGCCTGGGCGGGGGCCTCGGTGGTGATGGGCGTGAAGTGCTTGTCCAGCCCGGCTTCCGTGCCCGCGTCCACCGCGCCCGCGGCCGCCGGCTCCTCACCGCGGCGGGCTGGTACGTCCGCCGCCGGGCGAAGACGCCCCGGACCCGGTAGCCCTGGGCGGAACGCCTGAGAGCCCGTTCTACCCCCCGGACCCCGGCGAGGCGCCTGCCTGCCGGGGTCCGGCCGTGTCGTAGGCGTCGGGGGCGGACACCGCCGGGACGTCCACCTCGAACAGCTCCACGGCCGGCCGCCGCCCGGCCCCGACCCGCATCGGACGGCCGCCCGCGTGCAGCGCGACCCCGGTCATCGGCACGGCGACCACCAGCAGCGCCGCTCCCAGCACCAGGCCCATCACCGGGAACCCGGCCGAGGCCGACAGCACGCTCCCGGTCAGCGGCCCGGCCGCCGTGCCCAGCGAGCCCGCCGCCCCGACGAGCACCGCCCAGCGCCCGCGGGGGTCCAGCGAGGCGGCCAGCCCGATCAGATACGACAGGACGACCGGGTAGAGCACGTTCCAGGCGATCTCACCGGTCGCGAAACTCACCGGCCCGGTGGCCGAGGCGCTGGCCACCACACATCCGGCGATCAGGACGGTCCCGGCGCCGATCGGCACCGCCCGCCCCAGCCGCGCCCCCAGCGCCCGCGCGCCCAGCACGCCCAGCAGCCCGGCCCCCAGCGCCACCGCGAACACCGCGCCGACGGCGGCCTCGCCGAGCCCCGCCTGCGTCAGCCCGATGCGCCCGCTCACGCCCCACAGGGAGTTCTGCACGAGGGACCAGCAGGGCATGGCGGCGGCGAGCACCAGCCCGGCCCGCAGGTTGGGCAGCGGGGCGCGCTCCCGGCGCCGGGCGGCGGAAGCCGTACGGCCGGGCAGTCGCCCGGTCAGCGGCCATACGGCGAGCGAGGCCAGCGCTATGGCGGCCAGCGGCTGTCCATGGCCCGCCCCGAGGTGCGGAACCGTCAGATAGACGACCCCGGCGACCGCGGACACCCAGAGCAGGCCCAGCGTGGAGGTGCGGTGCGGGTCGGGCTCGGCGGCGATCCGGGTCGCGGCGACCGTGGTGGCCGTACCGGAGCCGAAGCCGCCGAGGACCGCGCCCGCGACGACGGCCCGTACGTCACCGGCGAGGGCGGCCCCGCCGTAGCCGAACGCGGCGAGCGCGAGCCCGGTCCGGGCCAGGGTGCGGGCGCCGATCCGCTCCACCCGGGAGGCCAGCAGGAAGCCCGCCGACGCCGAACTCAGCAGCAGCGCGCTGCCGACGGCGCCCGCCTCGGTGGCGGTCAGCGGAAGTCCGGACTCCAGCCGGCCGACCACCGTCGGCAGCAGATACGGAGCGAGATACCCGGCCGTGAACAGGGCGAGGAGGGGCCAGGGCAGGGGGGTGCGACGGGCGAACACGGGCGTTCCAAGGCATGCGAAATGAACGGCTCAGCAAGGGTGGGGCGCAGGCCGTCGACGGACAGGAACGCGCGGGCAATTTGTATCAAGCACAGAGTGCGCACAACAGCGCAGGGTGTGTGATCCGGATCACAAATTGTTTGCGGCGGGGAACGCCGGGTAAACGCCGCGCCTCTAACGCCAGTTGACCGCGCCGCCGACGCCGCCCGGCGTCGTCGCCTCGATCTTCGCCCTGATCTCCCGCATCACCGCCACGATCCGCTCCTCGTGCTCAGGCGTCAGCCGCGCCACCGGCACCGAGCAGCTGACCGCGTCCTGCGCCGGAGCGTCGTAGCGCAGTGCGAAGCCGAAGCCGACGATGCCGCTCACGCCCTCCTCGCGGTCCACCGCGTACCCGCGCGCCCGCACCTCGACGAGGTCGGCGAGCAGCGCCCCCCGGCTGGTGTGCGACCTGGGCGTCAGCGCCTCGTACGGGCCCTCGGGCAGTTCCCCGTCCGGCCGCTCCGCCAGCAGCGCCTTGCCGAGCGCGCCGACGTGCGCGGGCAGCCGCCGCCCGACCCGGCTGATCGTGCGCAGGTATTCGTGCGACTCGCGCGTCGCCAGATACGCCACGCCCCGGCCGTCCAGCCGCCCGAGGTGGATGGTCTCGCCCAGCGCCTCGGAGGCCTCGTCGAGAAAGGGCCGCACCAGCCGGACGCGCGGGTCGGAGTCGAGGTAGCCGGTGCCGGTCAGGAGGGCGTGGATGCCGATGCCGTAGAGGGAGCCGGTGACGTCCGTGCGGACCCAGCCCCGGTCGATCAGCGTCTGCAGCAGTGCGTACATCGAGCTGCGCGGCACGCCCAGTTCGTCCGCCAGCTCCTGCAGCCGGGCCGGACGGTCGGCCCGCGCCGCGAGAAGTTCCAGCAGTTCGACCGTGCGCGCGGCCGACTTCACTTCCCGGACGCCTCCTGTCTCTGACATGCGCTGAGCGTAGCCATTGACGACGGCGGTTCGCATATCTAGCCTTCATCTTCATACGTGGATAACATCTACATGGGGAGATGGGCGAGCGTGAGCCTCCCCGCTCGCCGACCCGTCGGACGGCGACCTCGCCCGGCTGAAAGCCCTGCTCACCACCGGCCTCGACCTCGTAGGAGCGGCACTGTGAACCTCACGATCGCCGACGTCCGCCTGACCCCGATCCTGGTCGCCGACCCGCCGCTGCTCAACACCCAGGGCGTGCACCAGCCGTACACCCCCCGACTGATCGTCGAGGTGGAGACCGCCGACGGCGTCACCGGCGTCGGCGAGACGTACGGCGACACCAAGTACCTCGAACTGGCCCGCCCCTTCGCCGCCAAGCTGACCGGCCGCCAGGTCAGCGATCTGAACGGGCTGTTCACGATCGCCGACGAGGTGGCCGTCGACAGCTCCCGGGTCTTCGGCCAGGTGGACGTCGGCGGACTGCGCGGCGTCCAGACCGCCGACAAGCTGCGCCTGTCCGTCGTCTCCGCCTTCGAGGTCGCCTGCCTCGACGCCCTCGGCAAGACGCTCGGCCTGCCCGTGCACGCCCTGCTCGGCGGCAAGGTCCGCGACGCCGTCGAGTACAGCGCCTACCTCTTCTACAAGTGGGCCGGCCACCCCGAGGGCGTGACCGCCGAACAGGACGACTGGGGCGCGGCCGTCGACCCCGCCGGAGTCGTCGAGCAGGCCCGGCGCTTCAAGGAGCGCTACGGCTTCACCTCCTTCAAGCTCAAGGGCGGCGTCTTCCCGCCGGACGAGGAGATCGCCGCGATCCGGGCGCTCGCCGAGGCGTTCCCCGGGCACCCGCTGCGCCTCGACCCCAACGGGGCCTGGAGCGTGGCCACTTCGCTGAGGGTCGCCGAGGACATCGGGGACGTCCTGGAGTACCTGGAGGACCCCACGCTCGGCTCGCCCGCGATGGCCGAGGTCGCCGCGAAGACCGACGTGCCGCTCGCCACCAACATGTGCGTGACCACGTTCGCCGAGATCAAGGAGGCGTTCACCCGGGACGCCGTCCAGGTCGTCCTCTCCGACCACCACTACTGGGGCGGACTGCGCAACACACAGCAACTCGCCGCGATCTGCCGGACGTTCGGGGTCGCGATCTCCATGCACTCCAACACCCACCTGGGCATCTCGCTGGCCGCCATGACCCATGTGGCGTCCACCGTCGCGGACCTCCACCACGCCTGCGACTCCCACTACCCCTGGCAGTCCGAGGACGTCCTCACCGAGCGGCTCGCCTTCGACGACGGCAAGGTCGCCGTCTCGGACGCACCGGGCCTCGGCGTCGAACTCGATCACGACCGACTCGCGCTCCTGCACCGACGCTGGCTCGACGGCGACGGCGCCCTGCGCGAACGCGACGACGCGGCGGCGATGCGCGTCGCCGACCCCGACTGGGTCACCCCGGCCGTCCCGCGCTGGTAGCCGCGCTTCACTCCCCGGCGCTTCACTCTCCAGGGGGAGGTCGCGGCGGCCGAGCCCTTGGTGCGCGTGTGACGCACGGCGGGCTGTCGGTGGCGTGGTGCACACTGGCCAGATCGGCACCACGTCAGGGAGCGCACCGTGACCGCGTCCAACGCGTCCACCGGAGAGGGACACCACCGCAGGCCCGCCAGGGCCGGCCAGAACAGGCAGGCCGGCCAGACCGGGAAGGCCGGCCCGAGCGGCCGGATCCGTCAGGCCGCCCCCCGGGAGGACGCCCGGGTCGACCCCCTGGCCGCCCGGCGCACCCCCGACGATCCGCCGTGGGACGTCTATCTCACCGGCACCGTCTTCCTCGACATCATCTTCACCGGGCTCGACTCCGCCCCGGTGCGCGGAACCGAGTCCTGGGCCCGCGGCATGGGGTCGAGCCCCGGCGGCGTCGCCAACATGGCCACCGCCCTCGCCCGCCTGGGCCTGCGCACCTCCCTCGCGGCGGCCTTCGGCGACGACCACTACGGCGAGTACTGCTGGGACGCCCTTGAACAGGGCGAGGGCATCGACCTCAGCCCCTCCCGCTCGGTCCCGGGCTGGCACTCCCCGGTCACCGTCTCCATGGCCTACGAAGGCGAGCGGACGATGGTCTCCCACGGCCACGAACCGCCCCCCGAGGCCGCGCTCGTCCCCGACGCGGCCCCCCAGTGCCCGCCCCCCGCCCGCGCCGCCGTCGCCTCCCTCACCCCCGGCAAACGCGCCCCCTGGATCGAACAGGCCGCCCGCCGCGGCACCCGCATCTTCGCCGACGTCGGCTGGGACGACACCGGCGCCTGGGACCTGGCCGGCCTCGCCGACCTGGAGCACTGCGAGGCCTTCCTGCCCAACGCGGAGGAAGCCATGAACTACACCGGCGCGACCTGCCCCCGGGCCGCCGCCCACGCCCTCACCGAACACGTACCGCTCGCGGTCGTCACGCTCGGCGCGGAGGGCGCGTACGCGGTGGACCGCGAGACCGGCGAGAGCGCCGAGGTCCCGGCCATCGCCGTCGAGGCCCTCGACCCCACCGGCGCCGGGGACGTCTTCGTGGCCGGCTTCGTCACCGGCACCCTGGCCGGCTGGCCGCTCGCCGACCGACTCGCCTTCGCCGGCCTCACGGCCGCCCTCTCCGTCCAGGAGTTCGGCGGCTCGCTCTCCGCCCCCGGCTGGAACGAGCTCGCGGCCTGGTGGCGCAGGGTCCAGTCGGTCGAGGGCCAGGACCCCGAGGCGCTGCGCCGGTACGCGTTCCTCGCGGACCTGGTCCCGGCGGCGGAGCGGGTCACCCCGTGGCCGCTGCGCAGAGCCGTCCCGACGATCGGTTTCGGCCGCTCGGCATAGGGCCCGCGCGGTCACAGGACCGGCGAAAACTCCTACGGCGTTGTCAGTGCCCTGGCGTACGCTAGAACTCGCCAGGCCGCCCTCGTGGCAGGCGAGACGCATCCGGGAGGACGTAGAGGCCCTCGGGCCGGCCTATGACTCAGACACCCACAGCTCACACGCCCGCGCAGGGCAAGGCGAGAGCACAGTTCACCGTTCCCGCCCAGCACCCCATGGTGACCGTGCTGGGATCCGGAGACTCCCTCCTGCGCGTGATCGAGACGGCCTTCCCGGCGGCTGACATCCATGTCCGGGGCAATGAGATAAGCGCAGTCGGCGAACCACGGGAAGTCGCCCTCATCCAGCGCCTGTTCGACGAGATGATGCTGGTGCTCCGCACCGGGCAGCCGATGACGGAGGACGCAGTGGAACGCTCGATCGCCATGCTGCGAGCGAGCGAGAACGGGACGAGCGACGGCCAGGAGACCCCGGCCGAAGTGCTCACACAGAACATCCTGTCCTCGCGCGGCCGCACGATCCGCCCCAAGACCCTCAACCAGAAGCGGTACGTCGACGCGATCGACAAGCACACGATCGTCTTCGGCATCGGCCCCGCGGGCACCGGCAAGACCTACCTGGCCATGGCCAAGGCGGTCCAGGCCCTCCAGTCCAAGCAGGTCACCCGCATCATCCTGACCCGCCCCGCGGTAGAGGCCGGCGAACGCCTCGGCTTCCTCCCCGGCACCCTCTACGAAAAGATCGACCCGTACCTGCGCCCCCTGTACGACGCCCTCCACGACATGCTCGACCCGGACTCGATCCCCAAGCTCATGGCCTCGGGAACGATCGAGGTGGCACCGCTGGCGTACATGAGGGGAAGGACTCTGAACGACGCCTTCATCATTCTGGACGAGGCTCAGAACACGAGTCCTGAGCAGATGAAGATGTTTTTGACGCGGCTCGGGTTCGAGTCGAAGATCGTGATCACGGGTGATGTGACGCAGGTGGACCTGCCGAACGGGACCAAGTCGGGGCTGCGGCAGGTGCAGGAGATCCTGGAGGGGCTGGACGACGTCCACTTCTCCCGGTTGTCGTCCCAGGATGTCGTCCGGCACAAGCTGGTCGGCCGTATCGTCGACGCGTACGAGAAGTACGACAGTGAGAACGGTACGGAGAACGGCACCCACAAGGGCGGCCGGAACAAGCGGAAGTAGACAAGCCAGCACCATGTCGATCGACGTCAACAACGAGTCCGGAACCGAGGTCGACGAGCAGGCGATCCTCGACATCGCCCGCTACGCGCTCGCGCGGATGCGTATCCACCCGCTCTCCGAGCTCTCGGTGATCGTCGTGGACGCCGACGCCATGGAGCAGCTGCACATCCAGTGGATGGATCTGCCCGGTCCGACGGATGTCATGTCCTTCCCGATGGACGAGCTGCGGCCGCCGTCGAAGGACGACGACGAGCCTCCGCAGGGGCTGCTCGGCGACATCGTGCTGTGTCCGGAGGTCGCCGAGCGGCAGGGCAAGGAAGCGCCCACGCAGCACTCCATGGACGAGGAGCTCCAACTGCTCACCGTCCACGGGGTGCTGCACCTGCTCGGGTACGACCACGAGGAGCCCGACGAGAAGGCCGAGATGTTCGGCCTTCAGGCGGCCATCGTGGACGGGTGGCGGGGTGAGAAGGGCATGACCGGGCCGTCGCCGGCGCCGACCGTGTCATGAGCCTCGGTCTCGTCTCCGGCGCGATCGCCCTGGTCGTCGTCGCCTGGCTCGCCGCCTGTGCGGAGGCGGGCCTCGCGCGGGTGTCCAGCTTCCGCGCCGAGGAGGCCGTGCGGTCGGGCCGACGCGGCAGCGCCAAGCTCGCGCAGGTCGCCGCCGACCCGACCCGCTATCTCAACGTGGCGCTGCTGGTCCGCGTCGCCTGCGAGATGGCGTCCGCCGCGCTGGTCACCTACGCCTGTCTCAAGGAGATCCACGGCACGACCCCGGCGCTGCTCGCCGCGATCGGCGTGATGGTCCTGGTGTCGTACGTCGCCGTGGGCGTCTCCCCGCGCACCATCGGCCGCCAGCACCCGCTGAACACGGCGACGGCGGCCGCGTACGTGCTGCTGCCGCTGGCGCGGATCATGGGCCCGATCCCCTCGCTGCTGATCCTCATCGGCAACGCGCTCACGCCCGGCAAGGGTTTCCGCCGGGGCCCCTTCGCCTCCGAGGCGGAGCTGCGCGCGCTGGTCGACCTCGCCGAGAAGGAGTCGCTGATCGAGGACGACGAGCGCCGCATGGTGCACTCGGTCTTCGAGCTGGGCGACACGCTGGTGCGGGAGGTGATGGTGCCGCGGACCGATCTGGTGGTGATCGAGCGGTACAAGACCATCCGGCAGGCGCTCACCCTCGCCCTGCGGTCCGGTTTCTCCCGCATACCCGTGAGCGGGGAGAGCGAGGACGACATCGTCGGGATCGTGTATCTGAAGGACCTGGTCCGCAAGACGCACATCAGCCGGGATGCGGAGAGCGAGCTGGTGTCGACGGCGATGCGGCCGGCCGCGTTCGTCCCGGACACCAAGAACGCCGGCGATCTGCTGCGGGAGATGCAGCAGGAGCGCAATCACGTCGCGGTGGTGATCGACGAGTACGGCGGCACCGCCGGCATCGTCACCATCGAGGACATCCTGGAGGAGATCGTCGGCGAGATCACCGACGAGTACGACCGCGAGCTGCCGCCGGTGGAGGAGCTCGGCGACGACCGGTACCGGGTGACCGCCCGCCTCGACATCACGGACCTCGGCGAGCTGTACGGCCTGGAGGAGTACGACGACGAGGACGTGGAGACGGTCGGCGGGCTGCTGGCCAAGGCCCTGGGCCGGGTGCCGATCGCCGGGGCGTCGTCCGCGGTGGAACTGCCCGACGGGCGCAAGCTGCGGCTGACGGCGGAGGCCGCGGCCGGCCGTCGGAACAAGATCGTGACGGTGCTGGTGGAGCCGGTGACCGCGGCCGAGCAGCAGGAGGAGAAGCCGGAGTGAGTCCGGACGAGCTGCGGGCGCTGTGCCTGTCCTTCGAGGCGGCCGAGGAGGATTTTCCCTTCCGGCCGGAGATCTCCGTCTTCAAGGTGCTGGGCAAGATGTTCGCGCTGAGCTGGATCGACCAGCGGCCCCTGAAGGTCAACCTGAAGTGCGACCCGGACGACGCGGTGCGGCTGCGTGCCGAGCATCCCGGGCTGATCGCCCCCGGGTATCACATGAACAAGCGGCACTGGAACACGGTGACCGTCGACGGGGAGCTTCCGGAGCGGCTGATCCGCGAGCTGGTCGAGGACTCGTACGACCTGGTGGTGGCCGGGCTGCCGAGGATGGAGCGGTTGAAGCTCGACCGTATGCTCGGGGGATGACCGACAGCAACGCGCTCGATCCCGAGGACCGCAAGATCGTCACCCTGGCCCGTTCCGCGCGGGCCCGTAACGGTGTGCCCGAGGGGGCTGCCGTGCGGGACGAGACGGGACGTACGTATGTCGCCGTGACGGTGGATCTGCCGTCGCTGCATCTGAGCGCGTTGCAGACGGCGGTGGCGATGGCGGTGGCTTCCGGGGCGGAGTCGCTGGAGGCGGCGGCCGTGGTGACCTCGGCGGAGGCGGTTCGCGACGCGGATCTGAGCGTCGTACGGGATCTCGGCGGGGCGGGGACTCTGGTGCACGTCGCTTCGCTGGACGGGACTGTGCGGCTCACCGTTTCCGCCGGCTGACGTCCCAGGGGGGCTCCGCCCCCCTGGCCCCCCCATCGCCCACCATCCCACCCGACTCGGTCAGTCACATGCGCACCGACCGGACTTCGGCCGGTTTTCGGCCTTGCCGTCCTCCCGTCCCCCACGCATCAATGGGACCGTAAATTCCGACGGACCGTCAGATTCACCCCCCACCGGCACCGGTGTCCGCACCCACCGTTCCGTCTCGGCCGTCCGTCTCCCCACAGTAAAAAAGGAGCCGGAACTCCATGAGAGTCAAACGAATCGGATCAGGTGCGGCAATGCTGGCCGGGGCCCTCGCGGTCACCGGGCTGGCGTTCGCGCCGTCTGCCGCAGCCGTCGCACCGACGACGGCGACCGTCACCGCGAGCTGCGGTCTGTTCGGCGGCGGAGCCGCCACCCTCACGGCCACCCAGACCGGTACCGCGGCCACCATCACCTTCACCTCGACCGCGGTCACCGCGCCGATCCAGCTCAACGCCAACAGCATCTCCTCGACGCTCACGATGGCGAACTCCACCGGACCCAACAGGGTCTTCACCGGCACGGCGAACCCGCTCATGCCGATCAACTCCCCGATCACCGTCGGACCGCTCAACGGGACCGTGGCCTCCGGTGACTCGCTGAACTTCCTCGGGGGCTCCCTGAAGATGGTCGTCTTCGGGATCACCGTCACCTGTACGACGAGCTCGACGCAGTTGCCCGGACCGTTCGTGTACAGCTGATAGCGGTCGGGAACTGAGCACGCGGACCGTCGGTTTCCGTACGGGACCAGGAAGCTGACGGTCCATCAGTTCATCTCGCCGTTTTTATTGACTTCTCGCGCGATCCGCATCTCAATGCCCCCTGTCGGCGCAGAAGAGCCGCTGCGCCCGCACCCTGGAGGAGGGGGCAAAACATGGGTTCACCCCGAAGGTCCCGAAGACGGCGCTGGGCATCGCTGCTCGGGGCCACCGCGCTCGCAGTCACCGCGGGCGGGGCGCTGGCACTTCCGGCCGGCGCCGCCACCAACGTGAACTTCCCGACGCACTGTGTGCCGCCGCCGCTGGCGGGTCTCCCGCCGATCGACGGCACCACGACCGCGAAGATCACGGTGGACAACACCAGCCCCGAGGTCGGCGACACCGTCGCCGTCACCTACACCGTGGTCACGCCCGCCGCCAACAACCCCACCGCGCTCGACCTGCCGGCCGACATCATGACGCCGACGGGCATGGTCGCCCTCGGCGGCGCGCAGACCGGCAACGTCACCGTCGCGGGACCGAGGAGCAATCCCCCGGTGCCCGGCCTGGGCGTCTTCCCGTCATTCTCGATGACCGGCACGTTCACGGTCACCTCGCCCGGCGCGATCACCCTCTCGCCCGGCGACTACAACATCCACACCAGCTACATCCTCGAGCTGGACACTCCTTGCACCGTGACCAATCCGCCCGCCCCGGTGTCGGAGACGATCACGGCGACGGCCAACCCGCCGGCCAACACCCGGGCCATCTCCCTGGGTTCGGCCTCGGGGTCGCCGGGCGCGGCCGTCGCCGTCACCGGCAGCGGCTTCACGCCGGGGGCGTCGGTCACGTTGGCCGGGCGTTCCGGGGCGACCCAGACCGCGGACACGGCGAGCGTGGTCGCGAACGGGCAGGGGAACATCTCGGGCTCGCTCGTCGTCAGCGACCTCACCACGACCGGTGTGGTGGCGTACGAGGGCGGTGCCTGGGACTCGGCCGTGGGCGCCGGTCCGGTCGCCTACGTGGTCATCAACGACCAGCCCATACCCGAGGGCAGTCAGCAGCTGACCACCGCGGTCCGGCCGGGCATCCTGTCGATGTCCCAGGCCGGGGACTCCGTGACGATGTCCACCGTGGACCTCGGCTCGGGTCAGGCCTCGACGGGGGCGCTCAACGCGGTGACGGTCAAGGACTTCCGCGGCGGACCCGCGGGCTGGTCCCTGACCGGCAAGGTCACCGACTTCAGCGGACCCGGCGCCACGATCGCCGCCGACAAGCTGAGCTGGACGCCTGCCTGCACCACCAAGGCGGGCAGCCCGAGCACCTGTCAGGCCGGGTCGTCCGGAGTCGTGGGCAGTGCGGGGGCGACCCTGGCGTCCACCTCGAACGCGACGGTCGCCGGCGGTGAGTTCACCGCGAACGCCGGACTCTCCCTCGACGTACCGGCGTTCACGCCCGCGGGCACGTACTCCGGCATTCTCACCCTCACGCTCAGCTGACCCCTCACGATCGGCCGAGCGCACGCACCACGTCCACCGGTGGCCGGGCGCCCGCCCCACAGGTCCGCACCCGCCCGTCCCCCGTCTGCCCGTCCGCCAACGCAGCCCGTACGTGGGGGTCCGCACCCATGCGCAAGCCGTATGTCCTCCTCCTGCCGCTACTCCTGCTTCTGTTGTCCGCCGCGCCGTCCGCCCACGCCGCCGACAACGGCAGCTGGTCCGTCTACCCGGTCTCCTCGGCCGTCGCCGCACGGCCCTACTTCTACGTCTCCGCCGATCCGGGGCAGACGATCACCGACAAGGTCGTCGTCGCCAACAAGACGGCCGAGCCCCTGACCTTCCGGCTGTACGCGGCCGACGCCTACAACACCGAGCGCGACGGCGGGTTCGCCGTGAAGTCGGCGGAGGAGCGGATGCTCGGCGTGGGCGCGTGGGCCGTGCTGTCCAAGGACCGGGTCACCGTGCCCGCCGGCAAGACGGTCACCGTGCCGTTCACCGTCGGGGTGCCCGAGGGCGCCGAGCCCGGCGACCATCCGGGGGCGATCGTCGCCCTCGACGAACGCGTCGCCGACGGCGGCGGCAGCGTCGCCCTCGGGGTGCAGCGGGCGGTCGCCGCCCGGGTCTACCTCTCGGTCGGCGGTCCCAAGCTCCCCGCGCTCGCCGTCGAGGACGTCCGCATCAGCCATCATCAGCCACTGGTCCCCGGCCTGGGCGACAGCACGGCGACGATTCTCTACACCCTGCACAACACCGGCAACGTCACCCTCGAACCGAAGGTGGAGCTGACGGCGCAGGGGCTGTTCGGCCGCACCCTGCTGACCCGGAAACTCACCAAGATCCCGTCCCAGCTGCTCCCGGGCCAACGCGTGCACCTCACCGAACGCTGGCAGGGCGCGCCCCAACTCGACTGGGCGGACGTGAAGGTGACGGCCAGCGCCACGGACACCGAGGAGTCGGCGACCGCGTCGTTCGTGGCGGTGCCGTGGCTGGTGGTGACGGTGGTGTTCGTGGCGGGCGGGCTGGCGGGGGCGCTGTTCGTCAGAGCGCGTCGGGGCCGCGCTCGCCCGTCCGGACCCGAACGACCGTCTCGACCGGCAGTGCCCACACCTTTCCGTCGCCGATCTTCCCCGTCCGTGCGGCCTTGACGACCGCCTCGATGACCGCCTCGGAGTCCGCGTCGTCGACGACGACCTCGATACGGACCTTGGGCACGAGGTCGACCTGGTACTCGGCGCCCCGGTACACCTCGGTGTGGCCGCGCTGGCGGCCGTAGCCGCTGGCCTCGGTCACGGTCATGCCGTGCACGCCGAGCTCCTGCAGGGCCGTCTTGACCTCGTCGAGGCGGTAGGGCTTGACGATCGCGGTGATGAGCTTCATGCCTGGGGCTTGACCTTCTGAGCGGAGGGGACGACGGACGCGCTGACCGGGGCGCCGTGGCCCAGGACGCCGTGATCGTATGCCGTCTCGGCGTGCACCGTAAGGTCCAGGCCGGTGTGCTCGTGCTCCTCGTCCGCCCTCAAGCCGATCGTCTTGTCGAGCAGCTTGCCGATGCCGTACGTGACGGCGAAGGCGTACGCGGCGACGGCGATCACCGCGACGGACTGCTTGCCGAGCTGGCCGAGTCCGCCGCCGTAGAGGAGGCCCTCGGCGCCGCCGGTCATGGTGTCCACCGCGAAGACGCCGATGAGGAGCGTGCCGATGACGCCGCCGACCAGGTGGACGCCGACGACGTCGAGCGAGTCGTCGTAGTTCAGCTTGAACTTCCAGCTCACCGCGTAGGAGCAGACGACGCCGGCGGTGAGGCCGACGACCAGCGCGCCCAGCAGCGAGACCGAACCGCAGGACGGGGTGATGGCCACCAGGCCCGCGACCGCGCCGGAGGCCGCGCCCAGCGTCGTCGGGTGGCCGTCGCGCTTCTGCTCGACGAAGAGCCAGCCCAGCAGACCGGTGCAGCCGGCGGCGAGGGTGTTGAGGAAGGCGGCGGCCGCGAGGCCGTTCGCGCCGAGGGCCGAGCCCGCGTTGAAGCCGAACCAGCCGAACCAGAGCAGACCCGCGCCCATCATCACCATCGGGAGGTTGTGCGGCCGCATCGCGTCCTTCTTGAAGCCGAGCCGCGGGCCCAGGACCAGGCACAACGCCAGCCCGGAGGCGCCGGAGGCGACCTCGACCGGCAGTCCGCCCGCGAAGTCCAGCGCGCCCAGGCCGTCCAGGATCCAGCCGCCCGGGCCCCAGACCCAGTGGGCGACGGGAACGTATACGAGGAGCGCCCAGAGGGGTACGAAGACCAGCCAGGCCCCGAATTTCGCCCGGTCCGCGATCGCGCCGCTGATCAGCGCGGCCGTGATGATCGCGAAGGTGAGCTGGAAGGTGGCGAAGAGCAGGGTGGGGACCGTGCCCTGGACGCTGTCCGGGCCGATGCCCGCCATGCCCGCGTGTTTCAGGCCGCCGATGAGACCGCCGAAGGCGTCGTCGCCGAAGGCGAGGGAGTAGCCGGCGGCCAGCCACACCACGGTGACCAGTGCGATCGACACGAAGCTCATCATGAGCATGTTGAGGACGCTCTTCGTGCGGACCATGCCGCCGTAGAAGAGGGCCAGTCCCGGGGTCATCAGCAGGACGAGGGCGGTGGCGGCGAGCAGCCAGGCGGTGTCGCCGGTGTTCGCTTGGGCGGCGGCCAGAGTCACGGGGTCTCCAACGATGCGGGGGCTCGTCAGAGGGTCACCGGTTCCGGTTTCGGGTCGCGTACAGGGATGTTTCCATGACGTTTCGTTGCGTGGAGGTTTCCGGGAGCTCACCGCGGGGGGTGCTGCCGCTCGTGTGTGCGGCGGGGCCCGGTGGATCAGGGAGAATGGGCGGCATGAGCGTTCGTAACCAGTCATCCGAGCAGCCGGCCGAGGCCCCTCACCGCGCCGGCTTCGCCTGCTTCGTGGGCCGCCCCAACGCGGGCAAGTCCACCCTCACGAACGCTCTGGTCGGGAAGAAGGTGGCGATCACCTCGAACCGTCCGCAGACCACGCGGCACACCGTGCGGGGCATCGTGCACCGCCCGGAGGCGCAGCTGATCCTGGTCGACACCCCGGGGCTGCACAAGCCGCGCACGCTGCTCGGCGAGCGGCTGAACGACGTCGTGCGCGCCACCTGGGCCGAGGTCGACGTCATCGGCTTCTGTCTGCCCGCCAACGAGAAGCTGGGCCCCGGCGACCGGTTCATCGCCAAGGAGCTGGCCGGGATCAAGCGGACCCCGAAGGTCGCGGTGGTCACCAAGACCGACCTGGTGGACTCCAAGACGCTCGCCGAGCAGCTGATCGCGCTCGATCAGCTCGGCAAGGAGCTGGGCTTCGAGTGGGCGGAGATCGTGCCGGTCTCGGCGGTCGGCGACCAGCAGGTCGAACTGCTGGCCGACCTGCTGATCCCGATGCTGCCGGAGAGCCCGCCGCTCTACCCCGAGGGCGATCTGACGGACGAGCCCGAGCAGGTCATGGTCGCCGAGCTGATCCGCGAGGCGGCGCTGGAGGGCGTCCGGGACGAGCTCCCGCACTCCATCGCGGTGGTCGTCGAGGAGATGCTGCCGCGCGAGGACCGCCCGGCGGACCGGCCGCTGCTCGACATCCACGCGAACATCTACATCGAGCGCACCAGCCAGAAGGGCATCATCATCGGCCCGAAGGGCAAGCGCCTCAAGGACGTCGGCATCAAGTCCCGCAAGCAGATCGAGGCGCTCCTCGGCACCCCCGTCTTCCTGGACCTGCATGTGAAGGTCGCCAAGGACTGGCAGCGCGACCCCAAGCAGCTGCGCAAGCTGGGCTTCTGAGCGGAGCCTCACCGGCCACGGCGTCACAAACAACAGGGCGGTTCGGTCGTTACCAACAGACAGTCTTTTCTGCTGGAGGAACACCATGAGCGACCACTCGCACCTGCCCCCGGGCATCAAGATCATCACGACCAGGCCGGGGGCGGGCGCACTCGTTCCGGCCGACGCCGAGGCTCGGTGCGTCAAGCTCACCTTTGCGCCCGGCGACCCGGGCGCGCCCCCGCACCGGCACCCCGGGCCGATCTTCGGTTATGTGACCGAGGGCGAGATCCTCTTCGAGTTGGAAGGGCAGGCGCCCCATGTGCTCAAGGCCGGTGACGCCGTCTTCGAGCCCGGCGGCGACGTCATCCACTACGTGGGCGGCAACAACCTCGCGGACGCGCAGTCAGAGATCGTGGTGACCATGTTCGCGCCGCCCGGCACCCCGCTGCTGACCGTGGTCAGCGCGGAGGAACTGGCCGAACGACGCCACCTGCGGTTCGACCCCTCCGCCGGCTGACAGCGCCCTCAGCAGCTGCAGCCGCTCATGCGCCCGCGTGCCCGGGCGGGCCGAGTGGATGACCAGGAGCTGATGGTGTTCGTGGCTGAGCAGGACCTCGCAGTCCAGGTCCAGCAGACCCACCGAGGGGTGTTGGAAGCGCTTGGTCGCCCGATGGCGCAGGGCGACCTCGTGCTCCTCCCACAGGCGGGCGAACTCCTCGCTCCCGGCGCGTAGTTCGGCGACCAGGGCCGCCGGTTCCGGGTCCTCGGGGCGGGCGGCCGTCACCGCGCGGAGGTTGGCGACGACCGCGCGGGCGTGCTCGGGCCGGTCCTCCTCGGGGAACAGCTCGCGCGCGCCCGGGTCGAGGAAGTAGCGGCGGGCGAGATTGCGCTCGCGCCGGGGGCGGGACATCACATCGAGGGTCAGGGCCCGCGCCATCGCGTTCTGGGCGAGCACCTCCGCGCAGTCGGTCACCACCTGCGCGGGGGTGTCGTGCAGCCGGTCCAGGATCAGCAGCAGACCGGGCTGGACATGCGCCGACGCCGTCTCCCGGCGCGGGGGCTCCGCGCCGACCAGGTGGAACAGATGGTCGCGCTCGTCGGCGGTGAGCCGCAGCGCGCGGGCCAGCGCGGTCAGCGTCTGACGGGACGGACACGGGCCCCGGCGCTGCTCCAGCCGGGTGTAGTAGTCCACCGACATGCCCGCCAGCTGTGCCACCTCCTCGCGGCGCAGCCCGGGTGTACGGCGCCGGGGGCCGGCCGTCAGGCCCACGTCCGGCGGGGTCAGCCGGGCGCGGCCACGGCACAGGAAGTCGGCGAGTTCGGCGCGGTTCACGCTTCCAGCGTGCGGGAGCCCGCCCGGCTTATCCAGGGTCTGCCGATCCCCCGATCGACGGGTCTCTCCCGGTCGCCGCGGATCCGGCCCAGGGTTGCAGACGCCGGATCGGGCTCGACGAGGTCGGGCTCCAGGAGTTCGGCCTCGATGATCGCGAGGAGACGAGCATGCTGACGCTGGTGACGGGGACGACGGGACAGGTCGGCAGGCGGTTCGCGCCGCGGCTGCTGGCGCAGGCCGCGCCGGGGGACCGGGTGCGGGTGCTGGTGCGCGACGCGGCGCGCGGGGAGCGGCTCGCGGAGCTGGGCGCCGAGGTCGTGGTGGGGGACCTGCGGGACGAGGAGGCGCTGGGCAAGGCGGTGGCCGGGGCGGACGCGGTGGTGAACGTCGCGGCGTCCTTCCGGGGCGTGCCGGACGAGGAGGCGTGGGCCGTCAACCGGGATGCGGCGGTGGCCCTGGGGCGGGCCGCGCAGTCCTCGGGGGTGCGGCGGTTCGTTCAGGTCAGCACGGGACTGGTGTACGGCCTGGGGCGGGGCCGCCCGCTGACCGAGGACGACGAGAGCCGGCCCGGCGGCGAGATGTGGGGCGCCTACACCGAGTCGAAGGCGGCGGCCGAGCGGGAACTGCTCGCCCTGGCTGGGCTGGACGTGCGCGTGGGCCGGCTCGTCTTCGTCTACGGCGAGGGAGATCCGCATCTCGCCCAGTCCCTGATGTGGGCCCGTGACTGGGCGTCGTCCCAGCGGCTGCAGATGGTCCACCACGCGGACGTCGCCCAGGGCCTGCTGCGTCTGCTGCACGCGCCGGGGGTCGGCGGCCGGATCTACAACATCGCCGACGACGCCCCCGTCACGGCGCTCGAACTGCACCTGCTCAACGGTGTCGAGGCGCCCGCCGACCTGCACACCCGGACCGACCCCGACCCGTGGCGCGGGGTCGTGTCCACCGAGCGGATCCGCCGGGACCTGGGCTTCCGCCCGATCCACCCGTCGGTCTGGTCGGCCCGGGACGCGGGGGCGCTGTGAGCGGGTCGGGCGAAGTCGGCCACGGTTCGGCAGCGCCCGGAAGGGGCGCGGGGCGCTGACATCTGCGGCTCCGCCGCGATGGGGGTCCCCGCTCAGCCCGCGGGTCAGCCGTCGTCGTCGCTGGGCCTGAAGGCCGTCATCGCCGGCTCTGCAGGACGTCCCGGAGCCAGGCGTACGACGCCTTCGGGGTGCGCCGGAGCGTCTCGTAGTCGACGTGGACCAGGCCGAAGCGGCGCGCGTACCCTTCCGCCCACTCGAAGTTGTCCAGCAGCGACCAGACGAAGTAGCCGCGCACGTCGACGCCCGCCTCGACCGCCCGGTGCAGGGCGCGGAGGTGGCCGTCCAGGTAGGCGATGCGCTGCTGGTCGTCGACGCCCTCGTAGGAGCAGCCGTTCTCCGTGATGACGACCGGCGGGAGGCGGTCGCCGTAGCGGTCCTTGAAGGTGGTGAGCAGTTCGGTCAGGCCCTCGGGGACCACCGGCCAGCCGAAGTCCGTCACCGGGACGCCCTCGATCTGCTGGACGGAGAAGGGGAGTTCGGCCGGGATGGTGATCCCGCCGAACTCGATCTCGGCGCCCTGCGGGGCGCCCACCTTCGTCGGGGCGTAGTAGTTGACGCCGTACCAGTCGAGCGGCTCGGAGATCGTCTTGAGGTCGGCGGCCACGTCGCCCGGCATCAGCTCGCCGAGCCCGTCCGGGTATGCGCCGAGCAGGACCGGCTCCGCGAACAGTTTGTTCAGCAGGAGGTCGTAGAACGCGGCCGCCTCCAGGTCGGCGGGTTCCCGGGAGGCCGGCCAGGTCGGGCCGTGCGAGTTGGCGATGCCGATGTCGCCGGCGCCGGCCGCGCGCAGGGCCTGGACGGCGAGGCCGTGCCCCAGCAGCTGGTGGTGGGCGGCCGGGAGCGCGTCGAACAGGAGCTGCTTGCCGGGGGCGTGGGTGCCGAGGGCGTGGCCCAGCAGGGTGTGCTCGGCGGGTTCGTTGATGGTGATCCACTTGTCCACCCGGTCGCCGAGGCGGCCGACGACCGTCGACACGTACTCGGCGAACCGGGCGGCGGTGTCCCGCTCCAGCCAGTCGAGTCCGGCCGGCAGGTCCCAGTGGAAGAGGGTGGGGACCGGGCGGACGCCGGCGCCCCGCAGTTCGTCGACGAGACGGTCGTAGAAGTCCAGGCCGCCGGGGGAGTTCACCCGGGGCCAGGAGATCGAGAAGCGGTAGGCGTCCACGCCGAGCCCCTTGAGCAGGGCGACGTCCTCGGGATAGCGGTGGTAGTGGTCGCAGGCCACCGCCGCCGTCGAGCCGTCCTTCACATGCCCCGGCTCGGCCGTGAACGTGTCCCAGACGGACGGCTCGCGCTCGTCGACCGCGCCCTCGATCTGGTGGGCCGAGGTGGACACACCCCACAGGAAGCCGGCCGGGAACTGGGGGATCGGGTGCGCCGCGTCGCGCGGATCGTTCGCCATGGGCGGGATCATCCTTACCGATCGGTAAGGAAGTCAACGGCCGGGCGGGAAGTGCGGGTTGCCCGCCCGGTCAGGCACCCGGTCAGGCGCCTTCCTTCAGCACCCGCGAGACCAGCCTGCGCTGCTCCTCGGTGAGCTGGGGGTCGGCCGCGTACACCGTCTTCCCGTCGATCGTGATCTCGTACGCGAACCCGTCCGGGACGCCGACCGGAGGGGAGCGGTGGCCGGCCGCGAGGACCCGCTCCGCCAGCGACTCGAACTCACGGGCATCGGGCCGCCCCGAGGTCTCCACCCCGGCGCGGCGCTCGATGCCCGCGAACCCGCCCGTGCGTGCTACCTGAATACGCATGGGTCCCTGTCTATTACGGACTCAGAGAATCCGCACCCCCACCTGCTCCCACGCCTTCGCCACGGCCTGGAGCTCCTCGCCGCCGTCGCCGAAGCGCTCGCGTGCGGCCTTCACCGTGAGCCCCGCGAAGTCGGTGAAGAAGGCCCGCTCGCCGAGCTCGCCGCCGGTCAGGACGTCGTACCAGATCTGCCCGGCCTTCTCCCAGGCGTGGCCGCCGAGGGCGGTGGCGGCCAGGTAGAACGCGTGGTTGGGGATGCCCGAGTTGATGTGGACGCCGCCGTTGTCGCGGCCGGTGCGGACGTAGTCGTCCATCGTCGCGGGCTGCGGGTCCTTGCCGAGGACGTCGTCGTCGTACGCGGTGCCCGGGGCCTTCATGGAGCGCAGGGCGGTGCCGGTGACGTCCGGGGCGAGCAGCTCCGCGCCGATCAGCCAGTCGGCCTCGGCGGCGGTCTGGCCGAGGGAGTACTGCTTGATGAGCGAGCCGAAGACGTCGGACATCGACTCGTTGAGGGCGCCCGGCTGGCCGTTGTAGGTCAGGTTCGCCGTGTACTGGGTGACGCCGTGGGCGAGCTCGTGCCCGATGACGTCGATGGAGTTGGTGAAGTCGACGAAGACCTCGCCGTCGCCGTCGCCGAACACCATCTGCTCGCCGTTCCAGAAGGCGTTGTTGTAGCCCTCGTCGTAGTGCACGGTGGCGTCGAGCGGCAGGCCGTCGCCGTCGATCGAGTGGCGCTGGTAGGCCTTCAGGAACAGGTCGAAGGTGGCGCCGAGGCCGGCGTAGGCGCGGTTGACGGTGGCGTCCCGGCCGGGGTCCTGGCCCTCGCCGCGGACCTTGGTCCCGGGCAGCGAGGTGCGGTGCTCGGCGTCGTAGATCGTGCGCAGCGGCTGGTCCGACGGCGCCTTCGCGGTCGGGACGGCCGCGAGGCGGTACTCCGTGGTCACCTGGCGCAGCGTGCGCAGCTCGCCGTCGCGCAGCAGGGTGCGCTGGGCGGGGCCGGCGAGAGCGGGGTTGTCGCTGCGCGCCAGCCGGTCGAGGAGGTGCGGCGGTACGACGGTGCAGAAGACGGGCTCGAAGCCCCCGTGAGTCGTCATGCCCGGCACCCTTGCACTGCGTGACGTCGCTGTCACCATCGGCAACCATGATCGGTGAAAAACGGTGACAAACATGGCCGATCCATGGCTTTGAGTGGTATGGGGCACGTTTCGCACCATTGGTTCCGGTGGTCCCGCATACTGATACGGACCCGCGCGGCACAGGGGGCTCGGCTAAAGTGCGGAGCACTATGCATTTCGGGCTGCTTCTCCTTAGCTGCCGCGGCGAGGGCCTGTAGTCGAGGCCGACTCCCTCCCCGCGGAGCTTGGTGTTGCGTGTCGGCCGTCCTTCCGTCCGGACAGATCCGGTCATTCTGAGGAGCCACCGCACCATGGCGAACCGCCAGCAGCCCAGCCACATGCCGATCCACAAGTACGGACAGTACGAGCAGGTCGACATCGCCGACCGCACGTGGCCGAACAACCGGATCACCGTCGCCCCCCGCTGGCTCTCCACCGACCTGCGCGACGGCAACCAGGCCCTGATCGACCCCATGTCGCCCGAGCGCAAGCGCCGGATGTTCGACCAGCTGGTCAAGATGGGCTACAAGGAGATCGAGGTCGGCTTCCCGGCCTCCGGCCAGACCGACTTCGACTTCGTGCGCTCGATCGTCGAGGAAGAGGGCGCGATCCCGGACGACGTCACGATCTCCGTGCTGACCCAGGCCCGTGAGGACCTGATCGAGCGGACCGTGGAGTCCCTGAAGGGCGCCAAGCGCGCCACCGTGCACCTGTACAACGCCACCGCGCCGGTCTTCCGCCGGGTGGTCTTCCGCGGCTCGAAGGACGACATCAAGCAGATCGCCGTCGACGGCACGCGGCTGGTCATGGAGTACGCGGAGAAGCTGCTGGGCCCGGAGACGGAGTTCGGCTACCAGTACAGCCCCGAGATCTTCACCGACACCGAGCTGGACTTCGCGCTGGAGGTCTGCGAGGCGGTGATGGACGTCTACCAGCCCGGTCCGGGCCGCGAGATCATCCTGAACCTGCCGGCCACGGTGGAGCGGTCGACCCCGTCGACGCACGCGGACCGCTTCGAGTGGATGAGCCGCAACATCTCCCGCCGCGAGCACGTCGTGATCTCCGTCCACCCGCACAACGACCGCGGCACGGCCGTCGCGGCGGCCGAGCTGGCGCTGATGGCCGGCGCCGACCGCGTCGAGGGCTGTCTGTTCGGGCAGGGCGAGCGCACCGGCAACGTCGACCTGGTCACCCTGGGCATGAACCTGTTCTCGCAGGGCGTGGACCCGCAGATCGACTTCTCCGACATCGACGAGATCCGTCGTACGTGGGAGTACTGCAACCAGATGGAGGTCCACCCGCGCCACCCGTACGTGGGCGACCTGGTCTACACGTCCTTCTCCGGCTCCCACCAGGACGCCATCAAGAAGGGCTTCGACGCGATGGAGGCGGATGCCGCCTCTCGCGGGGTCACCGTCGACGACATCGAGTGGGCGGTCCCCTACCTGCCGATCGACCCGAAGGACGTCGGCCGCTCCTACGAGGCCGTGATCCGGGTCAACTCGCAGTCCGGCAAGGGCGGGATCGCGTACGTCCTGAAGAACGACCACAAGCTGGACCTGCCGCGCCGGATGCAGATCGAGTTCTCGAAGCTGATCCAGGCCAAGACCGACGCCGAGGGCGGCGAGGTCACCGGCAGCGCCATCTGGGCCGTCTTCCAGGACGAGTACCTGCCGAACCCGGAGAACCCCTGGGGCCGCATCCAGGTCCGCACCGGCCAGTCCACGACCGACACCGACGGCGTCGACACCCTCACCGTCGAGGCCACGGTCGACGGCGAGGACACGGTCCTGACCGGCACCGGCAACGGTCCGATCTCGGCCTTCTTCAACGCCCTGGAGTCCGTCGGCATCGACGTACGCCTGCTCGACTACCAGGAGCACACGATGAGCGAGGGCGCGTCCGCGCAGGCCGCCTCGTACATCGAGTGCGCGATCGGCGACAAGGTCCTGTGGGGCATCGGCATCGACGCGAACACGACGCGTGCCTCGCTGAAGGCGGTCGTCTCCGCCGTCAACCGCGCGACCCGCTGACCGCCCTGACCGGTGGTTTAGGGGCCCTGCCCGCTGTATACGGCGGGCAGGGCCCCGTCGCTTATCAGCCACCCTTCCGTGGAGGTCACGGAAAGGTCTCGTCCGGGGTACTGACTGCACCTCTTACCTGTGGCTAACATCACGCAGACGCGGCGATGTTGCCGCGGCATTACGCGGAGGTGCGACGTGCTGCCAGGACGGGGACGAGACGGCCGTGTCACCAGGCGTGCGCGCATCCTGGGCACCCGCACCGCATGGACGCCCATGGGCGACGGCGAGTTCTTCTGCCCGGGCTGCGGCGGCGACCGCAACTACCAGCGGCTGACCGGACAGCGCCGCTTCACCGTCCTCGGCGTGCCGATCGTGCCGCGCGGCGAGACCGGCCCGGTCGTCGAGTGCGGGGCCTGCCGCCGCCACTTCGGCACCGACGTCCTCGACCACCCGACCACCGTGCGCTTCTCGGCGATGCTCCGCGACGCCGTCCACACGGTCGCCCTCGCGGTCCTGTCCGCGGGCGGCGCCTGCGCCCGGACGGCCCTGGAGGCGGCGGCGGGCGCGGTGCGCGCGGCCGGCTTCACCGACTGCACCGAGGAACAGCTCGCGGCGCTCGTCGAGGCCCTCGCCGCCGACACCGGCCGCAGCTACGGCGAGCCGTACGGCGCCGGCCTCGCCATAGAGCTCCACGAGGCCCTCGACCCGCTCGCCCCGCACCTCGCTGCCGCAGGACGAGAATCGATCCTGCTGCAGGGCGCCCGCATCGCCCTGGCGGACGGCCCGTACACCCCGGCCGAGCGCGAGGTCCTCGCGACGGTGGGCGCGGCCCTGACCATCCGCGCGGACGACGTGACCCGGCTCCTGGCGGCGGCCCGCACCCCGTCCTGACACCCGCCACGTACTCCCGGGGGAGTAACGCGGCCGTCCGGCCACCCCCGGCAGTACCCCCGAACTCGCCCTTGCGCGCGACGAACGGCGCCTCCCGCGCCGGGAGTCTGGGATGCGTATCCAGACCGCCGTGCCGAAGGGAGGGCCCGTCTCATGGGGGCCGCAGATGTGATGGGGGCCGGGAAGCCGAGGGCCGGAAAGACAGGGGCCGATAAGACCGGGGCCGGGAAGGCGGGGGCCGGGAAGGCGGGGGCCGGGAAGGCGGGGGCCGGGAAGGCGGGGGCCGGGAAAGGGAAGGGCGTTCGCCGGGCCATGCCCTGGCTGATGCTCGCGCTGTGGGTGGGCGTGCTCGCGCTCGCCTCGCCGTTCGCCGCCAAGCTCGCCGACGTACAGCACGACCGGGTCACCGACTACCTGCCGGCGAGCGCCGACTCGACCAGGGTCGCGAAGCTCCAGGAACAGCTGCCGGGCGGCGAGAGCACCGAACTCGTCCTCGTCTACCACCGCGACGGCGGCCTCACCGCCGCCGACCGCAGCACGGCCCGCGAGCAGGTCGCCCGGGTCGCCGCGGACCACACGCTGACCGGGACCCCCGAGGGCGTCCCGTCCGCCGACGGCGCCACGCTCATGTACCCGGTCGCCACCAACGAGCCGGGCACCGACGAGACCAAGCGGGACGCCTTCGTGGACGACGTCCGCCGAGTCGCCCACAGCCAGGGCGGGCTGACCGTCGAGGTCGGCGGGACCGGCGCGCTGGCCACCGACGTCAGCAAGGTGTACGAGTCGCTCGGCGGGCCGCTGCTCTACACCACCGTCGGAGTCGTCGCGCTGCTGCTGATCGTCATCTACCGCAGCCCGGTGCTGTGGCTCGTGCCGCTCGTGGTGGCCGGGATCGCCGACTTCCTGTCCATGGGCGTCGCCTACGGCCTCAACCAGGCCTTTGGGACGACCGTGTCGGGGCAGAGCTCGGGCATCATGACCATCCTCGTCTTCGGCGCCGGCACGGACTACGCCCTGCTGCTCGTCTCCCGGTACCGGGAGGAACTGCGGCGCGTGGAGCGGCCGTACGACGCGATGGCGGCCGCGCTGCGCGGCTGCGGGCCCGCCGTCCTCGCCTCCTCCGGGACCGTGGCCGCCGGACTGCTCTGCCTGCTCGCCGCCGACCTGAACTCCAACCGGGGCATGGGCCCGCTCGGCACCGTCGGCGTGCTGTGCGCGCTGCTCGCCATGCTGACGCTGCTGCCCGCGCTCCTGGTCCTGCTGGGCCGCCGGGTGTTCTGGCCGCTGGTGCCCGCCCACGGCTCCACGCCCAAGGTCCGCCGGTCGCTGCTCTCCGCGATGGGCACGTCGGCCGGACGGCGCCCGCGGACCGTCCTGGCGGCCGGCGCCGTCCTGCTCGGGGCGCTCGCGCTGGGCACGCTGAACCTGCCCGGCTCGGTCAAACAGCAGGATGCCTTCGTCGACCGGCCCGAGTCGGTCTCCGCGATGCGGACCCTCGCCACGGCCTTCCCGGAGCAGTCCGCCCAGCCCATCGAGGTCATGACCCCGGCCGGCCGGGCCGACGCCACGCTCGCCGCGATCCGGGACACCGACGGCGTCGCCGACGCCCGCACGGGCCGCACCGGCGGAGGCTGGACGGAGATCGCGGTGACCGCCGCCGCGCCACCCCAGTCGGCGGCCGAGACGGCGACCATCGAGAACCTCCGGGACCGGCTGACCGGCTCCTACGTCGGCGGGCCCAGCGCCCAGCAGATCGACCTGGTGGACGCGAACGCCCGCGACCGGCTCGTCGTCGTCCCGATCGTCCTCGTCTCCGTCCTGCTGATCCTGATCGTGCTGCTGCGCTCGCTGGTCGCGCCGCTGATGCTCGTCGCCGCGGTGGTCGCGGTGTGGGGCGCGGCGCTCGGCCTCGGCGGGCTGGTGTTCGGGCCGGTGTTCGGCTTCGAGGGCACGGATCCCGGTCTCGGGCTGCTGTCCTTCGTGTTCCTGGTCGCCCTCGGCGTCGACTACGGCATCTTCCTGATGCACCGGATGCGGGAGGAGTCGATGCGCGGCGCCGAACCCGCGGCCGCCGCGCTGAGCGCGCTGCGCACGACCGGCGGGGTGATCGCCTCGGCCGGCCTCGTCCTCGCCGCGACCTTCGCCGTGCTGACGAACATGGGGCTCGTGCAACTCGTCGAGCTGGGCTTCGTGATCGCGGTGGGCGTGCTGCTGGACACGTTCCTCGTCCGGACCTACCTGGTGACCAGCGCGAGCGTGGCGCTGGGCCGGCGGGTGTGGTGGCCGGGCCCGCTCTCGCGCAAGCCGGAACCGGGACCGGGACCGGGGCCGGAGTCGGGACCGGAATCAGGATCGGAGCACGAACGCCAGTACGCCTGACGGAAGATGGGACGGTGAGTGAGGGGGAGGGGGAGAGCATGGGCCGGCTCCGGAAGACGGACGTGTGGATCGCCGCAGGGTCCGCCGCCGCGGCCGTCGTCCTCGGGACGTTCGTCGAGGACGGCCGCCGCCCGGACGCCCTGGGCTGGGCGCTGCTGCTCGGCGCCCAGGTCGCCCTGCTGGCCCGGCGCCGCCGTCCGATGGCCGTACTGCTCGCGGTGCTGGCGTGCGTGGTGCCGTACCACGCGCTCGACTTCATGCACAGCGCCCCCGTGCCGGCCAGCATGATCGCCCTCTACACCGTCGCGGTCAGCGGCAGCGTCCGCCGCACGCTCGCCGTCGGGGGCACCGTCGTCTCCTTCACCCTCACGGTCAACGCCCTGACCAACCCGGACCAGGTCGTGGACATCCTGCGCATCACCGGCTGGATCGTCTCCGTGCTGCTCTTCGGCAGCTATCTGCGCATCCACCGCGAGCGGGCCGAGCGCGCGGAGCGCAGCCGGGAGGAGGAGGCCCGCCGCCGGGTCGCCGAGGAGCGGCTGCGCATCGCCCGTGACCTGCACGATCTGCTCGCCCACACCATCACCCTGATCGGCGTGCAGACCTCGGTCGCCGCCCATGTCCTGGCCGCGGACCCCGACCGGCTCGACCGCGCGGCCGTCGCCAAGGCCCTGGACGACATCGCCGACACCTGCCGCAACGCGCGCGGCGAACTCCGTACGACGCTGGAGGTGCTGCGGGAGAACGACCACCCGGACGCCCCCGAGGCGCGTGGGCCGCTGCCCGGCCTGCACGGTCTGCCCGACCTCGCCGAGACGGCCCGGGAGGCGGGCGCGCGGGTCGAGCTCTCGGTGGGGGCCGGGGAGGTGCCGCCCGCGGTGGGCGCGGCCGCCTACCGGATCGTGCAGGAGGCGCTCACGAACGCGGTGCGGCACGGCGGACGGGAGGATCTCGCCGTCGGCGTGCGGGTGCAGGAGGAGCCGGGCGCCCTGCGGGTGACGGTGACCGACGACGGGGCGGGCGCCGGGACGGGCCCGCCCGGCTTCGGGCTCGTCGGCATGCGCGAACGGGCGCGCAGCGTGGGCGGCACCCTGGAGGCCGGGCCGAGGGACGACGAGGGGGAGGGCTACGAGGTGCGTGCCGTACTGCCGACGGGGGCCGCCCGATGAGCGCCCCACGCAACGACCGGCCGGGCGATGCGGCGGGGGATCGGGTGGGCGACGAGGCGGGGGACCGGGTGGGCGATCGGTCGGGCGACGCGATGGGAGATCTGGTGGGAGATCGGTCGGGCGCTGCTGCGGGAGATTCGGGGGGCGCTGCTGCGGAAGACCCGGCGGGCGATCGGGCGCGAGATCCGGCGGGCGATCGGGCGCGGGATTCGGCGGGCGCTCCGGTGGGAGATCTGGCGGGCGCTGCTGCGGGACCTCTGGCGGGCGATCGGTCGGGCGATGTGGTGGGCGCTCCGGTGGGCGATGGGTCGGGAGATCCGGCGGAAGACCCGGCGGGCGATCGGGCGCGGGATTCGGTGGGAGATTCGGCGGGCGCTCCGGTGGGGGATCGGGTGGGAGATCGGTCGGGCGATCCGGGGGGCGCTCCGGTGGGCGCTCGGGGGCCGATTCGGGTGTTGCTGGCCGACGATCGGACGTTGGTCCGGGCGGCGTTCGCGATGCTCGTGGAGTCGGCGCCGGACGCGGCGGTGGTCGGTCAGGCCGGCACCGGCCGGGAGGCGGTCGCGCTGGCCCGTGCCACCCGCCCGGACCTGATCGTGATGGACATCCGCATGCCCGACCTCGACGGCATCGAGGCGACCCGGCTGATCGCCGCCGACGAGGAGCTGGCCGGGGTCCGCGTCCTCGTCCTGACCACCTACGACACCGACGAGAACATCGTGGAGGCGCTGCGCGCGGGCGCGTCCGGCTTCCTGGTGAAGGACACCCGGCCCGCCGAGCTCCTGGACGCCATCCGCACGGTCGCCGCCGGCGAGGCGCTGCTGTCGCCCGGACCGACGGCCCGGCTCATCGCCCGCTTCCTGCGCAGCCCCTCCGGACCGCCCCCCTCAGGCGGTCCGGAAGGGCTCTCCGAACGGGAGCGCGAGGTGCTCGCCCTGGTCGCGCGGGGGCTGACCAACACCGAGATCGCCGAGGCGCTGGGCCTCAGCCCGCTCACCGCGAAGACCCACGTCAGCCGGATCATGGGCAAGCTGGGCGCGCGTGACCGGGCCCAACTGGTCATCGTGGCCTACGAGTCGGGACTGGTGACCCCGGGCAGGACAGGTCCTCAGGGCAGCGTGCGCTCGTAGGAGCTGTCCGTGTCGGAGTCGTAGACGAGCTTGCCGGCCGCGTCGAAGCCCTTGATGTGCGGGGCGAGGGTCACCTGCCGGTTCAGGATGCCGGCGGCGACGAACCAGCCGTGGTCGAGGGCCGCCGTCGCGCTGCTGTCGCCGTAGGAGACGGTCACCTTGGCCACCGACGGCTCGACCGTGCCGATGACCCCCCAGCGGAACGGCAGTTTCCAGCGGCCCTTGTCCATGAAGGACTGCTGGTACAGCTTGCCGCCGTTGATGTCGGAGACGACCAGGCCCGTGGGACTGGATTCGGACGAGCTGATGTTGATGCCGGACGTCTCCCCGCCCTTGATGTTGCAGATCAGCCGGACGTTGCCCTTCTCCTTGACCGCGACGACAAAGATGCCGTCACCGGGGGAGTTGCTGTCGCCGGTGCTGCGCATCGCCAGGAGCATCCGGTAGTCCGCGGCGTCGCCCAGATAGTCCTTTTCGAGGCCTCCCGACGGCTTCGCGTCGTCGTAGGCGAGGCAGTTCTCGAGCCCGTCCGCGGCCTGCGCGGCCGTCACCCCGTCCAGCAACTGCCCTTCGGGGGCCGTGTCGCCCCCGGTGGCCCCGGTGGCCCCAGTGGCCCCGGTGGTTGCGGAGGCCTGCGCGGTCGGGGTGCGCGGGGCGCTGACCGACGGTCCGGGAGCCGCCGTGTCGGCGCCCCGCCCCCCGTTCCCCCCGGCCCCGGCATACGCCCCCACCGGCACCGCGGCCAGCGTCGCCAGCACGGCTCCGGTCACCGCCAGGCGCCGTCGCCGCTCGGCCAGTCCACGCCGCCGGATGGCCGGATACGGCGCCGGCGAGGGCTGCACGGCGTGCGCGTCCTCGGCGAGCAACTCCCGCATCCGCTCCTCGAACCCGAAGTCCCCTTGATTGTCCGCCCCGTTCACCGAAGGCCTCCCTGCCCCTGACTCGGAACCCGTGCACCGGTGCGACCCGCGGTCAGCCCCGGATACGAACGCAACTTCGCCAGCCCCTTCGAGGCCTGGCTCTTGACCGTGCCGGGCGAGCAGCCGAGCACCTCGGCCACCTCCGCCTCGGACAGGTCCTCCCAGTACCGGAGCACCACCACCGCCCGTTGCCGCGGCGGCAGTTGGGCCAGTCCGGCGAGCAGGGAGCCGCGCTCCTCCACCCGCCCCGCGCCCTCGTCCCGGCCCGCCCGCTCCGGCGGCGCCGCGGTCAACGCCTCCTTGACCCGCCGCTTGCGGAACCGGTCGCTGTTGCAACTGACCAGCATCCGCCGGACGTACGCCTCCGGGTTGTCGCTGCGCGAGATCCGCCGCCACGACCGGTAGGCCTTGGCCAGCGCGGTCTGCGTCAGATCCTCCGCGTGGTGGACGTCGCCCGTGAGCAGATAGGCGGTTCGCACGAGCCTGGACCACCGGGCTCTGACGAACTCCTGGAACCGCTCCTCTTGTTCGGCCTGCATCAAGCACCCTCCTCGCCCCCCAGACCACCGGCCGACCCGAATCGGTTGCCCACGGGCCACGAGCACGTTCGAATGAGGCAATGGACGAGGCGAGGAAAGAAGCACCGAACGAGCCGACGGACAAGACGATGGAGAGGACGACGGACGAGTCGACGGACGGGGCGGTGGAGAGCGGCGCGTGGGCCTGGCGGCCCGGACAGCCCGGAGTGCTGGTGCTGCCGTCCGGACGGCTGATCCGCGGCCGTGGACTGCGCCGCCCGCTGGATCCGACCGCGCCGACACCGGCCTACGGCGTGTACCTGCTCGGCAAGCGCCCCCAGCAGGCCCCCTGGGAGTCCCGCTGGATCCACTGGCCCGACTTCCGCCTCCCCGCCGACCACAGGGCCGCCCGCGCGACCCTGATCGAGGCGTGGCACCGGGCGGCCGACGCGAGAGTCGAGATCGCCTGCGACGGCGGCCGCGGCCGCACCGGCACAGCCCTGGCCTGCCTGGCCGTCCTGGACGGCGTCCCCGCACCGGAAGCGGTGGAGTTCGTCCGCCGAACCTACGACCGACGCGCGGTGGAGACACCTTGGCAGCGGAGGTATGTGCGGGGGTTCCGCCCCGCCGACGAGACGGAGGGCCGAAGTTAGACCGGCCTGGCCGAAGTGCGCTGTCTGTCCGGCGTGGGGAGACCGCTTCCCGCGGCCTCCCCACGTGCTGCCGACCCGCTCGGTTCCCCGGGGATCAGCCCAGCGTCTCGGCCAGCAGAGCCGCTGTTTCCACGATCAGGTCGTGGTCGTAGGGGGCGTCTCGGTCCGGCTTGGTGAGTTGGACGGACAGGACGATCGGGGTGCCGTCCGGGGTCCAGGCGATGCCGGCGTCGTTGTCGGCGCCGTACCAGCCGCCGCCGGTCTTGTCGGCGAGCGTCCAGGTCGGGGGCAGGCCCTTGCGGAAGCGGTTGACGCTGGTGACGGTGCCGAGCATCCAGTCGGTCAGCCGGGTGCGGTCCGGGGCGGTCAGGGCGTTTCCGAGGACCAGCCGGGCGTAGCTGCGGCCGATCGCGTACGGGCTGGTGGTGTCCGTGACGCGGTCCGGCTCCGCCGAGTTGAGGTCGGGTTCCCAGCGGTCGAGGCGGGTGACGCCGTCGCCGACCGAGCGGGCGAAGCGGGTGACCGCGGCGGGGCCGCCCAGCTCGCGCAGGAGCAGGTTGCCGGCCGTGTTGTCGCTGACCTGGATCGCGGCGGCGGACAACTCGGCGACCGTCATGCCGTCGGCCACATGGAGCTCGGTGACCGGGGAGTTCGCGACCACCTCGTCGGCGGTGTAGTGGATCCGGCGGGCCAGGACCTCGCCGTCCACGTCCAGGTCCCGCAGGACGGCCGCCACCGCGAGGGGCTTGAACAGCGAGCAGACCGGGAAGAGCTCGTCGGCGCGGTACCGGACCGAGCGGCGGGTGCGGACGTTGTACGCGAACACTCCCAGCCGGGCGCCGTGACCGGCTTCGAGGTCGCGCAGCCGCGCGGTGACGGGGTCCGTGGCCGCACGGGCGGCGGTGGTGGTGGTCAGCAGCGTGGCCGCGGTCGCCGCGCCCGCGGTGAGGAGCGTGCGGCGGGTGGTGCGGGTGGTGCGGGTGGTGCGGGTGGTGCGGGTGGTGCGGGGGGTGGGGGCGGTGTGGGAGGTGGGCGAGCCTAAGATCGTTCTCTCCGTCCGTCGGTGACTTCGGTGGCTTCAGTGGCTTCAGCGACTTCGTCAGCTTCCGTAACTTCGGTGGCTGGGGCCTCACTTGTCACGGACGTCTCGTCCTGTCGTCCGGTTGCGAGCAGCAGCGGTGTCGCCAGGAGGGCCACTCCCGCAACCGCGAGGGCGGTGCGTGGGCCGGTGCAGGAGGCCAGGACGCCCCACAGGGCCGTCAGCACGGCGGTGGTCGCCTTGGTGCCGACCGACCACGCCGACAGCGTACGGGCCACCCGGTCCGTCGGCGTCAACTCCAGGCGGGTCGTGGCCAGGACGGGGTTGTAGACGCCGATGCAGGTGATCAGGCCGAACTCCACGATCATCACCAGGGCCATGCCGCCCGCGCCCGGCCCCACGAAGGCCAGCCCGAGCGGCCAGCAGACGCGCAGCGTCCCGGACGTCAGCAACACGCGGCGCCGTCCGTACCGGGCGACCAGGGGAGGGGCCAGCCGCGAGCCGATCAGCCCGCCGGTGCAGGGCACGGCGAACGCGAGCGTGAACTGCCAGGGCGCGAGGTGCAGCGGCCCGAGCATCAGCACGGCCAGCAGGGGCGAGCCGGCCATGATCAGCCCGTTCACGAGAGCCGTGTTGAGGAAGAGCGGGCGGAGCGAACGGTGGGAGAGCAGGTGCCGCCAGCCGAGCAGCAGATCCCCGGCGGTGAGCCGCGGCGCCCGACGGTCCGGCCCCGGCCCCGGCCCCGGTCCCGCCGGTTTCGCCGGCTCCACCGGTTTCGCCGGATCCGGTTCCCGTGCTCGGACCGCTCGTAGTCCCAGTGCCGACAGCAGATAGCTCGTCGCGTCCGCCGCGATCATCGCCACCGGGCCGAGCAGGGCGATCGAGGCTCCGCCGAGTGCCGGGCCCAGCATGGTCGCCGTCCAGGTCGTGGACTCGAAGCGGCCGTTCGCCACCAGGAGGTCCTCCGGTGGGAGCAGGTTCTTCAGGAACGCGCCGCTCGCCGCCGTGAACGAGATGTCGGCCGCCGCGACGATCATCGAGACCAGCAGGAGCTGTCCCAGCCCGAGTGCGCCGAGGGCATAGGCCGCCGGGACGCTCAGCATGGCCACGCAGCGCACGAGGTCCGCGGTGATCATCACGGGCCGTTTGCGGCGGAACTCCACCCACGGCCCGAGCGGCACCGCCAGCAGCGCGCCCACCGCGGGGCCCACCGCCGCCAGCGCCGCCACCTCGGCCGGACCGGCGTGCAGCTTCAGCACGGCGATCATCGGGAACGCGTTGAACGCGAGCCACGTCCCGAACGAACTCACGGCGAACGCCGCCCACAACCACCCGAAGTCGCGCCCCAGCGCCCGCCGCACCACCCGGGGATCCTAGGGCGGTCCGGGAGCGGGGGCACGCCGTTCCGTCCGGGTAGGCGAGAATGGGGGGCATGAGCCTGTTCCGCCCCCGGCGGTTCGCTGGCGGTGTGCGATGAGTCTCTTTCGGGACGACGGCATCGTCCTGCGGACCCAGAAGCTCGGCGAAGCCGATCGCATCATCACGCTGCTGACGCGCGGGCACGGGCGGGTGCGGGCCGTGGCGCGCGGGGTGCGGCGGACGAAGTCCAAGTTCGGGGCGCGTCTCGAACCCTTCTCACACGTCGACGTGCAGTTCTTCGCCCGGGGCAGCAGCGAGCTGGTCGGCCGCGGGCTGCCGCTGTGCACGCAGAGCGAGATCATCGCTCCCTACGGCGGCGGGATCGTGACCGACTACGCCCGCTACACCGCCGGGACGGCCATGCTGGAGACCGCCGAGCGGTTCACCGACCACGAGGGCGAGCCGGCCGTGCAGCAGTACCTGCTGCTGGTGGGGGCCCTGCGGACGCTGGCTCGCGGCGAGCACGCCCCGCACCTCGTCCTCGACGCGTTCCTGCTGCGGTCGCTGGCCGTCAACGGCTACGCCCCCAGCTTCGGCGACTGCGCCAAGTGCGGAATGCCGGGACCCAACCGGTTCTTCTCCGTCGCCGCCGGCGGCTCCGTCTGCGTCGACTGCCGGGTGGCCGGCAGCGTCGTGCCCTCGCCGCAGACCCTGGTCCTGCTGGGCGCGCTGCTCACGGGAGACTGGGAGACGGCCGACGCGTGCGAGCCGCGGTACGTCCGGGAGGGCAGCGGGCTGGTGTCCGCCTATCTGCACTGGCACCTGGAGCGCGGACTGCGCTCCCTCCGGTACGTGGAAAAGTAGACATACCAACCACCGAGCACCAAGCACTAACCACCAACCACCAACCACCAAGCAGTAGGGGAGACGGAGACAACATGGTCGTACGTGGGTTCCTGGGGCGGCAGCGGCGGGAGTACACGGCGCCGGAGCCGCACCCCTCCGGCGCGCGCCCGCCGAAGCTTCCCGGCGAGCTCATCCCCGAGCATGTGGCGATCGTCATGGACGGCAACGGCCGCTGGGCCAAGCAGCGCGGGCTGCCGCGCACCGAGGGCCACAAGGTCGGCGCCGAGCAGGTCCTCGACGTCCTCCAGGGCGGTGTCGAGATGGGCGTGCGGAACATCTCGCTGTACGCCTTCTCCACCGAGAACTGGAAGCGCTCGCCCGACGAGGTCCGCTTCCTGATGAACTTCAACCGGGACTTCATCCGCAAGTCCCGCGACCAGCTCGACTCGCTCGGCATCCGAGTGCGCTGGGTGGGCCGGATGCCCAAGCTGTGGAAGTCGGTCGCCAAGGAGCTCCAGGTCGCCCAGGAGCAGACCAAGGACAACGACCTGCTCACCCTCTACTTCTGCATGAACTACGGCGGCCGGGCCGAGATCGCGGACGCCGCGCAGGCGCTCGCCGAGGACGTGAAGGCGGGCCGGCTCGACCCCTCCAAGGTCGATGAGAAGACCCTCGCCAAGTACCTGTACTACCCGGACATGCCGGACGTCGACCTGTTCCTGCGGCCGAGCGGCGAGCAGCGCACCTCCAACTACCTGCTGTGGCAGAGCGCGTACGCGGAGATGGTCTTCCAGGACGTGTTGTGGCCGGATTTCGACCGTCGTGACCTGTGGCGGGCCTGCGTGGAGTTCGCCTCCCGGGACCGTCGGTTCGGCGGCGCGATCCCCAATGAGGAACTTTTGGCCATGGAGGGAAGGACTCCAGACCAGCAGGCCACTTCCTAGCCGCCTCCATCATGGCGACCCGAGCGTCGTGGTGTCGGTCTGGCGGAGCGGACCAGGCTGGCCCGCAAGGCGGTGACAGTTGGCACGTATGTTCTCCGTAGCGGCGGTGCCGGGCAGATTCCTACGATCAACGACATGCAGCTTCGGTACGGATTTCGCTTGTACCCGGAGCCTGGTCAGCAAGGCGCGTTGGCTCGGGCGTTCGGGTGCGCCCGCGTCGTGTTCAACGACGCCGTGCGGGCCCGCCAGGATGCGTATGCGGCAGGAGCGGCCTATCCGACCTTCAAGACGCTGTCCCGGTCCCTGATCACGCGGGGCAAGCTGCACCGTAACCGGTACTGGCTCGGCCAAGTGTCCGCCGTTGTTCTGCAGCAGGCCCTGCGGGATGCGGACGCCGCGTACGCAAACTTCTTCGCCTCCCTCAAGGGCGAACGCCAGGGCCCGCCTGTGGGAGAGCCCAGGTTCCGGTCGCGAAAGGACGCGCGGCAGGCGATCCGGTTCACCGCGAACGCCCGCTGGAAGATCACTGGGACGGGGAAGCTGCTCTTGCCCAAGATCGGCGAGGTGAAGGTCAAGTGGTCGCGTCCCTTGCCGACGGTGCCGTCCTCGGTCACCGTCATCAAGGACGCCTCCGGCCGATACTTCGCCAGCTTCGTCATCGACACGGACGGCGACACGGATGCTGCCACCCTCCCCGACGCCCCGCCGGGCTCCAGCGTCGGCATAGACCTTGGCCTCACCCACTTTGCTGTCCTGGACGACGGTACAAAGATCGACTCCCCGAGGTTCCTGCGCCGCGCGGAGAAAAAACTGAAGAAGGCCCAACAAGTCCTGTCCCGCAAGCAGAAGGGGTCGAAGAACCGGATCAAGGCCCGGCTGAAGGTCGCTCGCGCCCACGCGCAGGTTGCCGACGCGCGCAAGGAGTTCTGCCAGCAGTTGTCCACGAAGATCGTCCGTGAGAACCAAGCGGTCGTGGTGGAGGATCTGGCGGTCAGTGCACTCGCGCGCACCTGGCTGGCCAAGAGCGTGCACGATGCGGGCTGGTCGATGTTCGTGACCATGCTCAAGTACAAGTGTGAGCGGTACGGGCGCACCTTCGTGCAGATCGGCCGGTTCGAGCCGACCAGCCAGACCTGCTCGGCCTGCGGCCACCGCGACGGGCCCAAGCCCCTGTCCGTGAGGGAATGGACCTGTCCGGCCTGCGACACCGTCCATGATCGGGACGTCAACGCTGCACGCAGCATCAAGGCCGCCGGACTGGCGGCATCAGCCTGTGGAGCGCAGGTAGGACCCCACCCCTTACCGGGCGGGGCACGGCGCGACGAAACAGGAAGCCATGGAATCCCACCCACGGCCCGTGCCGCGCAGCGGCACAGCACCAGGTAAGGGACGGCCGGAATCCTCGGGCTTCGCCCAAGGAGCAAGTCAACTGATCCGCATGCTCTCCAGCGCAGCGGGGGCCCGGGGCTGCAAGCGCCCAGGGACGGCTTACCGCGCGGCGCACTCCGCGCACGTGCCGAAGATCTCCACCGTGTGCGCGACGTTCACATAGCCGTGTTCCACGGCGATCGCCTCCGCCCACGTCTCCACCGCCGGGCCCTCCACCTCCACGGCCTTGCCGCAGACGCGGCAGACGAGGTGGTGGTGGTGCTCGCCGGTGGAGCACCGGCGGTACACGGACTCGCCGTCCGAGGTGCGCAGGACGTCGACCTCACCCGCGTCGGCGAGGGACTGCAGCGTGCGGTAGACGGTCGTCAGACCGACGGAGTCGCCCTTGTGCTTGAGCATGTCGTGCAGTTCCTGCGCGCTGCGGAACTCGTCGACCTCGTCGAGCGCCGCTGCCACGGCGGCGCGCTGCCGGGTGGAGCGGCCCTTCACGGGCGGTCCAGCGGTGGTCACCGTTGCCTCCTCACGTCTGCGGCTTGCCGGGCCATTGTGCCAGTCCGGCCTGTGCGCGGTCAGACGCCGACCTCGCCCCCCGATCCCCGGGTGGCCGGAATGGCGCACTCCGCCGGGTCTCCGGCGGGTTGCGCCGCGGCCAGTGCGCGGGCGCGGCGGCGGGCCAGCGGGGCGGCCAGCACCCCCAGCACGATGAACGCGCCGATGGTCAGCAGGACGATCGTCGCTCCGGGCGGGACGTCCTGGTAGTACGAGGTGACCGTGCCGCCGATGGTCACGCTCACGCCGATCGCCACCGCGATCGCGAAGGTCGCGGCGAAGCTGCGGCTGAGCTGCTGGGCGGCGGCCACCGGGACGACCATCAGGGCCGACACCAGCAGCAGGCCCACCACCCGCATGGCGACCGTCACCGTGATCGCCGCCGTGACGGCCGTCAGCAGGTTCAGGGCGCGGACCGGCAGGCCGGTGACCCGGGCGAACTCCTCGTCCTGGCTGACCGCGAAGAGCTGGCGGCGCAGGCCGACGGTGACCAGGACCACGAAGGCCGCGAGCAGACAGATCGCCGTGACGTCGGATTCCGACACCGTGGACAGCGAGCCGAACAGGTACGACGTCAGGTTGGCGTTGGAGCCGGTCGGGGCGAGGTTGATGAACATGACGCCGCCGGCCATGCCGCCGTAGAAGAGCATGGCGAGGGCGATGTCGCCGCGGGTCTTGCCGTACCAGCGGATCAGCTCCATCGCGACCGCGCCGGCGACGGAGACGGCCGTGGCCATCCACACCGGGGACCAGGACAGCAGGAAGCCGAGGCCGACGCCGGTCATCGCGACGTGGCCGATGCCGTCGCCCATGAGGGCCTGGCGGCGCTGGACGAGGTAGATGCCGACGGCGGGGGCGGTGATGCCGACCAGGACCGCGGCGAGCAGCGCCCGCTGCATGAAGGCGTAGTTCAGGAGGTCCATCAGCTCAGCAGTCCTGTGTGGATCGGCTCGGCGCCGGCGGGCGCGTGGGGGTGGACGTGGTCGTGGCCGGGCAGGGCGTGCTGGCCGGTGGCCGGGGTGGGCGGGCCGTCGTGCAGCACGCAGCCGTCGCGCAGGACGACCGCCCGGTCGATCAGGGGCTCCAGGGGGCCCAGTTCGTGCAGCACGAGGAGGACCGTCGTGCCCGCCGCGACCTGGTCCCGCAAGGTCCGGGCCAGGACCTCCTGGCTGGCCAGGTCGACGCCCGCCATCGGCTCGTCCATGATCAGCAGCTCGGGTTCGCCGGCCAGCGCGCGGGCGATCAGCACGCGCTGGTGCTGGCCGCCGGAGAGGGCGTCGACGTTGTCCTTGGCGCGGTCGGCCATGCCGACGAGCTCCAGGGCGTGCCGGACGGCCGCGTGGTCGGCCTTGCGGAAGACGCCGAAGCGGGTGCGCGAGAGGCGGCCCGAGGAGACGACCTCCGTCACCGTGGCGGGGACGCCGCCCGCGGCCGTGGTGCGCTGCGGGACGTAGCCGATCCGCGCCCAGTCCCGGAACCGGCGCTGCGGGGTGCCGAACAGCTCGATCTCCCCGGCGCCGACCGGCACCTGGCCGATGACGCTGCGCACGGCCGTGGACTTGCCGGAGCCGTTCGCGCCGAGCAGGGCGACGACCTCGCCGCGCCGCACGGTGAGGTCGATGCCCCGCAGGACCGGGCGCGAGCCGAGGTCGGCCCGGACCCCGCGCAGCGAGATGACGGCCTGCGCGCTGACGGGCTCGGCCTGCGCGTCGACGACGCTGAGCGCTCCGCTGGAAGTGCCGCGATGTGCCGTCGTTCCGCCGCGGCGCCATCGTGGCCGGTCGCGCAGTTCCCCGCGCCCCTTCAGGGCGCTGCCGGACCGCAGCCGACTTTTTCCGACCCGCTTCGCGTCCATGACGCCCTCCGTAGAGATCACTGGAGCTTCACTTGGTTCCCAGGGCCGTCTGCAGCGCCTTGAGGTTGGCTTCCTGGACCGCGAAGTAGTCCTTGCCCCGGGACTTCTCGGTGATGCCCTCGATCGGGTCGAGGACGTCGGTTTTGAGGTTCGCGTCGGAGGCGATGGTCTTCGCGGTCTTGTCGCTGACGAGCGTCTCGTAGAACACGGTCGTGACGCCGTCGGCCTTGGCCATCTTCTCAAGCTCCTTGACGCGCGCGGCGCTGGGCTCCGACTCGGGGTCGAGGCCGTTGATGGCCTCCTCGGTCAGGCCGTAGCGCTCGGCGAGGTAGCCGAAGGCGGCGTGCGTGGTGACGAAGACCTTGGTCCTGGTGTTCGCGAGCCCGGTCTCGAACTTCGTGTTCAGCTCGCCGAGCTTCTTCACGAGGGCGGCGGTGTTGGTCTTGTAGTCGGCCGTGTGGTCCGGGTCGGCCTTCTCGAAGGCCTTGCCGACGCCCGCGGCGACCTCGGCGTAGCGCACCGGATCGAGCCAGATATGGGGGTCGAGACCGGCCAGTTCCTCGTTCTCGTGGTCGTCGTGCTCGGCCGCGTGGCCGCCGACCTCGTTGCCGTGCTTCTCCAGCGTGGTGAGGGAGGCGGCGTCGATCTTCGTCTTGATCTCGGACTGGGCCACCGCGTCGTCGACGGAGGGCTGGAGGTTCTTCAGGTACAGGACCGCGTCGGACTCCTGGAGGGCGGCCGTCTGCTTGGCGCTGATCTCCAGGTCGTGCGGCTCCTGGCCGGGCTGGGTGAGACTGGTGACGTGCACATGGTCCCCGCCTATCTGCTCGGCGAGGTAGGCCATCGGATAGAACGACGCGACGACGTCGAACTTGTCCGTGTTCGCAGCGGCCGCGCTGTCGGTCGAGCAGGCGGAGAGGGTGCCGAGGCCGAGAGCGGTGGCAGCGGCGATCGCGGTGCCGGATATGACTCGTCGTACGTTCATGACAGTCATTTTCAACAAATATGGAAACCGTTGTCAACAAGGTTCCGGCAGGGCACCGATTTGGTTGAGGGGGAGCCCCCGCCGGTACCCTGAAGTCTTCGCTGGAAGCACCTCGCTTCGTCGCCCGTCGTCGTTATGAAGAGAGCACCGTGGCCGCCGACAAGATCGACACCATCGTCAGCCTGAGCAAGCGCCGTGGCTTCGTATTCCCCTGCAGTGAGATCTACGGCGGCCAGAAGGCCGCCTGGGACTACGGACCGCTGGGTGTCGAGCTCAAGGAGAACCTGAAGCGCCAGTGGTGGCGCTACATGGTGACGTCGCGCGAGGACGTGGTCGGCATCGACTCGTCCGTCATCCTGGCCCCCGAGGTCTGGGTGGCCTCCGGTCACGTCGCCACTTTCTCCGACCCGCTGACCGAGTGCACCTCCTGCCACAAGCGGTTCCGCGCGGACCACCTGGAAGAGGCGTACGAGGCCAAGCACCACCGCCTGCCGGAGAACGGCCTGGCGGACATCAACTGCCCCAACTGCGGCAACAAGGGCCAGTTCACCGAGCCCAAGCAGTTCTCGGGTCTGCTCTCCACCCACCTCGGCCCCACGCAGGACACCGGCTCCATCGCCTACCTGCGCCCCGAGACCGCGCAGGGCATCTTCACCAACTTCGCCCAGGTGCAGACCACTTCGCGCAAGAAGCCGCCGTTCGGCATCGCCCAGATGGGCAAGTCCTTCCGCAACGAGATCACGCCCGGCAACTTCATCTTCCGCACCCGCGAGTTCGAGCAGATGGAGATGGAGTTCTTCGTCAAGCCGGGCGAGGACGAGAAGTGGCAGGAGTACTGGATGGAGCAGCGCTGGAACTGGTACACCGGTCTCGGCCTGCGCGAGGAGAACATGCGGTGGTACGACCACCCGAAGGAGAAGCTCTCCCACTACTCCAAGCGCACCGCCGACATCGAGTACCGCTTCCAGTTCGGCGGCAACGAGTGGGGTGAGCTGGAGGGCGTCGCGAACCGCACGGACTACGACCTCACCGCGCACTCCAAGGCCTCCGGCCAGGACCTCTTCTACTTCGACCAGGACGCCCAGGAGCGCTGGACGCCGTACGTCATCGAGCCCGCCGCCGGTGTCGGCCGCGCGATGCTCGCCTTCCTGCTCGACGCCTACGTCGAGGACGAAGCCCCCAACGCCAAGGGCAAGCTGGAGAAGCGCACGGTGCTGCGCCTCGACCACCGTCTCGCCCCGGTGAAGGTCGCGGTCCTCCCGCTCTCCCGCAACGCCGAGCTGTCCCCCAAGGCCAAGGGCCTCGCCCAGGCGCTGCGGCAGAACTGGAACATCGAGTTCGACGACGCCGGCGCGATCGGCCGCCGCTACCGCCGCCAGGACGAGATCGGCACGCCGTACTGCGTGACGGTCGACTTCGACACCCTGGACGACAACGCGGTGACGGTGCGCGAGCGCGACTCCATGAAGCAGGAGCGGGTGTCCCTCGACCAGATCGAGGGCTACCTGGCCGGCCGCCTGATCGGCTGCTGACCCGCCGACCCGCTGACACGGGCCCCGCATCCCCTCGCCGGGGTGCGGGGCCCGCTGTGTTTTACAGGTCCAGGTCCGCGTACAGCGCCGCGTGGTCGGAGGCCTGGGTCGCCCTCGACGTGACCGTCGGGAACGACTTGAAGGTCCTCGGGGCCCAGATGCCCCGCCGTTCCACCTCGACGTGCTCGACGCGCTCGAACAGCCCCGGCGGGAACATGAGGTAGTCGATCTTGTCGTCGTCCTGTGTGCCCGGTCCGTGGGTGCCCGGGTCTCCCGTGTAGCTGGTGTGCGTCATCGCGTCCTTCAGGCCGGCGTCCAGCAGGGTCTTGACCGGGGCGCTGGCCATGAAGTCGTTGAGGTCGCCGGCGACGACGACCTGCGCCGACCGCAGGAGGGCGGCCTCGTAGATCTCCCGGACGCGCAGGGCCTGGCGGGCGCGGAGTCCGGCGCCGCCGCCCCGCTTGCTCTTGAGGTGGTTGCCCAGGATCCACAGGGGCGTGCCGTTCAGGGAGATCTCGAATTCGGGGCAGTCCCGGCTGAAGAGCCGCCGGCCGCCCTGTCCGGGGTCGAAGATGTGCGACCGCACCGAGGTGATCGGGTGACGGCTGAGGACGCCCACGTCGATGCCGCGGGGGTCGTTGCCGTCGATCAGCAGGTTGAACGGGTAGGGCTGGTGCCCCAGCGTCTTGCCGAGGACGTTCTCGTTGAAGCGCTCCAGGGCGAGGCGGTCCTCGACCTCCACCATGAGCAGGACGTCCGCGTTGACCTCGGCCACCACCCGACCGGTGTTCTGCACGGCCGGCCAGCTGAGGTCGTCGCGCACGAGCTGGGCCCAGCCGGCCCAGTCCCCGCGGCCGGCGGCCGCGATCGTGAGGGTGGGGTCCTCGTCGAAGAGTCTGCCGCCCGTCCCCTTCAGCTCGTTGACGAAGAACGGCCGGGGGCTGTCCGGCGAGGAGTCGAGGACCCGGTGCTCCTTGACGATCGCGAGGATCCGGTCCTTGTCGAGGTCCGAGTAGCTCTCCTTCTCCAGGAGGGCCACCAGTTCGCCGAAGTCGGCGAGGACCTTGTCGCGCTGGGTGTCGCTCTCCAGGGCGAAGGCCTTCGGACGGCGGAAGAGGTTCTCCGCGTTGAAGGTGCCGATACGGATGGTCATGACGCGCCTCCCGCGGCGGCGCAGAGCCGCTCGGCCGACGGCAGGCGCCGCCGAGGTGACTGCACGCCGACACTCTCCATTGTCCGGGTCCCGGGCGCTGCCGTCGCATCGACGGACAGGGGTCGATGGACAGGGGTCGATGGGCAGGGCGGGGCATGACAGGGCACGGCATGGCATGACAGCTGACAGATATTGAAATCTGTCAGCTGTCATGCCATGCTGACGGTCATGACGATCCACGAGCACACCCGCACCCTTGGCACCACCGGCCCCGAGGTCTTCGCCCTGGGGCTCGGCTGTATGGGCATGTCCGCGCTGTACGGCGACGCGGACCGGTCCGAGGGGATCGCGACGATCCATGCGGCCCTGGAGGCCGGCGTGACGCTGCTGGACACCGGCGACTTCTACGCCATGGGGCACAACGAACTGCTGGTCGGCGAGGCGCTGCGCACCGCCCCGGCCGCCCACCGCGAGCAGGCGCTGGTCAGCGTGAAGTTCGGCGCCCTGCGCGGCCCGGACGGCGGCTGGGAGGGCTACGACGGCCGCCCGGCGGCGGTGAAGAACTTCGCCGCGTACTCGCTCCAGCGCCTCGGCGTCGACCACATCGACGTCTACCGCATCGCCCGGCTCGACCCGGACGTGCCGATCGAGGAGACGGTCGGCGCGATCGCCGAGCTGGTCGAGCAGGGGTACGTCCGGCACATCGGCCTCAGCGAGGTCGGCGCCGAGACGATCCGCAAGGCCGCCGCGACCGCCCCGATCGCCGACCTCCAGATCGAGTACTCGCTGATCTCGCGGGGCATCGAGGCGGAGATCCTGCCGGCCACCCGCGAGCTGGGCATCGCCGTCACGGCGTACGGAGTGCTCTCCCGGGGCCTGATCTCCGGCCACTTCACCGCCGACCGGCAGCTCGCCGCGAACGACTACCGCGCCTACTCGCCCCGCTTCCAGGGCGACAACCTCCGGCACAACCTGGACCTGGTGGAGGCGCTGCGGAAGATCGCCGAGCAGAAGGGCGTCTCCGTCGCGCAGATCGCGATCGCCTGGGTGCTCGGCCGGGGCGAGGACATCGTGCCCCTCGTCGGCGCCCGCACCCGGGAGCGGCTCACGGAGTCCCTCGGCGCCCTGGAGGTCACTCTGGACGCGGCCGACCTCGCCGCCATCGAGGAGGCCGTGCCGGCCGACGCCGCGGCGGGCGAGCGCTACCCCGCGGCCGCGATGGCTCACCTCCCGGCGTGATTCCCCTGCCAGGTACGGTCTGAGCATGTCACCGACCACCGAGACCCTGACCGCCGAGCGCATCCTCGAGGCGACCGAGGAGGTGCTGCGCCGCCACGGCCCCGCCAAGGCCACCGTGGTCGACGTGGCCCGCGCGCTCGGCGTCAGCCACGGCAGCGTCTACCGCCACTTCCGCACCAAGGCGGCGCTGCGCGAGGCGGTCACGAAACGGTGGCTGGACCGCACCTCGGAGACGCTCTCGGGCATCACCGCCGACGAGACCCGCACCCCTGAGGACCGGCTGCGCGACTGGCTCGCCGCCCTGCTCGACGCCAAGCGCCGCAAGGCGGGCCTCGACCCCGAGCTGTTCGCCACCTACATGGTGCTGACCAGCGAGAACGGCTCGGCGGTCGGCGGCCACCTCGACGACCTCACCGGCCAGCTGACCTCGATCATCGAGGCGGGGGTCGCCACCGGCGCCTTCGCCACCCCCGACCCGGCCGTCGCCGCCCGCGCCGTCTTCCAGGCCACCGCCCGCTTCCACGACCCCGTCTACTTCCGGGAGTGGGAACGCCCGGAGGCGAACGACGACTTCAAGGCCCTGGTGGACCTGCTGCTGGACGGCCTGCGGACGCAGTCCCCTCCGGCTTCCCCGACCTGAGGCAGCACCGGCCGCGGCCCTCCTGCCGCAGCCTCAGCAGCCTCAGCGTCCTGTCGTGCACCGCCAGAAGTCCCGCATCAGCGGTGTGGGCGTCGGGCTCTCCATCGCCACCTGGGTCAGCAGGACGGTGACCGTGCTCGTGTGCGGGACGATGTGCGCCGTCGTGCCCGTGCCGCCGACCCAGCCGTAGCGGCCCGGAACGTTCCACGGGTCGACCGGGGCGACGTCCACGCTGCCGCCGTAGCCCCAGCCCTGCCCCTCCAGGAACAGGGCTGCGCCCTCCCGCTGGGCCGCCGTCAGATGATTGGACGTCATACGGCTCACCGAGGTGGGGGAGAGGACGCGGCGGCCGTTCGCCTCGCCCGCGTTCAGCAGGAGGCGGCCGAAGGCCAGCCAGTCGTCGGCCGTCGAGACCAGGCCCCCGCCGCCCGACGGGAACCTCGGCACGCTGCTCCACTCGCCGTCCGGAGTGTCCGCCACCTCCAGCGCGCCGACGCCGTCGGGACGGTACGCCGTGGTGAACCGGTCCCGCTTCTCCTTCGGCACCTCGAACGACGTGTCCGTCATGCCCAGCGGTTCGAAGATCCGCTCCGCGAGGAACTCCGGGAGCGGACGGCCCGACGCCCGCGCGATCAGCACCCCCTGCAGATCGGACGCCGTGCCGTACAGCCAGGCCGCGCCCGGCTGGTGGAGCAGGGGGACGCGGGCCAGGTCCGCCAGCCAGGCGTCCGGGTCCGGGAACGCCTGCGGGGCGCGGCCGTCCTTCTGCACCTGGAACAGCGCCTGGACGGCCGGGAAGGAGAAGTCGGCGGGGAAGCCCCAGCCGGGGCGCGAGCTCAGCAGATCCTCGACCGTGATCGGGCGGGCCGCCGGGACCACGTCGTCCAGGGGAACGGCCGGGGTGCGGACCACCAGCGGGGCAGCGAGCTCGGGCAGCCACTCGGCGGCCGGCGCGTCCAGGGCGACGGTGCCGTCCTCCACCAGCGTCAGCAGCGCCGCCGCCGTGATCGGCTTGCTGATCGAGGCGAGACGGAAGAGGGACTCCCGGGTCATCGGGGCGGAGCCGTCGGCGTCCTGCGACCCGGCCGCCACCACCTCCACCTCGTCCCCCCGGGCCACCAGAGCCACAGCGCCCGGGACGGTCCCGTCGTCGACGTACTGTCGCAAGGTGTTGCGCAGGTTCCGGTGCGGGGGCTGGTGCGGAGCGCTCATGGGCCGGCCTTCCGGTGGGAGTCTTCGGCTTCACTCTTCACCGGTACGACTCCCCGGGCACCCGCAACTCATCGCGGCGCGGCCGACGGCGCTGCCAAGCGGTTCGGGCGAAGTCGGTTGCGGTTCGGCAGCGCCCTGAAGGGGCGCGGGGCGCTGACATCTGCGGCTCCGCCGCGGTGGGGGTCCCCCCGCTCGAGCGCAGCCGAGAGTGGGGGAGCGACCAGCCACGATGGTGCCGCACCGAAACGACGGCACATCGCGGCACATCCAGCGGAGCGCTCAGCGGCCCTGCTCGCGGCTCTCCGTGGGATCCACCGTCGCCTGGTGCGCCTCGGCGAGGTGCTCCTGGGCCTTCAGCCAGGGCAGGAACTGCGCCCCCTGACGCCAGCCGCACGTGTCGCACTCGATCGTGCGCCGCGCCCCCGCACGCCGCACCCTGACGATGTGCTCCCGCCCGTGCTGGTCCCAGCGGCTCACCTTGCTCGTGTTGATCTCCAGCATGACGTCTCCTGCGTCTCGTCGTGCGTCCGAGGACATCGAGTCCGGCCGCGCGGTCGAGGAACCCGCGCAGCAAGGAGTGTGCAGCAAGACCAACATCAACAGGGACACCGGCCGGACCTCACCCCACCGTGCGCGGCAGCCGCAGGCTCAACAGCGCCGTCACGACCACCCCGGCCAACTGCACGGCCAGCGTGGTGACAAGGGCGTCCCGCATGCCCATCCCCGGGACCAGGGACAGGAACAGGGTGCCGAGGGTGGCCACGCCCAGGGCCAGCGAGGCCTGTTGAGTGGTCACCATCACACCGCTGCCGACGCCCGCCCGCTCCGGCGGCACCTGCGACATCACGATCCGCATGACGACGGGCAGTTGGAGCGCCTGGCCGGTACCGGCGACCGCCGCGCCCGGCAGCAGCTCGACGAAGCCGACGTCCGGCCAGTCCGCGCGCACCGCGAGGATGAGGAGGACGACGCCCAGCCCCTGGAGCAGCGAACCGGCGGTCACCACCCGGGCCCCGAACCGGGTCACCAGCCGGGGTCCGGCCAGCGAGGCCAGGAAGAACGCCGAGGCCATCGGCGCGAGCGTGAGTCCGGCCGGCACCGGACCGAGCCCGGCCCCGCGCTGCAACGCCACGGCCACCACGAACATGAATCCGCTGAACCCGATCGAGAACGGCACCATGAGCAGCAGCCCGCGGCGCAGCGGCGTGAGCGCGAACAGGCTCGGCGGCACCAGCGGCGTTCGGCCCTGCCGGTCGGCCCGCCGCTCCACCGCGTAGAACGCGCCCGCCAGCAGCGGGAACGCGGCCAGCGACAGCCAGGTCCACAGCGGCCAGCCCGCGGCCCGGCCCTCGGTGAGCGGGGCGAGCAGCGCCAGCAGGGCGGCGGCGAGCAGCACGGTGCCGGGTCCGTCCACGGGCTCCGGACGCCGGGAGCGGGTCTCCGGGACGGCCCGGACGGCAAGCACCAGGCCGACGAGCACGACGGGCACGTTGACCAGGAACACGGACCGCCACCCGCTGCCCGCGAGGTCCGCGGCGACGAGGACGCCGCCGAGGATCTGGCCCGCGACCATCGACAGGCCGGCGGTCGCGCCGTAGAGGCTCATGGCCCTGGCGCGGCGCGGTCCCTCGGTGGCGGACTGGATGGTGGCGAGCACCTGCGGCACCATGGCCGCGGCCGCCGCGCCCTGCGCGATCCGCGCCGCGACCAGCGACCAGGCGTCGGGCGCGAGGCCGCAGACCAGCGAGGTCAGCCCGAAGGCGGCCATGCCGCACAGGAAGAGCCGGCGCCGGCCGAAGAGGTCGCCGAGCCGGCCGCCGAGCACGAGGAGCACGGCATACGCGAGCCCGTACCCGGCGACGACGAGTTCGAGGACCGACTCGCTCGCGCCGAGGTCCTGGCCCATGGTGGGCAGGGCGACGTTGACGATGAAGAAGTCGACGAGGGGCAGCGCCGCGCCGATCAGCACGGTGAACAGCCCGAGCGAACCGAGCGCGCCGGGTGCCGCGGCACTCCGTCCGGCGGCTGGGGTAGCGATGGTTTCAGTCACCCTCCAGAGCCTGAGCCGCCCCGCAGACGGGTACCAGAGTGTCCTTGTCCTGGTAGCAGAAGTACCTGGCAACAGGATCCGAACGACGGCACGCTGGAGACATGACGACGACGGAGATCCGGCGGCACGAGCTGGCGGCCTTTCTGCGCAGCCGCCGCGAGCGCATCACGCCCGAGCAGGTGGGCCTCCCGCGCGGGGCGCGCCGCCGCACGCCGGGCCTGCGCCGTGAGGAGGTCGCCCATCTCTCGGCGGTCGGCGTCACCTGGTACACCTGGCTCGAACAGTCGCGGGACATCCATGTCTCGGTCCAGGTCCTGGACGCGCTCGCCCGCACGCTGATGCTCGACCCGAGCGAACGGGCCCACCTCTTCCAGCTGGCCGGCGCGACCGACCCGACGCCCGCCTCGTCGTGCATGGGCGTCACGGACGCCGTCCGCGATCTGCTCGACCGGCTCGACCCGATCCCCGCCAGCGTCCAGAACAGCCGTTACGACATCCTGGCCTACAACCGCACCTACGCCCACCTGTTGTGCGACCTCGACGCGGTGCCGCCCGAGGACCGCAACTGCGTGATCCTCATGCACACCCACCCCCAGTGGCGCGAGTCGGTGATCCACCACGACGAGTCCATGCGCGTGATGGCCGCGAAACTGCGCGCGTCCATGGCCGGACACCTCTCCGAGCCGGCCTGGAAGATGCTGGTCAAGCGGCTGCAGTCGGAGTCCCCGGCGTTCCGCGAGAACTGGGAGCGCTACGAGATCGCCGCCGGCCGCGGCAAGGTCAAACAGTTCCGCAACCGCCATGTCGGCCTGCTGACCCTCACCCACACCGACCTCTGGCTGAACCCGGAACTCGGCGCTCGCATCGTGACGTACGTACCGGTGGACGCGCAGACCCGGGAACGGCTGGAGCAGTTGAACGCGCTGGCCCGGGACCCGCGGCGCACGCTCACGCGCTGACGCTCGACGCCTCAAGGATCTCCGGCGTCTCCAGGCGCTGCGCCGTCCGCTCCGCCGTCCCCTTCGCCCAGCGGCCGGTGGTGACCGCGCCCAGGACGAGGACGACCGCGCCGCAGCCGGTGAGGATCCACCAGCCGGGGACCGCGGCGGCGGCGAAGGTCTCGCGGTAGGACGAGGTGCTCACGCCCGCCGCCAGGACCGCGCCGATCACCGCGACGCCCAGGGTCTGGCCGAGCTGGCGGCTGGTGGAGGCGACCGCCGCCGCGAGCCCCGCCTGACTGCGCGGCATGCCCGACACGGCCGTGTTGGTGATCGGCGCGTTCACGAAGCCGAAGCCCACGCCGAACAGCGCGTACCCGAGGAACAGCGTCGCGTCGGACGTCTGCGCGTCGAAGGCGGCGAACAGCAGCCCGCTCGCCGTCATCGCGACGCCCGCGATCAGCAGCGGCAGCCGGGGGCCCCGGGTGCCCAGCAGCCGTCCGGACAGGGGCGCGCACAGGAACGTCGGCACGGCCATCGGCAGCATCCACAGGCCCGCGTGCAGGGCGTCGAGGCCCCGTACGTTCTGGAGGTAGAGGGTGGACAGGAACAGGAACCCGCCCAGTGCGGCGAACGCGCTGATCGCCACCACGGTCGCGCCGCTGAACGGCGCCGACCGGAAGAACCGCAGGTCGATGAGGGGTTCGGCGCGCCGGGGCTCGTAGCGGAGCAGACCGATCAGCGCGGCCAGCGCCACGGCGGCGAACGGGCCGCTGGTCGCCAGGCCCGCCTCCGGCGCCTCGATGATCGCGTAGGTCAGGGAGCCGAAGAGGGCGATGACCAGCAGCTGGCCGACCGGGTCGGGGCGGCGGGCCTTCGGCGCCCGGGACTCGGGGACGTAGCGCAAGGTCGCCAGCAGGGCGACCAGGCCGACCGGCAGGTTGAGCCAGAAGATCGAGCGCCAGCCGACGGTCTCCACGAGCAGTCCGCCCAGCAGCGGGCCGGCGGCCATCGACATGCCGACGACCGCGCCCCACACCCCGATCGCCCGGGCGCGCTCGCGCGGGGCGGTGAAGGTGTTGGTGATGATCGACATGGCGACCGGGTTCAGCATCGAACCGCCGACCGCCTGCACCATCCGCGCCGCGATCAGCAGGTCGAGGTCGGGGGCGAGCGAGCACAGCAGGGAGCCGATCGAGAACACGACCAGGCCGGTCATGAAGACCTTCTTGCGGCCGATCCGGTCGGCGGTCGACCCCGCGAGCATCAGCAGCGAGGCCAGCACCAGCGTGTAGGCGTCGATCGTCCACTGGAGTCCGGCGGTGGTGGCGTGCAGGTCCTGCTGCATCACGGGCAGGGCGATGTTCAGGACCGTGGCGTCGAGGCTCACGATCAGCAGGCTCATGCAGCAGATGGCGAGGACGAGGAGGCGTCGGCGAGGGCTGAGCTCGGGCATGCGATTCAGCGTACGCCCGGTTTCAATAGTGCGTCTAACTAATGACTGTTACATGATCCTTGCCGATGCGCGACAATGGCCCAATGCCCACGACCACACCCGTCATCGCCCGGCCCCTGAGGATCGGCCCGCACGCCGTCCAGCCGCCCGTCGTCCTGGCCCCCATGGCCGGGATCACCAACGCGCCCTTCCGTACCTTGTGCAGGGAGTTCAGTGGCGGCAAGGGGCTGTTCGTCAGCGAGATGATCACGACCCGGGCGCTGGTCGAGCGCAACGAGAAGACCATGCAGCTGATCCACTTCGACGCGACCGAGAAGCCCCGCTCGATCCAGCTGTACGGCGTCGACCCGGCGATCGTCGGCAAGGCCGTCCGCATGATCGTGGAGGAGAACCTCGCCGACCACATCGACCTGAACTTCGGCTGCCCGGTCCCGAAGGTGACGCGCAAGGGCGGCGGCTCCGCCCTCCCCTACAAGCGCAACCTGCTGCGCGCCATCCTGCGCGAGGCCGTCAGCGGCGCCGGCGACCTCCCGGTGACGGTCAAGCTGCGCAAGGGCATCGACGACGACCACCTCACGTACCTCGACGCGGGCCGGATCGCCGTCGAGGAGGGCGTGGCCGCCATCGCCCTGCACGGCCGCACCACAGCCCAGCACTACGGCGGCACCGCCGACTGGGACGCCATCGCCCGCCTGAAGGAACACGTCCCGGAGATCCCCGTCCTCGGCAACGGCGACATCTGGTCGGCGCAGGACGCGCTGCGGATGGTGCGCGAGACCGGGTGCGACGGAGTCGTCGTCGGGCGCGGCTGCCTGGGCCGCCCCTGGCTGTTCGCGGACCTGGTCGCCGCCTTCGAGGGGCGCCCGGACGACGTCTCGCGCCCCTCCCTGCGCCAGGTCGCCGACATCATGGTCCGGCACGCCGCCCTCCTCGGCGAGTGGATCGGCGACGAGTCGCGCGGGGTCATCGACTTCCGCAAGCACGTCGCCTGGTACCTCAAGGGCTTCGCGGTCGGCTCCGAGATGCGCCGGCGGCTGGCGATCACGTCGTCGCTGACGGAACTGCGGTCCGGGCTGGACGAGTTGGACCTCGACCAGCCCTGGCCCAGCGGCGCCGACGGCCCCCGCGGCCGCTCGTCCGGCAACCACCGCGTGGTGCTCCCGGACGGCTGGCTCAAGGACCCCTACGACTGCGCGGGCATCAGCGAGGACGCGGAACTGGACACCTCCGGCGGCTGAGGTCCCGGCCGAGTCCCGGCTGAAGTCCCGGCCGAGGCCCCGGCCGAGGGCCCGCGCATCCCTCCAGGGGATCAGCCCTTGGAGGGGTGCGGGGTCGAGCCGTAGGCCGTGAGGAACTTGTCGCGGAACAGGTTCATCTTCCAGACCGGGGCGTTCTTCGCCGGCTTCAGGCCGTCCGTCCAGTTCCAGGCCGCGATCTTGTCGAGGACCTTCGGGTCCTTGGCGACGATCGAGATCGGCACGTCCCGGCTGGCGCTGTCGCCGCTGACCCGGGTGATGGGCTGGTGGTCGCCGAGGAACACCAGGACGGTGTCGTCGGTGCCGTAGCGCTCCATCCACTGGGTCAGCGCGGTCACCGAGTACTCGATGGACTTGCCGTACTCCACCTTGGACTCGGCGCTGTCGGAGATGACGTCGGACGCCTTCTTGCCCGCCTTCTGGATGCCGTCGAAGATCGAGCCGTCGCCGAGGTCGTCCCAGCCGACCATCGTCGGGATCGGCGCCCAGGGCTGGTGGCTGGAGGTCAGGATGATCTCCGACATCAGCGGCTTGTCGCGGTTCGCGCGGCCGTGCTCCAGCCGCTGGAACGCCTCCAGCGCGTACTGGTCGGGCATGGTCGACCAGCTGAACTTCGGCCCCTGGTACCCCAGTCGGAAAGCGTTGTACACCGTGTCCAGGCCGTAGTACTCCTGCTCCGGCCAGCCCTTCTGCACACCCGGCATGATCCCGACCGTGTCCCACGCGCCGGTCTTCTGGAACGCCTTGGTCAGCGACAGGTGGTCGCTGGCCATCACCGTGCGGTAGCGCTGCTGGTTGTCGACCCACAGACCGGAGAGGGTCGTGGAGTGGCCGAGCCAGCTGCTGCCGCCGAACGTCGCCGACGTCAGCCAGCCGCTCTTCGCGTGGAAGCCGGCCTTCGTCAGGGCCTCGGTGCTCGTCGCGAGGGTCCGATCGACGCCCGGTGCCATGACCGGGTCCTCGATGGCGCTGCGGCCGTAGCTCTCGATGAACGTGAAGATGACGTCCTTGCCGCGCAGATCCGGCACGAGCTGGTCGGCCGGGGTCGCCCCGAACGCGTCGTTGCGGGCCTCCTTGCCGAACGCGGCCTCGTCCTTCAGCGTCTGCCGCACCTGCCGGGCCTTGTTGGCGAGCGCGTCCGCGGTCCGGTACGAGGCGACCGGCACGCCCGAGTTCTGCAGGCCGACGACGGAGCAGGTGACCCAGACCGTGGCGGCGATGAGCGTCGCCCGGGTCGCCGTCTGCGGGTTGAGCATCATCAGCTTGCTGACCCGGACCGTCGCCAGGGCCATGACCGCGAACAGCAGCCCGACGAGCACGACGAGGCCGACGGCGGCGGCGACGGCCGTCGCCCCGCCCATCGAGTCCGCGATGTAGGACTGGGCGTCGTCCAGCAGACCCCAGTCCAGGACGAGGTTGAAATCGCGGCCCAGGTATTCGACGAACCCCATGTCGAGCAGATTCAGCACGGTCAGCGCCCCGAGGAGGACCCCGCTCAGCGCCGCGACCACCATCCGCGGGCGGCGGCGCAGCGCCAGCAGCACGGCCGCCCCGAGGATCGCCTCCGCGGGCAGCCGCGTGAACCGGTTGGGATGGAGCCCGCCCATCCGGTTCGGCAGCAGCAGCGCGGTGAGCACGAGGGCCAGCGACAGGGCCGTCACCGTCCACCACAGCGCCTGCGCGGCACGCGGATGCCGACCGCGCCAGGAACGCCGATACGCGACACGCGCCTTGAACCCCCGCCTGCCACCGCCCCCGGCATCCGAGGTCTCGGCGGCCGCCTCCGGGTCGGCGGCTTGGTTGTCCGCAGCCGCCTCCGCCCCGACGACCGAGGTCTCCGCAACCCCGCCCGAGTCGGCGCCCGAGGCCTGAGCGGCCGTCCCCGACGCGACGGCAGTGATCTCCGCGGCCATGCCCGGGTCGGCGACCGGGGCCCCAGCGGCCGCTTCCGGGTCGGCGGCGGGGTTCTCCGCATCCGCCCCCGAGCCGTCGGCCGGGCTTTCAGCGGCTGTCTCCGATATGTCGGCCGTGCTTTCCGCGACCGCGCCCGGGCCGGCGACCGCGGCCTGAGTCGCTGTCTCCGACCCGGCGGCCAGGTTCTCGCCAGCCGTGTCCGAGCCGGCATCCGGGGTCTCTGCGGTCGTCTCCGGGTCGGCGGCCTGGTTGTCCGCAGCGGCCTCCGAGCCGCCGGCCGGGGTTTCAGCGGCTGTCTCCGAGCTGTCGGCCGGGGTCTCTGCGGCTGTCTCCGACGCGTCGGCCGTGGTCGCCGTGACCGTGCCCGGGTCGACGACCGGGGCCACAGCGGCCGTCTCCGACGCGACGGCCGGGTTGTCCGCAGCGGCCTCCGAGCTGCCGGCCGGGGTTTCAGCGGCTGTCTCCGAGCTGTCGGCCGGGGTCTCTGCGGCTGTCTCCGACGCGTCGGCCGTGGTCGCCGTGACCGTGCCCGGGTCGACGACCGCGGCCTCAGCGGTCGTCTCCGGGTCGGCGGCCTGGTTGTCCGCAGCGGCCTCCGAGCCGCCGGCCGGGGTTTCAGCGGCTGTCTCCGAGCTGTCGGCCGGGGTCTCTGCGGCTGTCTTCGACGCGGCGGCCTGGTTGTGCGCAGCCGTGCCAGGGGCGGCGATCGAGGCCTCAGCGGCCGCTTCCAGGGCGGCGGCCGGGTTCTCCGGGGCGGTCGTTTCTGATGTGACGGTCTGCGTGGCGTCGTTCTCGGGTGAAGCGGGTTCTCTCGATGCAGGCGGCTGGGATGAGCGAGTGGAGACAGGCACCCGAGGGTCCTTCCGTACGAAGCCCGGCGGTTCGGCGGATCCGACGTCGGTCGGATCCGCCACAGTTTCGTACGGCCTGCCCCCGGCCCGCGTTCAGCCCCCTCCGCCTACGCTCGGCAAACACCGTGCAAACGGCACGCCAAGCGCCCCGACCGGGGTGGCGTCACCCGCCCCCGACCGCCGTGAGCAGCGCCAACGGGGCCGCCGCCGACCGGGACTCCCGTACGCACGCGTGCGGGTACGGTACCGGCTTCGCGTGCGTGTCACGGCCGTAGCCCGCGAGGACCTCGGGCAGCCGGTGACCGGTCGCGGTCGCCGCGTCGACCAGCCCGTGGGCGACCGCACGGGCCTCGTCGTGCAGCCCGTACCGGGCCAGGCCGAGCGTGATCAGCGCGTTGTCGTGCGGCCAGACCGAGCCGCGATGGTAGGAGAGCGGGTGGTACGCCGGCTGCCCGGCCGCCAGCGTGCGCACGCCCCAGCCGGAGAAGAAGTCCGGTTCGAGGAGCCGCCGGCCGACGATCTCCGCGTACTCCTTGTCCAGCAGCCCCGACCAGAGCAGGTGCCCGGCGTCCGAGGCCAGCGCGTCGACCTGGCGGCCCTCGCCGTCCAGGGCGAGCGCCGGGAAGGACCGCTCCCGCATCCAGAAGTCCCGCTGGAACCGGTCCCGCAGATCGGCGGCCGCCTGTTCCAGCAGCGCCGCGTACTTCTCGTCCTCCCACACCGTGCGCGCCAGCCACGCCGTGCGGCGCAGCGCGTCGTAGGCGTACCCCTGGGCCCCCGCCGCCATCACCGCCCCGGTCGCGCGGGTGCCGTCCGCGGAGCAGATGGCGCCGGGGGAGTCCTTCCAGTTCTGGTTGGCGAGGCCGCCCTGGTCGGCCCGGTAGACCAGGTAGCCGCGGGAGGTCAGTCCGCCGTGGTCGAGCATCCAGCCGATCGCCGCGCGGGCGTTCGGCTCCAGCCGGCGGGCCAGCGCCGTGTCGCCGGTCTGCTCGACGTACGCGCCGAGGACGACGAGGAACAGCGGGGTCGCGTCCACCGAGCCGTAGTAGCGGGCGAACGGCACCTGCCCGAAGTGGGCGAGCTCCCCGTGCCGCACCTCGTGCACGATCTTGCCGGGCTGCGACACCGCCCGCGGCCCGGTCTCCGTCGCCTGGGTCGCGGCGAGCGCGAGGAGCGTGGCGGCGGCCGGGCCGGGGCGGTACGGGAGCGCGAAGAGCGAGGTGAGCAGGGCGTCGCGACCCAGCAGCGTGAGGAACCAGGGGGCGCCCGCCGCCGGGACGCGCAACTCCTCGTCCTCCGGTCCGCGGGCGATCACTCGGAGTGACGAAAGGTCGGCGAGACCGCGCGCGCAGGCGGACGCCAGTTCGGGCCAGCCGGTCGGAAGGGCGATGCCCTTCACGAACTCGGCCTCCTGCGCAAGTAACTTTTCGGCCAATGCGGACGGCGAGCGCGGCACGCGCAACGCACGTTTCTCGCCATGCGGTCGGGCCATCACCCGCAGGGTCAGCTCGGCGGAGCCGTGCGGCTCCAACTCCAGCTTCCAGACGAGCCGACGGGCCCCGGTGCCGGTCTCCTCGACGCCGTCCGGCACCGGGTCGGCCGTCACCGTCGTACAGGACTGCCACTCGCCGCGCCGGTAGGTGAACTCCACGCCGTCGTCCATGACCTGGCGACGGCGGACGACCCCGGTCTTCGCGTACGTCCGGTGGTCGGAGCGCAGTTCGAACTGGTCGGTGAAGTCCGCGTCGGCGGTGACCGCGAGGCGGACCGTGGTCGGCACCGGGCGGTTGCTGACGAGCCGCAGCGACTCCACGAACGAGCTGTCGCCGACGGCCTGCTCCCGGAAGAGCGTGCAGGACGGCGGCTCGTTGCGGCCGCCGCGCGGGACGAGCACGCACCGCGTGGTGTCCCCGTCCGCGACCGGCGAGAGCGCCTCCGGCACGGCCCCGTCGACCGTCAGCTGCCAGCGGCTCAGGTGCCGGGCGTCCCGGACGAACAACCCCTCGGGGGATCCGGCGGCCGAGCCGGAGCCTCGTACGCCGCTGATGTCTCCGCGGTCGCCCACGGCGGCGAACGTCCCGCCGTGCACGAGCAGATGATGCCGGTCCGTCATCCCAGGTCCCCTCCCTTGGTACCCGTGCCTGACATTTCTTCTCGCTGGATCAGGTCTTTCTGGTGGATCAGGTCGAGCGTGAGCGCGGCGGTCCAGCTGAAGCCGGTCGCGCCGCAGGCCTCGCCGGTGTACGGGTCGACGTACTCCGCGAACTCCGAGCTGTCCGCGATGTCGAGGACGGCCCGGCGCAGCCCGTCCGCGGCGGACCGCTCCCCGTGCAGCCGCAGCCCCCGTTCGAGCAGCCAACTCGTGTTGAACCAGGCCGGCCCGCGCCAGTAGCGATGCGGGTCGAAGGCCTCGCCGAGCAGGTCGTAGCTGGGCACGAGACGCGTCGCGCCGCCGAGCCCGAAGTGCGGCCCGCGCAGGGTCGCCACCAGCCCGCCGACCACCTCCCGCGGCAGCCCGGGCAGCAGCAGCGGCACCAGCCCGGACACCCCGCGCTCGGGGACCAGGCCGCCGTCGCGCACGTCCCGGCAGAAGAACATGCCCTCCGCCGGGTCCCACAGGCGTTCCACCAGCGCCGCCGTCAGGCGTTCCGCGCGGGCGTGGCGGGCCGTGGCCGTCGCGCCGAGTTCGCGCGCGATCCGGGCGAGGGCGTGCTCGGAGGCGATGAGCAGCGCGTTGAAGGCGGGATCCTCGACGGCGAACTCCCCGCCCCCGTCGGCATACCCGCCGTCCCGGTACTCCGTCGCCAGGCGCACGTACCGCCCGTAGTCCAGATCCGTCGGACGGTCCTCGGCAGCCCCGTGGTCGAGGTCCGCCCGACGGAAGGAGCGGGCCGGGGCCGGGGTGACCCGGCCGAGCGGGGCGTCCCAGCTCGGCGCGTTGTCCATGCCCTGTTCCCACGGGTGGACGACGGACGCCAGCCCGCCCCCGCCCAGGTCCCGCCGGTGCAGCAGATAGCGGTGCCAGGCGGCCAGCCGGGGATACACCCGGGCGAGGAAGCCACGCGCGCGTGACAGCCCCGGGTCGGCGCGATGCACCAGCCAGGCCGCCAGCGCGTGCACCGGTGGCTGCACGATGCCGGAGGTCTGTACGGTGCGCGGGGCGCCCGCAGCGCGCCCCGCGGTCGAGGAGCGCCAGAAATCGGGGCTCGGGAAGTACGCGTCGAGCGGCACGGAGGGGTTGAAGACGATGTGCGGGATGCGCCCGTCGCCCCACTGGGCGGCCAGCAGCGTCTCCAGCTCGGTCTGCGCCCGGCGCGGCGAGACGTGCCGCAGCCCGATGGCGATGAACGCGGAGTCCCAGGACCATTGGTGGGGGTACAGCCGGCGCGAGGGCACCGTCGACGTTCCCGTCCAGTTGCCCGCCAGCACGTCCGCCGCTCGGACGTGCAGCGCCCCCCAGGGCGGCGGAGCCGTCGGATCGTATACGGCGATATCCGCCGCCGGACGGACGATGAGCTGGGCGGTGCGATCCACTCGGGGCTCCCCGAAGACGACTGGGCCACCGGGTTCGGCGGTGGCTACCGTAGGGTTACGTCTATTTAACACGCAAAACTCAATATGTAATGCAAGCTTGAGAAACACAAGGGGGTGCGCATGACTGGGCGTCCGGGACGGACCGGCAGGACGGTCGGCAAGGCGGGCAGTCAGGCGAGCGCCGGAGATCTCCTGGAACTCGTGCGCACGGGACGGGCGACGACGCGCGGCGCCCTCCAGCAGGCGACCGGCCTCTCCCGGGCGACCGTCGGCCAGCGGCTGGACCGGCTCTTCCGCGCGGGTTGGCTGCGCGAGGGCGCCGGCGGCCCGGTCGACTCGCCGCTGGGCGGCCGGCCCTCGATCACCCTGGAATTCGACGACGCCCACGCGGTCGTCCTCGCGGCGGACCTCGACACGCGCCACGCGCGCGCGGCCGTGCTGTCGCTGACCGGGGAGATCCTGGCCGAGCACGGCGGCACGCTGGTCATCGAGGACGGCCCCGAAGCCGTCCTGGGCGAACTGGGCGGCTGGTTCGCCGAACTCCTGGAGAAGGCGGGCCACCGGGCGGACGAGGTCTGCGGCATAGGAGTCGCCGTCCCCGGCCCGGTCGACAGCCAGACGGGCCGGGTCGTCCAGCCACCGATCATGCCCGGCTGGGACGGCTACGACATACGCGGCCGCTTGGCGCGAGCATTCGCCGAGCGGACGGCAGGGACGGGTGCGGCGGCCGGGACGGGTGCGGCGGGCGCGGCGGGTGCGCCCGCAGGGGTTCCCGTCTCCACCCCTGTCCCCGTCTTCGTCGACAACGACGCGAACCTCATGGCCTACGGCGAGCAGCGCACCGGATACCCCGACTGCTCGGCGTTCGTGCTGGTCAAGGTGTCCACCGGCATCGGCGCCGGGGTCGTGGTCGACGGCTCGGTCTTCCGGGGCGTCGACGGCGGCGCGGGCGACATCGGGCATATCCGGGTGGGCGCGGACGCGCTGTGCCGCTGCGGCTCCTACGGGTGTCTGGCCGCGGTCGCCAGCGGTGGCGCGGTGGCGCGCCGGCTCGCCGAGACGGGCCTGCCGACGGCCTCCGGCTCGGATGTGCGCGATCTGCTCGCCGCCGGGCACCCCGGGGCGGCCGCGCTGGCCCGGGAGGCGGGCCGCCAGGTCGGGGACGTCCTCGCCACGGTGGTGACGCTGCTCAACCCCGGAGTGCTGATGATCGCCGGAGATCTGGCCGGAACGGCCTTCCTCACGGGCGTGCGCGAGCTGCTCTATCAGCGGGCGCTGCCCCGCTCCACCGCCCATCTGGACGTCGTGACCTCGCGGCTGGGGGAGCGTGCGGGCCTGGTGGGAGCGGGTGCGATGGTCGTGGAGCACCTGTACGCGCCGGAGCGGGTCGAGGAGCGGTTGCTGGCACTGGGGGTGTGAGCGACCTTGTAAGGGAGGTGTTTCTCCCCTGTGTCGCGTCCGCATGGTGGAATCCGTCGGCTTCGCACGGCGTGATTCTCGCCACCCCTGAGGGGCGTAATGCTCAGATGAGCGGGTCGTTGATCGAATGCACTTCTCCAAGGGGTGGCACTGGGTGCCACCCCTTGATCGTTCATCGATCGAAATCAGGCGTGGCGCTCTGCGCTCATATGAGCGATGATGGGGTGGGGTGAGAGGTGGATGCGTTCAAGAAGTGAAAACATCCGCGGCTGTGCGCTTGCCAAGCTTTGACTTTCGATCCGCTGGCGGACGGCTGGTTACAAGCACATGACGCACGAGTAGACGTACCCAGACGCCTTTGATCTGGGTATGTTCCTCGGCGTCAGGGCAGCCACCGCGTCCTCGAGGAGTCGAGATCGTGTCGGAAAACAAAGATTCCCACGTAGCGAAGTTCGTTTACGACTTCACCGAGGGCAACAAGGACCTCAAGGACATCCTCGGTGGCAAGGGCGCGAACCTCGCCGAGATGACCAACCTGGGCCTTCCCGTCCCTCCGGGCTTCACGATCACCACCGACGCCTGCAAGGTCTACCTCGACAGCGGCGAGGCGCCGACGGCACTGCGTGACGAGGTGAGTGCGCACCTCGACGCGCTGGAGCAGCGGATGGGCAAGAAGCTGGGCCAGGCCGACGACCCCCTCCTCGTCTCCGTCCGCTCCGGCGCGAAGTTCTCCATGCCGGGCATGATGGACACCGTCCTGAACATCGGCCTCTCCGACAAGTCGGTCCAGGGCCTGGCCAGGCAGGCCGGCGACGACCGTTTCGCGTGGGACTCCTACCGCCGGCTGATCCAGATGTTCGGCAAGACCGTCCTCGGCGTGGACGGCGAGCTCTTCGAGGACGCGCTGGAGGCGGCGAAGACCGCGAAGAAGGTCGCCGTCGACACCGAGCTGGAGGCGGCCGACCTCAAGAAGCTGGTCACGCGCTTCAAGAAGATCGTCAAGGCCGAGGCCGGCCGGGACTTCCCGCAGGACCCGCGCGAGCAGATGGACCTCGCCATCAGGGCCGTCTTCGACTCCTGGAACACCGACCGCGCCAAGCTCTACCGCCGCCAGGAGCGCATCCCGGGCGACCTGGGCACGGCCGTCAACGTCTGCTCGATGGTCTTCGGCAACCTGGGCCCCGACTCCGGCACGGGCGTCGCCTTCACCCGCGACCCCGCCTCCGGCCACCAGGGCGTCTACGGCGACTACCTGCAGAACGCCCAGGGCGAGGACGTCGTCGCGGGCATCCGCAACACCGTCCCGCTCGCCGAGCTGGAGCAGATCGACAAGAAGTCCTACGACCAGCTGCTCGGCATCATGGAGACGCTGGAGAACCACTACAAGGACCTCTGCGACATCGAGTTCACCATCGAGCGCGGCCAGCTGTGGATGCTCCAGACCCGCGTGGGCAAGCGCACCGCGGGCGCGGCCTTCCGCATCGCCACCCAGCTCGTCGACCAGGGCCTGATCGACGAGACGGAGGCGCTCCAGCGGGTCACGGGAGCCCAGCTCGCGCAGCTGATGTTCCCCCGCTTCGACGAGGACGCCAAGGTCGAGAAGGTCGGCCGGGGCATCGCGGCCTCGCCGGGCGCGGCCGTCGGCAAGGCGGTGTTCGACTCCTACACCGCCGTGAAGTGGTCTCGCTCGGGCGAGAAGGTCATCCTGGTCCGCCGCGAGACCAACCCCGACGACCTCGACGGCATGATCGCGGCCGAGGGCATCCTCACCTCCCGCGGCGGCAAGACCTCCCACGCGGCCGTCGTCGCCCGCGGCATGGGCAAGACGTGCGTGTGCGGCGCGGAGGAGCTGGAGGTCGACACCAAACGCCGCCGGATGACGGTGCCGGGCGGCCATGTGGTGGAGGAGGGCGACGTCATCTCCATCGACGGCTCGTCCGGCAAGGTCTACCTGGGCGAGGTCCCGGTCGTCCCGTCCCCCGTGGTCGAGTACTTCGAGGGCCGGATGCACGCGGGCGCCGACGACGCCGACGAGCTGGTCGAGGCCGTCCACCGCATCATGGCCTTCGCCGACCGCAAGCGCCGGCTGCGGGTGCGCGCGAACGCCGACAACGCCGAGGACGCGCTGCGCGCCCGCCGCTTCGGCGCGCAGGGCATCGGCCTGTGCCGCACCGAGCACATGTTCCTCGGCGACCGCCGTGAGCTGGTCGAACGCCTGATCCTGGCGGACACGGAGGTGGAGCGCGAGGAGTCCCTGCGGCAGCTGCTGCCGCTCCAGAAGAAGGACTTCATCGAACTCTTCGAGGCCATGGACGGCCTCCCGGTGACGGTCCGGCTGCTGGACCCGCCGCTGCACGAGTTCCTCCCCGACATCACCGAGCTCTCGGTCCGGGTGGCGCTCGCGGAGTCCCGCGAGGAGTCCCACGAGAACGACCTCCGACTGCTCCAGGCGGTGCACCGGCTGCACGAGCAGAACCCGATGCTGGGCCTGCGCGGCGTACGGCTGGGCCTCGTCATCCCCGGTCTGTTCACGATGCAGGTCCGCGCCATCGCGGAGGCGGCGGCGGAACGCCGCAACGCCAAGGGCGACCCGCGCGCCGAGATCATGATCCCGCTGGTCGGCACCGTCCAGGAGCTGGAGATCGTTCGCGAGGAGGCCGACCAGGTCATCGCGGAGGTCGAGGCGGCGACGGGCGTCGCGCTGAAGCTGGCGATCGGCACGATGATCGAGCTGCCCCGGGCCGCCCTGACGGCCGGCCAGATCGCGGAGGCCGCGGAGTTCTTCTCCTTCGGCACGAACGACCTGACCCAGACGGTGTGGGGCTTCAGCCGCGACGACGTGGAGGCCTCGTTCTTCACGGCCTACCTGGAGAAGGGCATCTTCGGCGTCTCCCCGTTCGAGACGATCGACCGGGACGGCGTCGGCTCGCTGGTCAAGGCGGCTGCCGAGGCGGGCCGGGCGACCCGCCCCGACCTCAAGCTCGGCGTCTGCGGCGAGCACGGCGGCGACCCGGAGTCCGTGCACTTCTTCCACGAGGTGGGCCTGGACTACGTCTCCTGCTCCCCGTTCCGGATCCCGGTGGCCCGTCTGGAAGCGGGCCGGGCGGCGACGCAGTCGACGGGAAGCGACCACCGCTGAGCGCGCGTTGACCGGGCTTTGACCCCGGAGCCGCCGTCGGTCCCCGACCCTCACCGATCGGCGACGGCTCCGGCGCACCAAGGAGGACGGCACCCTGTGCGGGGGTGCCGTCCTCTTGCTGTCGGCGTCGGCGTCGGCGTCGCTGTTGCTGTCGGTGGGCTTGTTTCTGCTGGTCAATGGGGCTCACTTAATAAATACCAAGGTAAAGACAAGGTTTTCACAGCATTCTTTCCGGCATTGAATTCTGAGTTCTCTCTTCGGGTCGTCGTATCCCGTGTTAAGTTCTTTCTCATCGGGCGGAGGGATCGCCCAGGGTGACGACCCTGATCCCCCCTCGGCCGTGCGGAATTCCCGAATTCCCCCTTCCCGTGCAGATACTGGAATCTCAGAAGGAGTCGTCATGAGCTTCAGGGTGATTGCGCCGCTTACCCCCCGCCGGAACGCCGCCACGGACCCCAACGCGAATGCGAACCCGAACCCCGGCCAGGTTCCCCCGCCCCCGCAGCAGGGACGCCGTCGCCGTCCGCGACCCGGTGAGGCCGCGCCTCAGCAGCCCGGCTTCTGAGCCGGCTCCTGAGTGGAAGATCCCAGGTGAAAGGGGAGGGCCGGCGGGGTTCCGCCGGCCCTCCCGCCAGTGATGGGAGAAATATGGGCGCGCGTAAGAAGAGTTCAGGGGCTGGTTTTCCCCGGCATATTCCGCCGGGACTGGAACTTTCCGACTACGGTCAACCGATTGTCAGGGAGACAGCATCCGCGGCCGTTGTCGAAGATTACGAGGTCTTCGACGGATACGAGGTCTTCGACGGATGCGAGGTGGTGGACGACCTCGAAGAAAATCCGGCACCCCGGGAGCCAATCCCTTATAAAGAGGCCCCGTCCGCTTCCGAGACCACCACCCCTGTCCTCTCCCCGCGTGTGGCGTTCCGCCGTTTCTGGCCGATGACGAAGGGGCTGCGCCGCTGGCTCGTGGGTGTGTGGCTGTGCACGGTGCTGGGCGCGCTGGCGGAGACCGCCGCCATTCTGCTCTTCGGCGACCTCACCGACAATGCGCTGCAAAGGGGTTCACTGGACGCCTTCTGGACCCCCGCGGCGCAGTGGCTCGGCATCGCGATCGTGGGCGCGGCCATCGGCTACGCGGGCGGCTCCCTCTCCGTGTGGGTGTCGGAGCGGTTCGTGATGCGGCTGCGCGAGCGCGTCTTCGACCATGTGCAGAAACTTCCCCCGCACTTCTTCCAGAAGCACCGCCAGGGCGATCTGCTGTCCCGGCTGACGGGCGACGTCGAGGCCATCGAGCAGATGGCGGTGTCGGGCCTGATCGGCACGGCGTCAGCCCTCTTCAGTGCGGTGTTCTACGCGGCGGCCGCGTTCTGGCTGCGCTGGGACCTGGCCGCGGCGACCTTCATCCTGGCCCCGCTGTTCTGGCTGGCCGCCCGAAGGTTCGCCGACGGCGTCCGGTCGGTGGCCCGGGAGGGCAGGGTGGCGGACGGAGCGGTCACGTCCGTGGTGGAGGAATCCCTGGGCAACCTGGTCCTGACGCAGGCCTACGGCCGGCAGGACGCCGAGCGTCGCCGGCTGAGCCAGGAGGCGACGGCCTGGTTCCGCGCGGCCGTCCGCTCGGCCCGCCTCAACCAGGCGTACGGGCAGTTGGTACAGGTCATCGAGACGATCTGCGTACTGGCCGTGATCGGCATCGGCGTCTGGGAGATTTCGCGGGGCCAGATGACCCTGGGCCAACTACTGGCGTTCGCAGCCCTGTTGAGCTACCTCTACCCCCCGATCCGCAGCCTGGCCCAACTGGGACTGCTGATCACCGCGGCCACCGCGGGCGCGGAACGACTGGTCGAGATCCTGGACGCCAGGCCGGCGGTGACAGACCCGACGGGCGCGGAACACAGCGACCACGGTCGCCCCGACGGCATCGTCGAGTTGCGAGACGTCTCCTTCCGCTACCCGGGCGCGCAGACCCAGACCCTGGCGGAACTGACCTTCACCGCACACCCCGGGGAACTGGTGATCATCACGGGCCCGAGCGGCGCGGGCAAGTCCACGGTCTCCAAGCTGCTCCTGCGCTTCTACGACGCCGACTCCGGCGCGATCCTCCTGGACGGCACCCCGCTGCACGACTTCCCTCTGGCGCGGTTGCGCGAGTACGTGACGCTGCTGCCGCAGGAGACGCTGGTCCTGCACGACACGGTCCGCGCGAACATCGCCTGCGGCCGCCCCGGCGCGAGCGACCACGCGATCGAGGAGGCGGCACGGTCGGCCGACGCACACGAGTTCATCACGGCACTCCCCGACGGCTACGACACCAGGGTCGACCCCAACTCCGCCCGCCTGTCCGGCGGCCAACTGCAACGCCTGGCCATAGCCCGAGCAGTGCTGCGCGACGCCCCGGTCCTGGTCCTGGACGAACCGACCACCGGCCTCGACGCGATAGCCACCCGCCGCATCGTGGAACCCCTCCGCCGCCTGATGGCAGGCCGCACGACCATCATGATCACCCACGACCTCAACCTGGCCCCGGACGCGGACCGCATCCTCGTCATAGACCAGGGCCGAATAGCAGAAACAGGCACCCACAAGGAACTACTCGCCTGGGGCGGTGTGTACGCCCACTTGCATGGCTCGCAGAACGTGGGGGCCGGGGAGACGGGCGGCATGTGGGACGCAGGCGGCATGGAAGAGGCATACGCCTACGCCCAGGCCGAATGGACCGACGTGTGGCCCGGCGGCGTGGGCAGCCAAGTGGGCGGCTGAACGGTTTCCGTCGCTAATAGCGGTGGCATGGTGGCCGATTGACAGAGGTTCCACTACGTCGCTCCCCGTGCGCTGGGCCCGACCTTGACCAGACCGACGGTGGGCTCCTGCGCAGCGCGATGGGGCGGCACCCTGTGTAGCTGTGCTGTCTCCCTCTGTTTTCGGTGACGTGGCTGGAAGTCGATCACCTGATGTGGTGGTGGTTCGTGACTGAAGGTTTCGCCTTGTGTTCAATCCATTACCTTCTGTGATGCCGAAGGCTGTCGGGCCTTCGGTTTCAGGAGGGTGAAGCATGAAGAAAGTACTGGCTGGCGTGGCGGCAGCAGCGGCGTTGCTGGCGGGAGCCGGGACGGCGCTGGGCGCTGGGGACTGGCGCGGCATGCCGTTGCTGAAGTCCGGAGGCGTTCGCTTCCTGGAGGGTGAGTATCGCTTCAATCCTGCAGGCCGGAACCACGGTGCCTTCGAGTGGAAAGGACAACTGAAGGACGCTGACACTGAAGACGGCCACAACGTGTACATGCTGGTACGCATCGAAGGCCACGACTGGGTGCGCTACAACGGCAAGCAGCGGAAGACCGTCTCCCTGCACCACTCGAACTGGGACGGTGCGCAGCGCTATACCAACGACGCAGAGATCAGGGCATGTCGCGACCGCGGCAGTCTGCATCCGGACAACTGCTCCGAAATTAAGCATTACTCGAGCGGTCGCTAGAGCCTTCTGAGCTGCTGAGCCCAGATGTCTGCATCTGGGCTCCCTCTCGTCAATAGGGGAACCATCATCAACACGTCAGAAGTCCTGACCGCCAAAGGTGTCGACCTGTTCTATGGTGAGACGCCCGCTGTCAGGAACGCCGACATCGGCCTGCGTCGTGGCGAAGTCGCAGCAGTTACAGGGCAGAGTGGCTCCGGGAAGTCCTCGTTGCTCTACTGCCTCGCCGGTGTCCTGCCGGTGGCATGCGGTGAAGTTCGGTTCGAGGGGCGCGTCCTTGGCGAACTGGACGACGAGGAACTCAGTGCCCTGCGCCGTGAGCGCTTCGGTTTTGTTTTCCAATACGGGGAACTCCTACCGGAGTTGACCGTAGAGGAGAACACTGCCCTGCCTCTACGTTTGGCCGGGCAGCGTAAAGCCGCGGCGCTGACTGCTGCCGGGGAGGTTCTGGGGCGGCTGGGTCTAGCCGACCTTCGCCAGCGACGTCCTTCGCAGGTGTCCGGAGGCCAGAGTCAACGCGTCGCTGTCGCACGGGCGTTGGTGCATCGGCCGGCAGTGGTGTTCGCCGACGAGCCGACGGGATCGCTCGACAGCGCCAACGCCGCTGCTGTGCTGGAGGAGTTCCTGACCCTCGCGCGTTCTCAGGGGACGGCCGTAGTTCTCGTCACGCATGACGCTCAAGTGGCCTCCCGGGCCGACAGCCAGTATGCGATGCGCGACGGAGTTCTCTCGGCCCTGGCGCGGGAGACGACATGAAAGAACTCTTGCTGGGCCTGCGTCTGTTGTTGGGCAGTGGGCGGGGCAACCGTGTGCGTTTCTTCCTCATGGCCGGAGGCAGCGCTGTCGGTGTGTGTTGCCTTGCCATGGTGCTTGCGATTCCGGGAATCCTGGCCGCGCAGGATGGGCGCAAGGCGGCGCGTGAGGGAGATTGTTCTGGCGGTCGCAGGGCCTGTAGCGGTCACAACAGAGCCGCCCCGCTCGAACTCGGATTGACAGACCCATACGGCTCTCGCCCAATGACCCGCATCTTTCACGCGCCAGGGACCAAAGCGGTCGAGCCCCCGCCGGGTCTGCATGAGTTGCCTGCTCCGGGCGAGGTGTTTGTATCGCCACAGCTACATGACGAACTCAAGAAGGAGCCGGGACTCGCCCAGCTTGTGCCGGGACGGGAACGGGGACTCATCGGCGCCCAAGGACTGGCGCATCCCGATGAGCTGTACGCATACATTGGCGTTGCTCGGGATCAGTTGAGGGGTGGGTCTCCTGTGACGTTTTACGGGTGGCCCTATACAACCGATGAAACGGTGGAACCTTCAACGCTGGACATCGTGCGGTTCACGCTTGCAGGTGTCGTGCTGCTACCGCTGGCCGTCTATCTGTCCGTGTGCGCGCGGTTGTCGGCTGCGGCGCGGGCTCGTCGGCTTGCCGCTCTGCGCCTGGTCGGGCTGAGCAAGAGGGGCGTTCAGCGCGTCAACGCGGCCGAGACGGTCACTGCGGCATTGATCGGGGCGGTACTCGGCCTGGGTATCTACGCAGCCGCGAACCAACTCATCTCCCGCATCGGCCTTCCCGGATTCCGTTGGTATCCATCCGACGGCTCGCTGTCCCTGTCCACTGCCCTCATTTGCCTGATCGGTTGCCCGGCACTCGCGTGGTTCGCTGGAGCCATCGGAGCCAGGAAGGCTGCGACGAACCCGCTGGCTGTGAGGCGCAGCGCGGTTGAGAAACCACCCGCGAAATGGGGCTTGCTCCCGCTCCTGCCTGGACTGGGCATCGTTGCCGGGTACTGCGTAGCAGGTGCGACGGGGCACGCACCTCGGGATACGTCACTCTCGTCGATCCTGATGCCGCTCGCGGTAGTCCTCGTCGGCGTAGGGCTCGTACTGTCACTCCCGATTCTCTCCCGGGGCCTGTCCCGGGCAGTTGCGCGCAGCAGTCGCTCCCTGCCTCTCAGCTTGGCAATGAGGCGCAACGAGGTGGAACCGGGCGGGGCTCTTAGGGTTGCGACTGGGCTGGTGCTATTGGTCTACGCGGCTTCACTCGTGCAAGGAGTTCTCATCGAATTGGACCAGGTTTCCAAGAACACGTCACCTGTCCAGTCGTACACACTCTCGCTGGATGGCATTTCCCAAGAGCGGCAACGGGCGCTCGAGTCGGTGGCGGGTGTCCGTGGGCATGGATTGGTGGCGGCGTCGTGGAGTGATCGGAACGCTGAATTTCCGCCAGTAATCTACGCCGTGATTGCTACGTGTGGCCAGCTTCGCGGGATGGTACCTGAAATGGGGCGATGCGCCGAAGGCAGACCTTTCCGCGTAGTGAACCCTCAGGAGCCCTACGACGAGGACAGTAAGCCTGGTGCGAGCTTTCCGTTCCATCTCATGAACGAGAAGGGCGGGCGACGTGTGATGACTCTGCGAGTGCCGAAGCAACAGGTGATCTTCCATGATCAAACAGGGATCTCTGTGCTGAGTAGTGGCGATGTGGTTGTCCCGCCCTCTTTCCTGCCTGACGGCTTCCGACCTCAGGAAGCCACCCTCGTCTTGGTCAGCAGTTCGGCACCTGAGACCGTCCGTGCGGTCCTTGACGACATCGGCGGAGTCGATCCGACTGCAAAGGTGGATACCCCCGGCGTAGTGGTCACCGCGCTGCAGCAGATTGCCGTCGTCAAGACGATCCTCGCCATGGGTATGGTTCTCGGCCTCATCATCGGAGTGGCGGCCTATCTTGTGGCTGCCACCGACCGGGCGTTCGAGCGCAGACCGCAGGTAACCGCGCTCTCTTTGCTCGGTATGCGGCCCCGTATGTTGAGGACTGTGCAGGTGGCACAGGTCGTGCTGCCCTTGGCCGTCGGGTTGGTGTTGGCTGTCGTTGCCGGGAAGGCCGCCGAGTCCGGTTACCTCGTTACCGGTGGTGGTGCGATCTTCTGGGACGGGGCCGGTGTGCCGTTGCTGTTGGCCTGCGCGCTTGCGACTGTGCTGATCGCTGCGGTCGGGTCCTTGCCGCTGGTCGGGCGGCGGATCGACCCCGAGTTGATCCGGCGGGATTGATGCCTTGAAGTTGCATCTGGAAGGGCGGTGCCCCGTGGGGTGCCGCCCTTCCGCGCTGCGGCGATCCCGAGCGGCGAGAGGTTCATGGGGTCACGGTAGTGAGGGAGGTCAGCCAGGTGGTGAGGAGGTGGTTGGTTTGGGTGGGGTGTTCCTGTTGGAGCCAGTGGCCGCAGTCTTCGAGGATGTGGGAGGCCGTCAGGCCGGGGAGGGTGTGGGAGTGGGCCTTGATCGCGGCGGCCAGCCAGGTGGTGGAGGCGTCCAGGTTGCCGGTGAGGAAGAGGGACGGTTGGGTTATCGGGGCGTTGGTGTAGTCGGTGAGGTCTTTCCAGTCCTGGTCCATGTTTCGGTAGCGGTTCAGGGCTCCGGTCATGCCGGTTCGCTCGAACTCCTCGGCGTAGACGTCCAGGTCTTGTTCGGTCAGCCAGGTGGGGAGCGCGTCGGTGGGGAAGCGGTCGCGCAGGGTTCCGCCGGTGGTGACGAAGTGGGGGCTCGGGGCGGACGGCGGCGGCATCGTGTCGGCGGACAGGGCGGCGTAGAAGCCGGCCAGCCAGCCTCGTACGTCGGGCTCGATCTCCGCCTCGGCTCGGCCGGGTTCCTGGAAGTAGGAGACGTAGAATTTCTCCTTTGCACCTGATGCGTTCATCTTTGCGAAGATCTCGCTCGGCTTCGGGCCGCCCGGTGGGGTGTACGGGACGCTCAGCAGTCCCACAGCCCCGAAGACCTCCGGGTGGAGGAGCGCGGAGTGGGCCGCGATCGTCGCGCCCCAGTCGTGGCCGACGATCGTCGCGGAACGCTCGCCCAGGGCGTGTATGACCGCGACGTTGTCCGCCACCAGTTCCAGCATCCGGTACGCGTCCGCGGCGTCGGGCTTGGAGGAGCGGCCGTAGCCGCGGACGTCCACGGCTACCGCGCGGTATCCCGCGGCGGCCAGGGCCGGCAGCTGGTGGCGCCAGGAGTACCAGCACTCCGGGAAGCCGTGCACGAGCAGGACCAGCGGCCCCTCGCCCTGTTCCACCACGTGGATTCGGCCCGCGGGCGAGGGCAGCAGTCGGTGTTTCGCGGCGTCGCTCGTCGGCTGTTGCGGCATCGGTCCTCCAGGACTCGGGGACTTCGAGCATGCTGGGACCGGTGCTGCTCCCGCGAGTCTTGTTGCCGGTTCGGCAAAGTGCCCGGCCAGGCGTCTGGAGCGTTTGTTATTCGCAGCCGGTTCCGTCGCCGTCGCGGTCCAGGTGGCGGCCGTAGCCCGGGTCGCCTGCGTGTACGGGGGCGGCTCCGGCCGCGCGGGCGGCCGTGCAGTTTTCGTAGTACTCGCTTCCGGAGTCGGCGGCCGGGTCGTCGTTCGCGGCCGCCGCTTTCTCCGTCACCGTCACCTTTACCGTCTTTGTTGCCGTTGCGGTCACCGTTGCCGTCGCTGTCTTCGTGGCTGCCGGTTCCGGTACTGCCGTCTCCGTCGTCGTGGTCGTCACGGTCACCGTCGGCTGGGGGTCGGCCGACGTCGGTTTCGCTTCCGCCTTCGTGCCGTCGTCGGAGCCGCCGACGCCCATGCCCAGGAACAGCGCCAGGGCGAGGGCGGGCAGGACGTATCTCTTGCGGGCCCATCGGGGGGTGGGGTTCGGGGCGGTGGTGTACGGGTTGGTCATGGTGTCCCCCCAGGGTGTCGAGTGATGTGAGGGGACGACGGTATTGCCGTTTTGTAGGTGGTGTATGCGGTGTGGCTGTTCCGTGACTTTTCTGTGTGCATCGGCCGGGTTGGGGGCCGGGGTCGTCATTCCGTCACCGTGGGCGGGAGGGGCATGCCGAGGTGCGGGGGTGGAGGGTGCCGCGGCCGGGGGCTCTCAGGGACCTGCGGTAGCGGTCGAGGGCGCGTGCTGTTGCGCCGGCGAAGAGGTGGTGGCCGCCGCTCTTCTGCTCCACGTGGTGGATCGCGAGGCTGGTGCGTGCGGACAGGCCGGGGATGCGTTCCGGCTCGGGGATCTCGCGGGTGCGCGGGCGGGTGTCGGCGCTCTCGCGGGTGCGCAGGGCGCGCAACGCGCCGGGGCGGTTACGCGGCATCTGCCTTTCGGCAGACGGAGACGGAGACGGAGGCGGAGGCGGAGGTGCCCGTGGTCGTCTTTGTCATTCGTTCATCATGGCAGGGGGGGGCGGCACCCGGTGCTCTCAAGTGCCGTCCCCGTGCGGCTTGTCGGGTCTCGTCAGAGGGAGACGGCCACCGCCGTGAACGTCGTCTCCGGCAGTTGCGGGCTGGTGAAGCGTGCGTTGACCAGGTAGAGGCGGTCGCCGTAGCGGGCGGCCGTGGTCGGGACGTCGAAGCCCGGGTCGGTGATCGTCCGGGTCAGGGTGGCGGTCGTCGCCGTGCGGTCCAGGGCCCAGACGCTGATCAGGTTCAGCCGGTTCTGGACGACGTACAGCGTGCGGCCGATGCGGTAGAGGCCGTCGCCGTTCACGACGTCGGCTGCGCCGACCAGCGTGATCTTCTTGGCGTACCCCGTCTTGACGTCGACGTTGTACAGCTCGCCCGGCGTGCTCTTGACGACGATCAGCCCGCGGCCGTCCGGCGTGCCGACGATCCCGTTGGCGTTGTTCACGTTGGGGAGTTGCACCCAGTCGCCGGTGAGGGGGAGGGTGCGGATGTCGGCACCGCCCCGGCCGCGCCTGACGCTGTACAGCGCCGCGGCCCGGGAGTCGGTGAACCAGGCGCGGTCGCCGAGCAGCGTCACGTCGTTGATGAAGTGGCCTGCGGTGTCAGTGAGTTGATGGGTTGTCAGCAGACTGCCCGTGCGGGAGTCGATCACTCGCGCCACGCCTGTGCTGCCCGCCACGTACAGCAGGCCGTCGTGGTCGATCTTCAGGCCGACGGCGATCTGGCCGGTGCCGCCTGCGTACACGACAGTGCCCTCGCCGGTGCGCAGGTCGGTGCGGTAGATGCCGCCGTTGGCGCGGGAGCCCTGGTAGGCGTACGGCTTGCGGCCGATGGCGATGCCCTCGGGGAGCCAGCCGTCGGGGAGGGGGTACTCCGCCGGCCAAGTCGCCTCAGGAGTACCGGACTTCGCTGTTGCCGGCGTCGTCGTCAAGGTGAGGGCCGCCAGGGATGCGGCGGCGCCGCCGAGGACTGCTCGGCGGGACGGAGCGGGGGTGGCGTTCATGGTTACGGGCCTCCGGGAGTGGGGTTCGGGCGGCGAACGGCGTAACACTGATGACTGTGGTCCCACTGGGTATGGCTTTACTTCCAGTTTGGACTTCGTTGGCCAGTAACGAGTCGCCGCCTGACCGTGTTCCACCCTTTTGCTGTCAGGTTCCTTTCAATCCTGTCCGCCCCGCCAACCCCGCCAACCCCGCCAACCCCGCCCGCCCCACGCCCCCACGCCCCCATGCCCCCCCACTGGCCCCGCCAGTCCCGTCAGGCTCGGAAGGGACCCCGCACCTCGTACGTGATCCCGCCCGACGAGCTGCCGCTCGTGCCGCGCTGGCTGGAGAAGTAGAGGCGGGTGCCGTCCGGAGAGAAGGCCGGGCCGGTGATCTCCGACGCCGACTGGCCGTCCACGCGGAGGAAGGGGGCGACCACGTCGTCCGGGGTGATCACGCAGATCTCCAGGTTGCCGCCGTCCTCCGCCACGAACAGATCGCCGGAGGCGGAGCCGGTGACGTTGTCGACCCCGGTGAGGGGGGCCGTGCCGGACGTCACGAGGGAGTCGTCGTAGGCGAGTTCGATCGTCTGGGCCGCCGCGTTGTACTGCCAGACCCGGTTGTCGCCCTTGGTCGTGAACCAGCAGGTGTCGTTCGCGTAGTAACAGCCCTCGCCGCCGTTGAAGCGCTTGGCGCCGGAGACCTGGTTGCGGGTGGCGGAGGCGCCGGTGGGGTCGGGGACTCTGGTCCAGGTCACCGGGCCGCTGGTGGCCGTGCCGGCGACCATGACCTCCAGGGTGCCGGCGGACAGGTTGCCCCAGGTCGTCGGGCGGAAACGGTAGAAACAGCCGTTCGTCTCGTCCTCCGTCAGGTAGATCACCTGACGGACCGGGTCGGCCGCCGCCGCCTCGTGTTTGAAGCGGCCCATCGCATCCCGGCGCACCGCCGCCGTCACACCCCAGGGGTCTGTTTCGTAAACGTATCCACGGTCCACCTCCTCGCAGGACAGCCAGGTGTTCCACGGGGTCTTCCCGCCCGCGCAGTTCTGGCGGGTCGAGGAGAGGATGCGGTACGCGCCCGTGATCGCCCCGGCCGCCGAGAACCTCACCGCGCTCGCGCCGCCGGACGGGTTGATCTCCGAGTTGGAGACATAGATCCAGCCTGTGCCGTCCACGTAGCACGCGCCGCCGTCGGGGGCGTTGTGCCAGGTGTACGACGTCCGGGACACGGTCTGGCCGGAGCGGGCGATCACCCGGCTGGTGAAGCCGGAGGGGAGACGGATGCCGTTGGCGTCCGCGGCGCCGAGGGCGCCGTACGGGCCCGTGCCGGGCTGGGCGGGGGCCGCGTAGGCGGCGCCGCGCCAGAGGGTTCCGCCGAGTACGGCGGAGGAGCCGCCGATCGCGGCCGTACGCAGGAAGGTACGACGTTCCACGCTCACTCCCGGGGATGGTGTGGGTGAACCGGCCCGTACGCCGGTCCCGGCGACGGGTGGTGGAGCAGGGTCGTGCGGGCCACACAGCGTGTGCTGCAGGTCGTGTGCTGTAGGTCGTGCGCTGCCGAACGCTAGGAGCGCAGGGTAGCTGTGTGATGGCTGTGTCGTGGACATGTCGTGGCGGGTGGATGCGAGATGGGTTGCGGAGCGACGGGCCGGGCGCCGTCGTAGGCTGCCGGGGAGTGGTGGAAGGAGCACGGCCATGGCCGGCTGGAGTGTGCGCGACATCCCTGATCAGAGCGGCCGCAACGCCGTCGTCACCGGGGCCAACAGCGGGCTCGGGTACGTCACCGCGCGCGAGCTCGCCCGGAAGGGGGCGCGGGTCCTGCTCGCCTGCCGGAGCGAGGCGCGGGGGCGGGCGGCCGTCGAGCGGCTGCGCGGTGAAGTGCCCGGCGGCGACGTGGAGTTGGGGCTGCTCGACCTCGGGGAGCTGGCCTCCGTGAGGGAGTTCGCGGGCTCGCTGCCGTACGAGCGGCTCGATCTGCTCGTCAACAACGCCGGTGTGATGGCGATGCCGTACGGCACCACCGCCGACGGGTTCGAGACGCAGTTCGGGGTGAATCACCTCGGGCACTTCGCCCTCACCGGGCTGCTGCTGCCCGCGCTGCTCGCCGCCGCGGAGGGGGGTCCCGCAGCCGGGTCGGACGGCGCGCGGGTGGTGACCGTGTCCAGCATGGCCCACCTGCTCGGCAACATCGATCTCCGCGATCTCAACTCCGAGCGACGGTACCGACGTTGGACCGCCTACGGCCGTTCCAAGACCGCCAATCTGCTCTTCACGCACGAGTTGGCGCGCAGGCTCGCGGCGGCCGGCTCCGACGTCGTCGCGGCGGCCGCGCACCCGGGGTACGCGGCGACCAACCTGCAGACGGCCGGGCCGCGAGCAGAGGGGCGCCGGGTCGCCGAGCGGCTGATGGCGCTCGGCAACCGGGTGATCGCCCAGCCTGCCGAGGCCGGCGCGCTGCCCGCCCTGTACGCGGCGACCGCGCCCGGCGTCCGCCCGGACTCGTTCACCGGGCCGTCCCTCGCGATGTGGCGCGGGGCGCCCGCACCCTCGCGGCGGGCTTCCTGGACCCTCGACGACCGGGCGGGGGAACGGCTGTGGAGCGCCTCCGAGCAGCTGACCGGGGTGGTGTACGAGGCCCTCAAGGCCTGAGGAGCGGTTCGGTTCGTCGCGTCAGATGGTGTCAGAGGGCCTCCGGCGTCCTTCTTCGGGGAGGGTGCGGAAGCGCGGGGCCCCGGGGGCCCTTGACCCGCGCCTGTCTCCCCTCGCCTACCGCTGCGCGTATTCCTCCGAGTACCCAGGCCCATACCCCTGGCCGTAGTTCTGTCCGAAGGCCTGGCCATAGTCCTGGCCGTAGCCCTCGTCATACCCCTGGCCGTATCCCTGGCCGCCGTACCCCCTTCCTGAGTCCTGCCCGTATCCCATGCTCGGGGCGAACTCCTCCGCGTACCTCTGGGCGAAGTCCTCCGGCATCGGGGTGGTGTCCAGGTAGAACCACTCGGCGGTGGGGCCGGGGCTGGTTGCGGAGGCGGAGGCGGAAGCGGTTGCCGGGGCCGGCTCGCGGCGGGGCAGCGGGTCGGTCTGTAGGGCCAGGTCGGGGGCCGGTGCCGTGTCCTCCGGTACGGGCAGGCGTTTCGCCGGGCCCGGCAGCAGGAGTTCCACCCGTAGGCCCTTGCCGCGCTGCTGGGCCGTGAACTCCTCCACCTGGCTGCGGCAGGCGTGGTCGAGGTGGGTCACGCCGGTGAGGTCGAGCCGGATCCGGGGCTTGCCGGCCTGCGCCGCGGTCTCCAGGGCCTCGATGACCTGGGGCAGCCGCAGGAACGTCGCGTTCCCGGCCATGACCACCTTCGCCGTGTCCTCCTCGAGGTGCTGCTTGATGACCGTCTGCGACATGCGCACCGCCGCCAGCACGATGCCCGCCGCGAGACCGATCAGGACGCCCTCCAGCAGGGCCGTCGCCACGATGACCAGCGTGGTGAGCGTCATGACCGCGAACTCGCCGCGGTCCTGCCGCCACATCTTCGGGAACTCCTCGGGCGCGAAGAGCTTCCAGCCGCTGTGGACGAGGACCCCCGCGAGGACCGAGATCGGGATCAGGGCCAGCACCTGGGGGAGGAGGATGGCGAAGGCCAGCAGCCACAGGCCGTGCAGCGTGCGGGAGAGCCGGGTCTTGGCGCCCGCCTGGACGTTCGCCGAGCTACGGGCCACCACCGCCGTGATGGGGAGCGCGCCGAGCAGGCCCGCGAGGGTGTTGCCGGCGCCCTGGGCGATCAGCTCGGGGTTGTAGCGGGTGCGCGGGCCGTCGTGCATACGGTCCACCGCGGCCGCCGTGAACAGGGACTCCGCGGAGGCGATCACCGTGAAGGTCAGGATCGCGGTGATGATCCCGGCGTCCGCCAGGCCGGCGAACTGCTCCGCGCCCGGCACGTCGACCGAGGCCAGCAGGTTGCCCACCTGGAGCGTCTTGATGTCGACGCCCGGCAGCGCGGCCACCCCGATGCCGATGCCCACCGCGACCAGCGCCGCGGGCACCTTCTTGACCGGTCCCGGCATCTTCTTCCACAGGAAGCTCAGGACGACCGTGACGATGCCCAGGCCGGCCGCGATCATCGCCTGCGGGTTGGCCAGCGTGTCCGTGATCAGGCCGGGGATGCCGGCCATGTTCTCCAGCGGGGTGCCCGGAGCCTTCGCGTCCATCGCCGGATACGCCTGGCCGAACATCAGCGGCAGGCCGATGCCCGCGAGCATGCCCTGGACGACGGCCAGGGAGATCGCCTGGAAGAACCGGCCCAGTCTCACCAGGCCGAGGACGATCTGCAGGATGCCGGAGAAGAACACGATCACGCCGAGCATCGCCACGCCGAACTCCAGCACGGTCTCCGCGACCAGCGCCGCGAGACCGGCGGCCGGGCCGCTCACCTGGAGCGTGCTGCCGCGCGCCGCGCCCACCACCAGGCCGCCGATGACGCCCGAGATGATGCCCAGTTCGGCGGGCACGCCCGAGGCGACGGCCACGCCGATGCACAGCGGGAGCGCCACCAGGAAGACGACGAGGGACGCGGTGATCTCGGTGGCCAGATCGACCTTCGGCCCCGAGGCCTTGGCAGCGCCGTTCGCAGCCGCCGCCTTCCCCATCGCCGCCATCGCCGCCTTCGCCGCCTTCTCCGTGGCCTGTGCGGCGGCGGCCTCTTCACCGGCTTGCCGTCCGGCCTCCCTGCCGTCTCGCGGGACGCGGGGTTCCCGCACGGGCGGCCGAGGCATCCGCGTCGTCCTACCCGCCCCAGCCGCCGCAGCTGCCCCAGCCGCTGGAGCTTCCGGAGGAGTAGGAGAAGTGGGAGAAGGCCTGGGCACCGAAGCAGGCACGGGGGGCGTCAGCGGCGGCGCGGAGAACGCGGACGACGGGGAGGGCATGGGCCGGCGCGGTGGGCCCGTCAGACCGGCCTCCTCGCCGAACGTGCGGCCCCTGCCGTCGCTGGCGTCGGAGCCCGGGCCCCACCCTCGGCCGTGCCGGGCGTGTGAGCCGCTCATGCCGCGTGCACCCGGAACAGGCCGTCGTCGTCCAGTTCGTGCACCTGGCCGGTGTCCACCTCGTAGTACCAGCCGTGCAGGCGCAGCCGACCCGAGTCGAGACGCCGTCGCGTCGCCGGGTAACTCCGCAGCACAGCCAGCTGGTTGACGACGTTCAGCTGGGCGACGTCCGGCATCGACGGGTCCTCGACGTGGCCGTCCAGGACCGGCGCCAGCCGGGGGCGGGCCAGTTGCAGCCAGGCGTCCACGCCGGGCAGACCGGAGAGGTCGTCGCCGGACTTGAGCGCGCCCATCGCACCGCAGTGGGAGTGGCCGCACACCACGATGTCCTGAACGCCGAGCACCTCCAGTGCGTACTCGATGGTGGCCGCCTCGCCCGAGGCGCCCGGTCGGCCGTGCGGCGGAACGATATTGCCTGCGTTTCGCAGCTCGAATATCTCGCCGGGCCGTGCGCCCGTTATCAGGGCTGGAATCACCCGCGAGTCGGAGCAGGTGATGAACAACGCCTCGGGATATTGGCCTTCCGCCAATCGTCGGTATTCGCCGCTTTCGAAGTCGACCCGCCGCTTGAACGAGCGGGCGCGGTCCAGCAGTGCCTTCACGGATCCTCCCAGTTCAGAGCTGGTCGGCATGGGGGTCCGACCAGTTCCCCATCACCGTAGAGGGGGCAATGCCAGGCGAAGGTTAGAGGAACACTAAACCGCCGACAAGAATGGGACAGTTTTCGTCCGGAGTTGAGTGGCTGCTCACATTGCCCGGGAGGCGTAGGCGGTTTCCTGACCGTTCTTGTAGCGTGTCAGTTCCACTGAACACGCGAATTGGTTCACGGGAGAGACGGGAACGCATGGGTGTACGAGTCCTGCTCATCGAGGACGACCGGACGATCGCCGAACCGCTCGTCGAGGGCCTTGCGAACTTCGGGCTGACGGTGCATCACGTCGCCACCGGCAACGAGGGGTTGAGGGCGCAGTACGGCGATGTCGTGCTGCTCGACCTGGGGTTGCCCGACATCGACGGCATCGACGTCTGCCGAGGCATCCGGCAGACCTCCGACGTCCCCATCATCATCCTCAGCGCGCGCGGCGAGGAGGCCGACCGTGTGCTGGGCCTGGAGCTGGGTGCCGACGACTACCTGGCGAAACCGTTCAGTATGCGTGAGCTGGTGGCCCGGGTGCGTGCGGTGACCCGACGGGCCCAACGGCGGGCGGAGCCAGGGCAGTTGGCGGGTGGCGATCCCTTCGGCGGCGAGTCCTTCGCGGGTGCGGGCGTCGGCGCGGCGCCCTTCGCCGAGGCGGCGCCTCAGCGCCTCGCCGAACTCGCCCCGCCGGCACCCGTACAACCGGCTCCCGTGCAACCGGCACCCATGCAACCGGGGCCCATGCGGCAGGCTCAGGCTCCCGTACCGTCGCGCCCCGCCGCCCCCGCCGCCCCCGCCGCCCTCGTGGGCGCAGCCCCCGCCACCACCGGCGCCGTCGGTCCGCTGGTCGTCGACCGGCGGACCCGGCAGGTGTGGGTGGGGGAGGGGGCGGTCGCGCTGACGCCCAAGGAGTTCGAACTGCTCGCGCTGCTCACCGAGGACCCCGGGGCCGTGTATTCGCGCCAGCAGATCCTCGACCGCGTGTGGGACCCGCACTACCAGGGTCCGACGAAGACGCTGGACGTCCATGTGGCCACCCTGCGACGGAAGTTGGGCAACCCGGCGTGGATCCAGACCCTGCGCGGAGTGGGCTTCCGGCTGGCCGTGCACACCTCCGCGCCGGGCGCGCAGCAGGCTTACGCGCCCCCCGCCCCGGTCCAGGCCGCCCCGGCTCATGCCGCCCCCGTCGACGCCGTGCCCGTCCAGACCGAGCGCGCTCAGCCGACGTACGTCCAGTCCACGCCCTACGACCCCACGGGCTACGACCCCACGGGCTACGAGCCCACGGCCTACGAGTCCACGGGCTACGAGCGCACGGGCTATGAGCCCGCCGCCCACGAGTCGACCGCCTACGAGCCTCCCGCCTACGAGCCCGCCGCGTACGAGCCTCCCTCGGCGTACGAACCCCGGCCCGCCTACCCCCACGAGGCCTACGAGAGCTTCGACAGCTTTCAGCCCCCTCAGCGCTCGGCGGCCTACCGATGACCCGTCGGCTGCTGCTCAGCTACCTCACGCTCGCCGCCCTGGTGCTGCTCTGTCTGGAGATCCCGCTCGGCTATGTGTACTCGCGGGGCGAGCGGGACCGGGTGATCAACCTGGCCAAGGACGAGGCCGAGTCGGTGTCGGCGTACGCCTCCCTGTCCATCTCGGCGGGCCGGGAGGCGCAGGATCTGCCCGAACGGGCCGCGCACTGCGCCGAACGCATCGGCGGCAAGGTGCTGATCGTCGACGAGCGCGGCAGACTGCTGGCCACCTCGCATCCGCTCACCGAGCGAGAGGAGGGCAACCTCGCCACCTGGCCGGGGATCGCCGCCGCGCTGCAGGGAACCGCCACCGCGGACGTCCGCACCTCCACCATCGGCGGGGTGCAGTACCTCGCGGTGGCCACGCCGGTGGCGCACGGCGCGGAGAAGCAGGGCGCCGTGCGGATCACCCTGCCGACCCGCATGGTGTCCGAACGGGTCCACCACGTCTGGCTGTTGCTGGCGCTCGGCGGACTCGCGGCGCTGACCGCCGTCGCCGCCCTCGGCTTCGTCATCGCCCGCTGGACCGGTCGGCCCATCCGTGAACTGGAGCGGGCCACGCACGAGTTGGCCGTCGGCGGGGCGGCGACGCCCGTCGCGATCACCAACGGGCCGCCGGAGGTGCGCAGTCTCGCCGCGACCTTCAACCGCACCGCCGCCCGGCTGGAGCATCTGCTGGCCTCCCAGCGGGCGTTCGCCGGTGAGGCATCGCACCAGCTGAAGACGCCCCTCGCGGCGCTGCGGCTGCGGCTGGAGAACCTGGAGAGCGACATCGCCCTGCACGCCCGCGGCTCGCTGACCGCCGCGCTGACCGAGACCGACCGGCTGGCCCGGATGGTCGAGGGGCTGCTCGCGATGGCCCGGCTCGACGAGAGCGCCGCCGAACGCGAGAAGATCGACCTGGGCCGGGTGTGCGCGGAACGGCATCGGGCCTGGACGCCGCTGTTCGAGCAGCACGGGGTCTGGCTGGCGCTGGCGGGGGACTACGACGGCGAGGTGCTGGCGCTGCCCGGGGCGGTGGAGCAGATCCTCGACAACCTGCTCTCCAACGCCCTGCGCGTGGCGCCTCCGGGTTCCACGGTCTCCGTCGACCCGCGCTGCCACACGCCCCACGAGCGCCGTTTCACGCCTCGCGGCCCGCACCGGCCGGCCGGTCCGGCGTGGGTGGAGCTGCACGTCATGGACGAAGGCCCCGGGATGACCGAGGAGCAGCGCCGCCGTGCCTTCGACCGCTTCTGGCGTGCCCCGGACGCCCCCAAGGGCGGCACCGGTCTGGGCCTCGCCCTGGTGCAGCGCCTCGCCCACGCGAGCGGCGGCGAGGTGGTCCTGCGGCCGGCCCCGCACGGCGGCCTGGACGCGGTCGTCCGGCTCCCCGCGGTGCCGGCCCGCCCCGGGGCCCACGGCATCCCCGCCCAGCGCCAGTCGAGACGCCTCCAGGCCACGACCCCGGGCCCACGCTGACCCGACCTGAGGACCCGAACGGGCGCCGCCCGTCAGGCCGTGCGCACCTCGTAGGTGGCGATGCGTACCGTCTCGTCGTCCAGGCACTCGCCGGTCCGCAGGTCGAAGCGCTGCTTGAGGAGCGGCGAGGCGACGAAGGGGCGGCCCTGATGGGTGCCGGTCAGGCCGCGGGAGAGGACGGCCGCGCCGCCGAACGGGTCGCGGTTGTCGACGGCGAACAGGGTGCCGGAGCGGTCGCGGAACAGGGCGACCTGGCGGCCGTCCGGCAGCAGCGCGGCCACGCCCCGGCCGGGGACGAGCCGGCTCAGGTCGCAGACCGTGAACCAGGCGTCCTCCAACTGGAGTTGGACCTTCAGGTCGGTGGTCTCGGGTGCCAGGGTCATCGCTGGGCGCTCCCTTCCAGGGGACGGTGGCCGATGGTGAGCAGCGGCAGGTCGGGCTTGATCTGGTCGCGCTCGGGGACGAAGCCGACGACCGGGTCGGGGGTGTCCGGCGCGTTGACGAAGGACACGAACCGGGCGAGCTTCTCGGGGTCGTTGATGGTGGTCGCCCACTCGTCGGCGTAGTGCGCCACGTGGGCCGTCATCAGGGACTCCAGCTCCTCGCAGATGCCGAGGGAGTCCTCGACGACGACGTCCCGGACGTGGTCCAGGCCGCCGGGGATGCGCTCCAGCCAGGTCGAGGTGCGCTCCAGGCGGTCCGCCGTGCGGATGTAGAACATCAGGAAACGGTCGATCAGCTTGATCAGTTCGGCGTCGTCGAGGTCCTGGGCGAGCAGGTCCGCGTGGCGCGGGGTCGCGCCGCCGTTGCCGCCCACGTAGAGGTTCCAGCCGTTGGACGTGGCGATGATGCCGAAGTCCTTCGACTGGGCCTCGGCGCACTCGCGGGCGCACCCGGAGACCGCCGACTTGAGCTTGTGGGGCGACCTGAGCCCCCGGTAGCGCAGCTCCAGGTCGATCGCCATGCGGACGGAGTCCTGGACGCCGTAGCGGCACCAGGTCTGGCCGACGCAGGACTTCACCGTGCGCAGGGACTTGCCGTAGGCGTGTCCGGACTCGAAGCCGGCGTCCACCAACCGTGTCCAGATGAGCGGGAGTTGCTCGACGCGCGCGCCGAACATGTCGATCCGCTGGCCGCCGGTGATCTTCGTGTAGAGGCCGAAGTCACGGGCGATCTCGCCGATCACGATCAGCCCCTCGGGGGTGATCTCGCCGCCGGGGATGCGCGGGACGACCGAATACGAGCCGTTCTTCTGGAGGTTGGCGAGGAAGTGGTCGTTGGTCTCCTGGAGGGCCGCCTGCTCGCCGTCCAGGACGTAGCCGCTCGCGCCGATGGTCGGGGCGAGGGAGGCGATGATCGAGCCGACCGCCGGCTTGCAGATGTCACAGCCGTCGCCGCCCCTGGCGCCGTCGCGGCCGTAGCGGTCCAGGAGATCCTGGTAGGTGTTGATGCGCAGGGCGAAGACGATCTCGTACAGCTCCTCGCGGGTCTGGCCGAAGCAGCCGCACAGGCCCTTGTCGACCTCGACGCCGCTCGCCTCCAGCTCGGCGGTGACCAGCTGTCCGAGCACCTTGACGCAACTGCCGCACGTAGTACCGGCCTTGGTGCACTTCTTCACCTCGGGCACGGTGGTGCAGTCGTGCTCGGTGACCGCGCCGCGGATCGTGCCCTTGCGGACGTTGTTGCAGGAGCAGATGATCGCGTCGTCCGGCAGCGCGGACGGGCCGAGCTGGACGGACTCCCCGGCGCCGGCCGGCAGGACGAGGGACTCGGGGGCGACGGGCGGCACCGAGCCGGTGAAGGCCTTCAGCGTGCCGTAGGCCTCCGCGTCGCCGACCAGGATGCCGCCGAGCAGCGTGCCGTCGCGGCCGATAACCAGCTTCTTGTACAGGCCCGAGCGGGAGTCGGAGTAGACGACGTCCAGGCAGTCCTCGGCGGCGCCGTGCGCGTCGCCGAAGGACGCCACGTCCACGCCGAGCAGCTTCAGCTTGGTGGAGAGGTCGGCGCCCGTGAAAGCGGCCTCGTCGGCGGCGATCGTCGCGGCGGCGGTGGCGGCCTGCTCGTAGCCGGGGGCGACCAGGCCGTACACCCGGCCGTCGGCGGCCAGCGCGCACTCGCCGATCGCGAACACCTGCGGGTCGGCGACCGTGCGGCACTGCTCGTCGACCGCGATGCCGCCGCGCTCGCCGACCGTCAGTCCGCAGTCGCGGGCGAGCTGGTCGCGGGGGCGGACGCCGGCGCTGAACACCACCAGGTCGGTGGCGAGTTCGGAGCCGTCGGACAGCTTCATGCCGGTGACGGCGCCGTTCTCGCCGACCACGATCTCCTGTGTGCCGACGCCGGTGTGGACGCTCAGGCCCATGTCCTCGATGGTGCGCAGCAGGGCTGCGGCGCCGCCCGCGTCGACCTGGACGGGCATCAGCCGGGGCGCGAACTCCACGATGTGGGAGGTGAGTCCGAGACCCTTCAGCGCGCCTGCGGCCTCCAGACCCAGCAGACCGCCGCCGACCACCGCGCCGGTCGTGGCGCGCGACTTCGCGTACTCCTCGATGGCGAGGAGGTCCTCGATCGTCCGGTAGACGAAGCAGCCCTCGGCGTCCTTGTTCGGCACGGGCGGCACGAAGGGGTAGGAGCCGGTGGCGAGGACGAGCGTGTCGTACTCGAAGACCTGACCGGAGCGGGCGGTGACCTTCCGCGCCTCGCGGTCGATCGTCTCCGCCGGGTCGCCGACGTACAGTTCGATGCCGTGCGCGGCGATGAAGTCCAGGTCGGTCATGGACAGTTCCTCGGGCGTCTTGCCCGAGAAGTACGAGGTGAGGGCGACGCGGTCGTACGCGGGGCGCGGCTCCTCGCACAGGACGACCACGCGGTGCGTGGCGGTCAGGCCGCGCTCGGCGAGCGCTTCGAGGAAGCGCTGGCCGACCATGCCGTGGCCGACGAGCACGATCGTGGGGGTGGCCTCCGTGGCCTCCGGGGTGGCGGTCATCAGGAGCCTCCGTCGTTGGTGAGCAGGTGGAGCAGGGGGCCGTGGTCGGGGAGCGGCTCTGCTCCCTCCCAGGCGCGCGCGAGCGCGCCGACGGTGCCGAGTTCGCCGACGAGCACGCCGCCGACCAGGCGGTCGTCGCGGACGACGACCTTGCGGTAGGTGCCGCGGGTGGCGTCGGCGAGCTGGACGACGTCGTCGCCGGGGCGCGGCTCCGTCTCGCCGAACGCGGCGAGGTCGAAGGCGCTGTTCCCGGCAGGACCGAAGGCGTTGTTTCCGCCGTTGTTCCCGGTGCCGTTTCCGGCGTTGTTTCCGGCGTTGTTTCCGGCGAGCGTGAGCCGGGTGAGGGCGCGGGTGCCGCCGTAGCGCGCGTTCGGATCGCCGACGAGCAGCTCGGCCAGCGCGTCGGCCTGTTCCAGCGCCGGGGCGGCGAGGCCGTACACGGTCCCGCCGTGCTGCGCGCAGTCGCCGATCGCGTGGATGTGCGGGTCGGACGTCCGGAGTTCGTCGTCGACCAGGATCCCCTTGTGCACGGCGATCCCCGCCTCCTTCGCCAGTCCCGCGCGCGGCGAGACCCCGCAGGCCAGCACCACCAGGTCGGCGCCCAGGGTGTAGCCGTCGGCCATCTCGACGGAGCGGACGGCCCCGCCGACGCAGCGCACGTCGCGTACCCGGCACTCGGTGTGGATCTCCACGCCGAGGCCGGCGAGGTGCCGGCGGACCAGTGCGGAGGCGCTCGGGTCGAGCTGGCGCTCCATGAGCCGCTCGGCCTGCTGGGCGAGGACGACCTGTGCGCCGCGCACCGCGAGCGCGCGGGCCGCGGAGACCCCGAGGAGCCCGCCGCCGATGACGACCGCCCGCACGCCCGGCCGCACGGCCTTCGACAGGCCGAGGCAGTCGTCCATGGTCCGGAAGGCGTGGACGCCCTCCGGCAGCACATGGTCCGGCGTGCTGTGCCCTCCCGGGGGACAACCCCCGGACCCCCGGCCGGAAAGGCGGGTGGGATCGCTTGCCCGGTGTGTCGGTGCGAGGTACATGTCCGTGAACAGTCCGCGCAGCGGCGGCAGTACCGGGTTGGAGCCGGTGGCCAGGACGAGCGTGTCGTATGCGATCTCCGAGCCGTCCGCGCAGGCCAGGGTCCGCCGGTCGCGGTCGATGCCGGTGACCCGGGCCCGCACCAGACCGGTTGGCGCGGGCAGCGCGATCACCTCCGGGGCGTACCGGCCGGCCAGCACCTCGGCGAGCAGCACCCGGTTGTACGGCCGGTGCTCCTCCTCGCCGACGAGCAGCGCGGGCGCACCCAGCTCGCCGAGCCGGCGGGCGAGTCGTACGCCCGCGAGGCCGGCGCCGAGCACCACCACACGCGAATTCGAGGTCATGCCCAGGAGCGTGCGATGCCGACGTTACCCGGCAGCATCACGGTTGTTTCCCGCGAGGAACGCTGCCCTCAGCGGGGCCCGGGCCCAGGTGTGAGGGTTCCGGCGGCTCATCTGTGGCGGACGCCCGTGAGGTGGGCGAAGACGACCACGTTGCCCTGGTAACCGGTTGCCCGGGAGTATCCGCCGCCGCAGGTGATCACCCGCAGCTCGGGCCGGTCGGCGGGGCCGTAGACCTTCTCGTCGGGAAACGCGTTCGCGCGGTACACCTCCACGGCGTCCACCGTGAACACGGCCACGCTGCCGTCGCGGCGGTCCACCTCGACGGCGCTGCCCTTGCGCAGGGCGCCCAGGTCGTAGAAGACGGCGGGCCCGTCGGCGTTGTCGACATGGCCGGCGACGATCGCGGTGCCCGTCTCACCGGGCGTGGTGCCGGCCTCGTACCAGCCGGCCAGGTTCTTCTTCGCGGCGGGCGGGACGTCGAGGCTGCCGGACGCGGTCAGGGCCAGGCCCATCAGGGGGGCATCCACGTGGATCGCGGGGATGCGGACCCGGTCGGGCGGGGACGGCGGCAGCGCGGGCGCCGTGGACGCCTCGGCGGCCCGGTCGGCATGCGCCTGTGCGGCGGACGGCTGCGGCGGGGCGTGCGTCTCGGCGCCGCCGCGCAGCAGCCATGCGCCGCAGCAGAGGGCGGCCACGGTGACCGCCGCTATCGCGGAGTTGCCGACCTTGCGCATGCCGAGACCTCCCGTGGGTGCTCCGTAGGTGCTCCGTGGCCGCTCCGTGAGCGGGAACCCCGGGCCCCCTCCGGGCCGCGAGGGGCGTCGGACCCGGAGGGGGAGGGGACATGCGGTACCGGCGGACGGACAGCGGAGGGTGTCCGTCAGATCCCGTCGCCTCTCGCCCGGCGATGCAGGAGCCAGGTACCGCCCGCGGCGGCGACGGCGAGAGCCGCCACACCGGCCGCGGTCTGTACGGGGTCGGGGCCCAGTGCGCCGCCGACCCCCGTCTTCACACTTCCTCGCGGATGCACCGCCTGCCGGTCCGAGGCCAGCACCACCACCAGATCCCCGGCGAGCCGCCGCCCGCCCGCCGCGCACTCCGCGACGATCTCGTACGTCCCCGGCTGCGCGCTCGGCGGCACCTGGAACTGGCCGATCGCCTCGCCGTCGTGCGTGGTGGGCGCGAGCGGGAAGGGGCCGGCGCCGACCGCCCCGGCGTCGCCCGCGGCGGCTCCGCCGTCCCCGCACGCCGCCGTGTTCACCGAGACCTGCCCGCCCGGCACCGCGGTGGACGGGTACACGTCCAGCCGCCCGACGCCGGCGGCCGGACCGGCGGCGTGGGCGGGCGCGGCGAGTCCGGCCGCGGCGGTGACGGCGAGCGCGGTACCGGTCAGCAGCCGGGCTGCGGTACGGGCGGTACGTCGTCGCATCGGTGCTCCTCACGAGCTCTTCGGTCGCGTCCCTGTCCTTCCGAGGTAAGTCGCAGCGCGGCGAGCGCGCTTCCCGAGGATGCGTCGGGAATTGGGATGAACGGGTGTCGCAGGCCCCGCCGAGCGGGGTGCGGGCGCCCGCGTTTCAGCAGGTCACCGACGTGCGAACGGCTCCGCCGCACCCGACCCGGAAATGCGCCCACGCAAGGGTGTGAACGGGTGACCCCTCCTCGCCCTTCGACGCCCGGCCGTCGGTCCCCGGCCCTCGGCCCCTGAGCGCTTCGCTGGAAGTGCCGGGATGCGCCGTCGTTTCGCTGCGGCGCCATCGTGGCTGGTCGCGCAGTTCCCCGCGCCCCTAAAGCCTCATCGTCGTGTGAGCCAGTCCCCGCCCTTGATCAGCTTGCCCCGGGCCCGCAGGGCGGCGGCGACGGCGGGTGCTGCGACGTACACCCAGGCGCGCACGGAGTGAGTGGGGCCGCCGGGAGGCGAGGCCTCCCCGTCGGCCACCCCGCAGACCACCTCGCAGACCACCTCGCGTTCCACGCGCTCGTACAGGTTGTGCGGGTCGCCCGGTGCGTACTCCTCCAGCCGGTCGAGGTCGGCGAGCAGCCGCGCGTATGCCTCGGGCCGGGCGGTGACCAGTTCGCCGGCCACCGCCGCGCCCCGCTCCCGCGGTTCCTCGACCGCGTACGGATAGCCCGGCCCGTCGTAGAGCACCGCGCCCGCCAGCCGGGCCGGTTCCTCGCGCAGGGTCCGGCCGCGCAGGAAGAGGTCGTGGTTGACCTCGCCGGGGCGGAGGGTGCCGTAGACGAAGAAGGGGAGTTCGGGGGCGCTCACGGAAACGATTCTCCCCCCTTCTCTTCCCCTGCTCTTCCCCTCCTTTCCCCCTTCACCGATGTTGACCGATCCTCACTCATCCCCCGCGTGGACGCTATGGACATGACATGTCAGGGCCTCTTAAATGCCAGGACGAACTCAGCGCCACCCCCCCCGAGTCACCCCCCCCGAGTCACCCCCCCCGAGTCACCCCCACGCGCCCCCACGGCGCCTTCTCGAGGAGACCGAAGACACCGATGAGTCGGATACGGATACGGCAGCACGTCCGAGGTTCCCGTCTCGCCACCGCCGGCATCGCCGCCACCACGGCCACGCTGCTGGCCGCCGTACTCTCCCCGGTCGCCGGCGCGGCCGACAGGCCGACCCGGGCCACCGCCCTCGACCACGCGGCGGAGGCCCTCGCCGACCACGCGGCGGCCCTGGGCCTCACCTCGCTGCAGTCCACGTCCGTGCGCGACGTGATCGTCGACAAGGACGGCGCCCAGCACGTCCGCTACGACCGCACCTACCGTCAACTCCCGGTACTCGGCGGCGACTTCGTCGTCCACCTGGCCCCCGACGGCGCCTACCGCAGCGCGAACCGGGCGACGAAGGCGACGATCGCGCTGCCGAGCATCGCCCCCGCCCTCTCCGCCCCCAAGGCCGCCGACGCGGCCGTGAACGCCCTGCGCGCGGTCAACCTCGGCGAGGCGCTGACCCAGGTCAAGGCCAAGCCGCAGCTGGTCGTCGACGCCCTGCACGGCGCCCCGAAGCTGGCCTGGCGGACGAACGTCGTCGCCCTGGACTCGCTCGGCAACCCGGTCGCCCGCGAGGTGCTGACCGACGCCCGCACCGGCGCCCAGATCGACGCCTGGGACAGCATCGAGACGGCCACCGGCGACGGCAAGTCCCTGTACGGCGGCACGGTCCCGCTGGAGACGACCCTCTCGGGATCGACGTACCAGCTCAAGGACCCGACGCGCGGCAACACGTACACCGGCGACGCGGAGAACAAGACCGACCTGTGCATCTTCGGCATCTGCATCAGCCGCGCCCCGGCGACGCTGTTCACCGACGCCGACAACCACTGGGGAACCGGCGCGGCGACCGACCGCTCCACGGCGGCCGTCGACGCGCAGTACGGCACCGACGTCACCTGGGACTACTACAAGAACGTCCACGGCCGCAACGGCATCGGCAACGACGGCAAGGGCTCCTACAACCGGGTCCACTACGGCAACAACTACGCCAACGCCTTCTGGGACGACAGCTGCTTCTGCATGACCTACGGCGACGGCAACGCCACCCAGCTCGGCCCGCTGGTGGCGCTGGACGTGGCGGGCCACGAGATGTCCCACGGCGTGACGTCGAAGACGGCCAACCTGACCTACTCGGGCGAGTCCGGCGGCCTCAACGAGGCGACCTCCGACATCTTCGGCTCGCTGGTCGAGTTCTACGCGGGCAACGCCTCCGACGCCGGCGACTACCTCATCGGCGAGAAGATCGTCCGCTCCGGCTTCGGCCGGGACGCCCTGCGCTACATGGACAAGCCGAGCAAGGACGCCAACTCCGCCGACTACTGGAGCAGTTCGGTCGCCAACCTGGACGTCCACTACTCCTCCGGCGTTGCCAATCACTTCGCCTACCTCCTCGCGGAGGGCAGCGGCACGAAGACGATCAACGGGGTCACCTACAACTCCCCGACGTACAACGGCTCCACGCTCACCGGCATCGGCCGCGACAAGCTCGGCGCGATCTGGTACCGGGCCCTGACCGTCTACATGACGTCCTCGACGAACTACGCGGGCGCGAGGACCGCCACTCTCAACGCGGCCAGGGACCTCTACGGCAGCGGCGGCGCGGAGTACAACGCGGTCGCGGCGGCCTGGAGCGCGGTCAACGTGAATTGACTATCGCCTGGCTGGATCACCCGCTAGGCTCCCCCGGCGCGCGCACGACCGGCGCGCGCCGGGGGAGCAGGGTGACCAGGGGGTACCGGGGGTAATGGGCATCATGGACGACACGGGCGACGGCACGGGCGACGACGTCGGCGTGGCCGAGAAGGGGCCCAATGCCTGGGCCCAGGCGACGGCGGCGCTGGTCGTGGTCGCGGCCATCGGGGGCGCGCTGTTCGTGATGCAGAAGAACACGGCCGACGCCGTCGGCAAACCGGCCACCTGCACGGCCGACGCCGAGACCGGCAAGGAGGCCAGGGAAGCGGCTGCGGCGAAACGCCTCTCGGGGTCGCAGTTGTGCACGGCGCTCAACCGCGCGGACCTGCCCACGCTCCTCGGCACGCCCGAGGATCAGGCGCTCGGGACGGGCCAGGGCACCACCGGCTCGGCCGAGTCGCTGATCGGCATCGTCCCGGAGGCGACCGTCACACTGGACACCTACACGGTGAAGCTCTCGCGGTCCTACGACGACCTCCCGCTGGCTCAGTTGGAGGGCCTGCTGGACGACGCGCAGAAGAAGACGATCCTCGGGCATCCCGCGGTGCTCTATTCGAGCCGGACGATCAGCATCCGCTTCAGCCTCGACGGCGACCAGTCCGAGTCCGCCCCCGGCGTGGCCGTCCGCAGCCTGCTCGTCGCCCCGGACGCCAAGGACGCCGGCGGCTCCTACGAGATAGCCGTCTGGCGCAAGGACGGCATGGTGCCCGACGACGCGGCCCTGATCCGGGTGGCGCAGCAGGTGCTGCCGACCGTCCCCGACTGGATCGCCGGGTGAGCCGTTCCGCCATGCAGCGCGCCCTCGCGCGCGGCCTCCTGGTCGGCACCGGGATCGGCGTGTCGCTGGCGGCTCTGGTCGTCGGCTTCATCCTCGACCGGGGCCCCCTGCTCGTCGTCGGCCTGGTGCCGCTCGTGCCGCTCGTCGTGATCGGCATCGTGACAAGGGGACCGGGCCGCGCCCGCGAGCCGGCCGTCCCGCGCCGCACGGCTCTCGCGAAGATCGAGAGCCTGCGCGCGGACTCCACCGAGACCGGGGACGTGCCGATCAGCTTCGAGCTCACGGTCGCGCCGGACGACGCGTCGGCGTTCCGCGTGAAGCTCAGCCATCGCGTCAACCTGGTCGACCTCCCCGACTACCGTCCGCGCGGGACCCTCGTCGTCGAGTACCCGGGGGACCGGCCGTGGGAGACCGAGATCGCCGAGCGGCCGACGCCGGAGTGGACGAGCCGGGCGGCCACCGCCGCCATCGACTCCGCGCCCGAGTCGGCCCTCGTGGGCGTGCCGCCCGAGGAACGGGCGTTCGGCGGCGCCGTCCGCGTCGGGCTGCTGATCGGTGCCGCGGCGGTCGTCCTGCCGTTCTACTCGGACCTGGCGGGCCCGGACGGCTTCGGATCGGCGTCCGCGTCCCCCGAGCCGTCCGTGTCCTCCTCCAGTTCGTCCTCCCCTTCCTCCTGGTCCACGACGGTCACCTCGACGTCGGTGTCCGGCACGGTCGCCGTCGGGCCGGACCGGTCGCTGCTCGACTCGGGCGAACTGCGCCGCGCGGTCGCGGCCTTGACGAAGGACAAGGGCAAGGACGAGGAGACGGGGGCGGCGCGCGCGATCACCGTCGTAGTCCAGGAGCGGCTGCTGACCGTGGTGTTCGCGCCCGCCGGCACCGCCACCCCCGCCTTCGACCTGGCCGCCCTGCCCTACGCCCGCGTCCCCGCCCTGGTCCGCGAGGCCACGACGAGCCTCGGGGCCGGCTCCCCGGGGACCTGGCAGCTCACCGCCGACCACCTCACCGGCTCCCTCGCGCTGCGCGTCGCCGTGACCGGTCCGGTGGGCGCGGCCGCGCTCGAAGCGGACGGCACGGGGAAGGTCGTGCGGCGCAGCCCGGTGCGGTGAAACGGGGGGAGGGCCGGTGCTCGACGGCACCGGCCCTCCGCTCACCGCGGGGCGACGGTCAGGCGACCAGCTCCGGTTCCTCGACCGGCGCCGTCTCCGTCGTCTGCGGCTTGCGGTCGCGCATCACCAGGGTCGCCAGGACGGCGGCGGCCAGGACGCCGATCGCGCTGACCGTGAAGGTCGTCGTCATCGAGGCGGTGAAGGCCTCCCGGGCCGCCCGGACCAGACCGGCGTCCTCGCCGGCCACCGTCAGCGCCCCGCCGATCGACTGCCGGGCCGCGGCCGGGGCGTCGGCGGGCATCTCGGCGGCGAAGCCGCTGGTCAGCAGGGAGCCGAGGATCGCGATGCCGAGGGCGGTGCCGGCCTGCTGGATGGTGTCGTTCAGGGCCGAGCCGACGCCCGCCTTGTCCGCGGGGATGGTGCTCATCAGCGCGCCGACGGCGGCGGGCATCGCCAGACCCGCGCCGAGGCCGAGCAGTCCGAGGGCGATCGCCGGGACGGTGAAGCCCGAGTCGGCGTCGACCGTCGTCAGCAGGGCGAAGCAGGCGACCATCACGAGCATGCCGGCCAGGATCACGAACCGGTTGCCGATCTTCTCGGCCAGCTGCACGCCCACGCCGTTGCCGATCAGCGCGGCGACGGCCAGCGGCAGGAAGGCGAGGCCCGCCTCGACGGGGGAGTAGCCGAGGACGAACTGCAGATACTGGGTGAGGACCAGCAGCAGACCGCCGTTGCCGATCTGGACCAGGGCCAGCGAGAGCGAACCGCCGCTGAAGTTGCGGTGCTTGAACAGGACCAGCGGGACCATCGGCGACGCGGTGACGTTCTCCCAGATCACGAACCCGGCCAGGCCTACCACGGCGACCGCGAGGCTGACGGCGGAGCGGCCGTCGAACGCGCCGTGCTGCGGGATCTCGATGATCCACCAGACCAGGGCGGTCATCCCGACCGCGGACAGCACCGCGCCCAGCGGATCCGCCTTCTGCCAGGGCGCCTTGGACTCCGGCATCAGCAGCACGGCGGCGACGACGGCGAGCGCGACGACCGGGACGTTGATGAAGAAGATCGAGTGCCAGGAGAAGTGGTCGATCAGGACGCCGCCCAGGACCGGGCTGCCGACCAGCCCCAGCATCGACACGGAGCCCCAGGCCGCCATCGCCTTGCCGCGCTCGTCCTCGTCGAAGACGGTGATGAGGATCGAGAGGGTGGAGGGCATGATCAGCGCCCCGCCGACGCCCATCGCGGTGCGCACGGCGATCACCTCGCCGGGGCTGGTGCAGATCGTGGCGGCGAGTGAGGCCGCCCCGAAGAGCACCAGGCCGATCAGCATCACCTTCCGGCGGCCGAAGCGGTCGCCGAGGCTGCCCGAGGTGAGCAGGAGACCCGCGAAGACCAGGATGTAGGAGTCGAGGATCCACTGCGTGTCCTGGGCGGTGGCGCCGAGGTCCTCGGTCATCGAGGGGACCGCGACCGTCAGCGCCATGCTGTCGATCGTCAGGACCACCGTGCTCAGGCACAGCACGACGAGGATCCACCAGCGGCGGGGGTCGCGCCCGCTCCCATCGGTCGCACCGGTCCCACCCGTCCCACCGTTCTCGGCACGCGCTTCCATGGCTTCTCCCCTGTCGTGTGCGAACAGTGTGCGAACACCGTTCCTTTGATGCGCACACTGTACGCACGACGGAACAGTGTTCGCAAGTGTCGAACTCTGTACGCTGGAAGCGCACGTTGTACGCACCGGAGTGTGGGAGAGCCCATGGCAGGCAAGGCAAAGAACCCGAACCCCGTCCCGTCCGTCTGGGCCCGGCAGCGGCGCGAGCCCGACCAGCCCGCGCTGAGCAGGGCCGCGATCGTCCGCGAGGCGATCACGATGCTGGACGCCGACGGCATCGAGGCGCTGAGCATGCGCAAGCTGGGCGCACGCCTGAACGCCGGCGCGACCTCCCTCTACCGGCACGTCGCCACCAAGGACGAGCTGATGGAGCTGGCGGTGGACGAGGTCGCCGGCGAGATCCACGTCCCGCCCGCCGGCGCACCCGACTGGCGGGCCGCCGTCACCGAGGCCGCGGGCTCGTTCCGTACGACGGCGCTACGGCACCCCTGGCTCTCCTCGGTCCTCGGGCAGGCCGGACTCGCCTACCTCGGCCCCAACCTCATGGCCTTCTCGGAGCGGCTGGCCGCACTGTTCACCGCGGCGGGCTTCCCCGAGCCGAGCGGCGCGATCGACACGGTCCTGTCGTATGTGATCGGCATGAGCACCACGGAGGCGGCCTGGCTCACCACGGTCGCCCGCTCCGGCGAGACCGAGGCCGACTTCATCGCCCGCCTGATGCCCGCCGCCCAGCAGGCCGCCGCCCCCTACGACCACCTCGCCGAGGGATACGCGGCCGGCGCCGCCGCGGCGGCCGACCCGGTCGCCCTGCGCGACGCCAAGTTCGCCTACGGCCTGGACGTCGTCCTGGACGGCCTCGCGCTGCGCCTGCCCCGCTGAGCCCCAGGGATCCGTCCTACGGGTCGACCAGCTCCACCCGCACCGCGCACACCTTGAACTCCGGCATCCGCGAGGTCGGGTCCAGGGCCGGGTTGGTGAGGGTGTTGGCGCGGCCCTCGCCCGGCCAGTGGAACGGCATGAAGACGGTGTCCGGGCGGATGCCGGCGGTGATGCGGGCGGGGGCGACGGCCCGCCCGCGCCGGGAGGTCACGGCCAACGGGTCGCCCTCGGCCGCGCCGAGCCGCGCCGCCAGCCGGGGGTGCAGTTCGACGAACGGGCCGGGCGCGGCAGCGTTCAGCTCGTCCACGCGGCGGGTCTGGGCGCCGGACTGGTACTGGGCCACGACCCGCCCGGTGGTGAGCAGCACGGGGTAGTCGTCGTCCGGCTCCTCGGCGGACGGCCGGTGCGAGACCGGCACGAACCGGGCCCGGCCGTCCGGCGTGGCGAACCGGTCGAGGAAGAGCCGGGGCGTGCCGGGCGGCGCCGGCTCACCCTCCGCCCCTTCCACGTTTTCCGCCGGGCAGGGCCAGAACACGCCCTCGCCCGCCCCCTGCGCCAGCCGCGCGTAGCTGATCCCGGAGTAGTCCGCGATGCCGCCCGCGCTGGCCCGCCGCAGCTCCTCGAAGACCTCCTCGGGCTCGACCGGGAACCCCTTCTCGACGCCCAGCCGCGCCGCCAGCTCGTGCAGCACCTCCAGGTCGCTGCGCACGCCGTCCGGAGCGGTGATCGCCCGCTGCCGCAGCAGCACCCGCCCCTCCAGGCTGGTCGTCGTCCCCGTCTCCTCCGCCCACTGGGTGACCGGCAGGACGACGTCCGCGAGGGCCGCCGTCTCCGACAGGACGACGTCGCAGACGGCGAGGAAGTCGAGGGACCTGATGCGCTCCTCGATGTGCGCGGCGCGCGGGGCCGACACCACCGGGTTCGACCCCATCAGCAGCAGCGACCGCACGTCGGACCCCAACGCGTCCAGCAACTCGTAGGCGCTGCGGCCCGGTCCGGGCAGCGAGTCGGGGTCGACGCCCCACACCTCGGCGACATGCGCGCGCGCCGCCGGGTCGTCCAGCTTGCGGTAGCCGGGCAGTTGGTCGGCCTTCTGGCCGTGCTCGCGCCCGCCCTGGCCGTTGCCCTGTCCGGTCAGACAGCCGTAGCCGCTGAGCGGCCGTCCGGCCCGGCCCGTGGCCAGGCACAGGTTGATCCACGCGCCGACCGTGTCGGTGCCCTTGGACTGCTGCTCGGGCCCGCGCGCGGTGAGCACCATCGCGGCCTCGGGCGCGCAGAACAGCCGCACAGCCTCCCGGAGTTGTGGAACGGACACCCCCGTGATCCGTTCCACGTACTCCGGCCAGTGGGCCATCGCGGCCGCCCGCGTCTCCTCCCAGCCGGTGGTCCGCTCGCGCACGTACTCCTCGTCGACCCGCCCCTCGGCGACGATCAGGTGCAACAGGCCGAGCGCCAGGGCGAGATCCGTCCCCGGGCGGGGCGCCAGGTGCAGGTCGGCCTGCTCGGCGGTCTTCGTCCGCCGCGGGTCGACGACGATCAACATGCCGCCGTTCTCCCGCAGTTCGGTGAAGAACCGCAGCGCGGGCGGCATCGTCTCGGCGAGGTTGGACCCGACGAGGATCACGCACCCGGTCCGCGGGATGTCCGCCAGCGGGAAGGGCAGCCCCCGGTCGAGCCCGAACGCCTTGACGCCGGCCGCCGCGGCGGACGACATGCAGAACCGGCCGTTGTAGTCGATCTGCGAGGTGCCGAGCACGACCCGCGCGAACTTGCCGAGCGTGTACGCCTTCTCGTTCGTCAGCCCGCCCCCGCCGAACACCCCGAGCGCGTCCGGCCCGTGCTCCGCGCGGATGCGGCCCAGCTCCCCGGCGATCCGGTCCAGCGCCTCGTCCCAGCCGGCCGGCACGAGCTCGCCGCCGCCCGAGCGCACCAGCGGGGAGGTCAGCCGGACGCCCGGCGCCAGCACCGCGGCAGCCGTCCGCCCCTTGCCGCACAGGGCGCCCCGGTTCACCGGGAAGTCCGTGCGCTCGACCACCTCGACGCCCCCCGCGGGCAGCGGCGACAGGGCCATCCCGCACTGCAGCGCGCAGTACGGGCAGTGGGTGGGCGTCGAGGCGGTCCGCATGCGCTCAGCGTGCGTCGGCCGTGTTACGCGCCGTGCGGTCTCCTGTTACGGCGGTGTGGTCGTGCCCTCCCCGGCCGCCGGCCGACGCGGTGAGGCGCCGGCCGTGCCGGCGGCCGCGAGCGCCCGCGCCACGCCCTGCTCCTTCGGCCCCAGGAACCGCGGATCCGGCTCGAACACCGCGTCCAGGGCCGCCTTGCCGGCCGCGAGGATCTCCCGGGTCCCGCCGTAGTACCAGGTCACGTCGTGCTTCGCGGCGACCCCGACGCCGTACGAGTCCACCCCGGCCGCCTCGCACAGGGCGACGGCCCGCCGGATGTGGAACCCCTGGCTGATCAGGACGGCCCGGTCCACGCCGAAGATCTTCTTGGCGCGGACGCAGGAGTCCCAGGTGTCGAAACCGGCGTAGTCGCTGACGATCCGCGCGTCCGGCACCCCGTGCCCGGTGAGATAGGCGCGCATGGCGTCGGGCTCGTCGTACTCCTTGCGGCTGTTGTCGCCCGTCACCAGGACGACCCTGATCCGGCCCTCCCGGTACAGCTTCACCGCCGCGTCCAGCCGGTGCGCGAGATACGGGGACGGCTCGCCGTCCCACAGCCCGGCGCCGAACACGACGGCGACCTCGGTGCGCGGCGCGTCGGCGGTCGTGCCGAGCCGGTCGGCCGTCGACACGAACAGCCAGGTGGCCGGCAGCAGCCCGAGCACACACCCGGCCATCACGGCCTGCACCAGCCGACGCCGCCCCGCACGCGTGCGTGGCAGCCGCGGTCGACGCATGTCCATTCGGTGTCCCCCTCATCCCCTACGGCCTGGGAAGACGTCCGGCACGGCGATCCGGTTCGTTCCCTCGCCGGGTGTCCCGCACCTCACACCGCCCCCGCCCCGGCGGTGAACCCCCGGAAAACACTCGTGACGGTCAGGCAACGGGGGTGCAACCTCGCCGCGGCAGGATCGGTGCATGAGCCAGCCAAGCCTCGTCCACCTCGCCGGCCGCCGGCGTCCCGGCCCGCCCGCGCTGGTCGTCGTCGCCCACGGCAGCCGCGACCCGCGCGCCCTGAGCACCGTCCGCACGCTCCTGGACCGGGTCCGCGAGCAGCGCCCCGACGTCGCCGTCCACCTCGGCCACATCGAGCTCAACGAGCCCCTGCTGACCGACACGCTGGCCGACCTGGACGCCCGCGGCGCCACGGACGCCGTCCTGGTCCCGCTCCTCCTCGCCCGCGGCTACCACGTCAAGCGCGACATCCCCGAGATGGCGGCGACGGCACGGGTACGCACGCGCGTGGCCGCGCCGCTGGGCCCGCACCCGCTCCTGGTGGACACCCTGCGCACCCGTCTGATCGAGGCCGGCTGGAACCCGGACCTGACGGACGACGAGCGCCGCACGAGCGCCGTGGTCCTCGCGGCGGCGGGCTCCCGGGACCCCGACTCGGCGGTGGACACCCGCCGCACGGCCGCCCTCCTGGCCCGCCGCCTGGGCGTCCCGGTCGTCCCGGCCTACGCGACCACGGCGGCCCCGACGATCCCGACGGCGCTGCGCGCCCTTGCGGCGCGCGGCCGCGACCGGATCGCGATCGCCTCCCACTTCACCGCCCCCGGCCGCTTCGCGACCGAGTGCGCGGCGGCGGCCCCCTGGATCGCCTCGGCCCCCCTGGGCACCCACTCCGCCATGGTCGACCTGCTCCTCCACCGCTACGACCAGGCAGCCGCCCTGGAGACCGGGATCAACGCCGCTTAAGGGTCACAGCACCCCACCGGGCGCCCAATTGTCACTAGCGCCGCTTACTGTCGAGTCATGCCCTACGACGAGCCGTCAACAGAACGCTGGGCGGCGGAGCCCGACAAGCGCCCGGGCCGCACCGCCTTCCAGCGCGACCGCGCCCGCATCCTGCACTCCTCGGCGCTGAGAAGGCTCGCGGGCAAGACCCAGGTCGTCACCCCGGGCGAACGCAGCCAGGTGTGGGACGCCACGCCGCGCACCCGCCTCACCCACTCCCTGGAGTGCGCCCAGGTCGGCCGCGAGCTGGGCGCGGCCCTCGGCTGCGACGCGGACCTGGTCGAGGCCGCCTGTCTCTCGCACGACCTCGGCCACCCCCCGTTCGGCCACAACGGCGAGCAGGCCCTCAACGACTTCGCGCAGGACTGCGGCGGCTTCGAGGGCAACGCCCAGTCGCTGCGGCTGCTCACCCGCATCGAGCCCAAGCGCTTCACCCCCGAGGGCTCGGTGGGCCTCAACCTCACCCGGGCCACCCTCGACGCCGCCACCAAGTACCCGTGGCCCCGGGGCGCCCACCCCACCGACCCCGCGTCCCCCAAGTTCGGCGTCTACGACGACGACCGGCCGGTGTTCGACTGGCTCCGCAAGGAGTCCCCCGGCACGCGCACGTGCTTCGAGGCACAGGTCATGGACTGGGCGGACGACGTGGCGTACTCGGTGCACGACGTGGAGGACGGCCTGCACGCGGGGCACATCGACCCCAACGTCCTGCACGCCGAACCGGAACGCCAGGAGGTCTACCGCGTCGCCGTCGGCCGGTACGTGCCCGCCGACACGGATCCGGCCGAACTCGCCGCCGCCCTCGACCGCCTCCAGGACGAGGAGTGGTGGCCGCACGGCTACGACGGCACGGCCACGGCCCAGGCCCGGCTGAAGGACACCACCAGCCAGCTCATCGGCCGCTTCTGCCTCGCCGCCGAGGGTGCCACGCGCACGCGATACGGCACCGGCCGCCTCACCCGCTACGACGCCGAACTCGTCGTGCCGCACGAGACGCGCCTGGAGTGCGCCGTCCTCAAGGCGGTCGCCGACCGCTACGTCATGCAGCGCGTCGAACAGGAGCGGCTGCGGGCCGACCAGCGCATCGTCATCAGCGAGCTCGCCGAGGCCCTCACCGTCCGCGCCCCCGACGGCCTCGACCCGCAGTTCCGCTCGCTGTTCGACCAGGCCTCCGACGACCGCGCCCGCAAGCGGGTCGTGGTCGACCAGATCGCCTCCCTCACCGACGCCTCGGCCCGCTCGCTTCACACCCGTCTGACGGGGCACACAAGACGCTGACAGGGGCGCGCCCGGTGCGCCCAAACGGGCCCGAACACGCCTCGGCGAGCCTTGATCGGGCACGTCCCCCTTCCCCCCTAACGCTGCGTGCGGGACGCTCGCACGTGGCGGTTCCTTTACGAGGAGGCATCACGTGGTCGACGCGGATCAGACATTCGTCATCGTCGGAGGAGGCCTGGCCGGCGCCAAGGCGGCCGAGACGCTGCGGGCGGAGGGTTTCACCGGCCGCGTGATACTGATCTGCGACGAACGCGACCACCCCTATGTGCGACCGCCCCTCTCCAAGGGCTTCCTGCTCGGCAAGGAGACCCGCGAGAGCGTCTTCGTGCACGAGCCCGCCTGGTACGCGCAGAACGACGTCGAACTGCACCTCGGCCAGACCGTCGACGCCATCGACCGCACGGCGAAGACGGTCCGCTTCGGTGACGACGGCACGCTCGTCCACTACGACAAGCTGCTCCTCGCCACCGGCGCCGAGCCCCGCCGCCTCGACATCCCCGGCACCGACCTCGCGGGCGTGCACCATCTGCGCCGGCTCGCGCACGCCGAGCGCCTCAAGGGCGTCCTGGCCGCCCTCGGCCGGGACAACGGCCACATCGTGATCGCCGGCGGCGGCTGGATCGGCCTGGAGATCGCGGCGGCGGCGCGCGAGTACGGCGCGGAGGTCACCGTCGTCGAACCGGCGGCGACCCCGCTGCACGGCGTGCTCGGCCCGGAGCTGGGCAGCCTCTTCGCCGACCTGCACCGCGAGCACGGCGTCCGCTTCCACTTCGGGGCCCGGCTCACGGAGATCGTCGGCCAGGACGGCATGGTCCTCGCCGCCCGCACCGACGACGGCGAGGAGCACCCGGCGCACGACGTCCTCGCGGCGATCGGCGCGGCCCCGCGGACCTCGCTCGCGGAGGCGGCGGGGCTGGAGATGGCCGACCACGCCTACGGCGGCGGCGTCGCCGTGGACGCGCAGCTGCGCACCTCCGACCCCGACATCTTCGCCGCCGGGGACGTCGCGTCCTTCCCGCACGGCCTGTTCGGCACCCGGCTGCGCGTCGAGCACTGGGCCAACGCGCTGAACGGCGGCCCGGCGGCCGCCCGCGCGATGCTCGGCAAGGACGTCGTCTACGACCGCGTGCCCTACTTCTTCTCCGACCAGTACGACCTGGGCATGGAGTACAGCGGCTGGGCCCCGCCGGGCACGTACGACGAGGTCGTGATCCGCGGCGACGCGGGCAAGCGGGAGTTCATCGCGTTCTGGCTGCACCAGGGGCGGGTGCTGGCCGGGATGAACGTGAACGTGTGGGACGTCACAGAGCCGATCCAGAAGTTGATCACCTCGAAGGCCCCGGTGAACACGGAGGCTTTGGCCGACCCGCACGTCCCCCTCGAAAGTCTCGTCTCCTAGCCCGGCCGAGAGGTCGGCTCGTCCCAGGAGTGTCAGTCCACCCCCGTAGAATCACTCTGTGGCTGGGCGGATCAACGACGAGGACGTGAAGGCGGTTCGGGACGCGGTTCCGATCGACGCCGTGGTGTCCGAGTACCTCCAGCTGCGCAACGCGGGCGGCGGCAACCTCAAGGGCCTCTGTCCGTTCCACGACGAGAAATCGCCGTCCTTCCAGGTCAGCCCCAGCAAGGGGTTCTTCCACTGCTTCGGCTGCCAGGAGGGCGGCGACACCATCACGTTCGTGATGAAGGTCGACCACCTCACCTTCTCCGAGGCCGTCGAGCGGCTCGCCGCCCAGGCCGGCATCACCCTGCGCTACGAGGAGGGCGGCTACAACCCCGCCCACCAGCGCGGCGAACGCATCCGGCTGGTCGAGGCCCACAAGATCGCCGCCGACTGGTACGCGGAACAGCTGGCCACCAGCCCCGAGGCCGACACCGGCCGGATGTTCCTCGCCGAGCGTGGCTTCGACCAGGCCGCCGCCCAGCACTTCTCCGTCGGCTACAGCCCCCAGGGCTGGGACCACCTCACCCGCTTCCTGCGCGGCAAGGGCTTCACCGACAAGGAACTCCTCCTCTCCGGGCTCGCCCAGGAGGGCCGCCGCGGCCCCATCGACCGCTTCCGCGGCCGGCTGATGTGGCCCATCCGCGACATCGGCGGCGAGGTCGTCGGCTTCGGCGCGCGCAAGCTCTACGAGGCCGACAACGGGCCCAAGTACCTCAACACCCCCGACACGGCGATCTACAAGAAGTCCCAGGTGCTCTACGGCATCGACCTGGCGAAGAAGGACATAGCGAAGTCCTCCCGCGCGGTCGTCGTCGAGGGCTACACCGACGTCATGGCCTGCCACCTCGCAGGAGTGACGACCGCCATCGCGACCTGCGGCACGGCCTTCGGCGGCGACCACATCAAGATCCTCCGCCGGCTCCTGATGGACAACGGCAGCGCCCGCGTCATCTTCACCTTCGACGGCGACGCGGCCGGCCAGAAGGCGGCCCTGCGCGCCTTCGAGGACGACCAGAAGTTCGCCGCCGAGACGTACATCGCGATCGCCCCCGACAACATGGACCCCTGCGACCTGCGCCTCGCCAAGGGCGACGAAGCCGTCGCCGACCTGGTCGAACCCCGCACCCCGCTCTTCGAGTTCGCGCTCCGCCAGATCGTCGTCCGCTACGACCTCGACACCCCGGCGGGCCGCGCCGGCGCACTCGACGAGGCCGCGCCCATCGTCGCCCGCATCAAGAACAGCGGCGCCCAGCACGAGGTCGCCGTCCAGCTCGCCGGGATGCTCGGCATCCTGGACACCCAGTTCGTCGTCAAAAGGGTCGCCCAGCTGGCCCGTTGGGCCCGCGACCGCGGCGGCAAGGGCCCCGCGCCCGCCCGCGGGCCCGGCGGCGGCCCCCAGCAGCCCTACGACGCCGCCCCCCGGCCCGTCGCGGGCGGCCCCGCCCTCAACCTCCGCAACGCCGTCTACGCCACCGAACGCGAGCTCCTCAAGCTCGCCCTCCAGCGCCCCGAACTCGTCGCCCCGGCCTTCGACGCCTACGGCGTGGACGAATTCACCGCCGCCCCCTACGCGGCCGTACGCCAGGCGATCCTGGACGCGGGCGGCGCCGAGTGGGGCGTGAAGGACGGGCACGAGTACCTCGTCCGGGTCCGCGAGACCGCACCCGACGACACGGTCCGCGCGATGGTCACGGAGCTCGCGGTCGAGGCGATCATGCGCCGCACGGTCGACGAGAACTACGCGGGCGAGCAGCTCGTGACCGTCCGCCGCAGAGCCGTGAACCGCCGGCTGACCGATCTGCAGTCCACGCTGACCCGCCTCGGGCACCTGGACCCGGCCCAGGCGGCCGCCGTCCAGAACGAGATGATGATCCTGACCAGGTACGACAGGGCGCTCCAGCACGAAGGCCCGTCCGCTCTCTGAACCCGTGGTCACGGACCGGCCGCAAAAAGTCATCGCACGCCCCTCGTGGCAGCGATGTGTCGTACTCCACACTGGGTTGCGGTGCCTGAGTCCTCGGAGCGCGGCCGATCCCGGACGGACAGCGGCGTGGCCGCCGACTCCGCCCCCGTAGTACCGCTGCTGCTCACCCCAGCAGCGATCATCCTGGAGGTCGCCCCCGTGCAGACCCAGACCCTCACCCAGACCGACAGCACTGCCGACAGCACGAACGCGAACGACGGCGCGGAAGCGGACGCCGAGACCGACGTCCTGGTCGCGGTCCCGCCGCAGGGCCGCGCCGCGCACCACCCGCAGACGCGGCCGGAGCAGGAGAGCGGGCAGGACAGCGGGCAGGAGAGCGGGCCCGGGAGCGGGCCGGAGACCGAGCCGCCCGCCGAGATGCTCGCGGAAGCCCCCGAAGAAGCCCCCGAGGACGCCCCGGAGCCGGTCGCCCCGCCCCGCGCCCGCGCCACCGAGAGCGCCAGCCCGTCCTCCGACCTGTTCCGCCAGTACCTGCGCGAGATCGGCCGGATCCCGCTGCTCACCGCGGTCGAGGAGGTCGATCTGGCCCGTCGCGTGGAGGCCGGCCTGTTCGCCGAGGAACGGCTGGGCAGCGCCGCCGACCTGGACAGTCAGCTGGCCCTCGACCTCGACCGGCTGGTCGTCCTGGGCCGGATGGCCAAGCGCCGTCTCATCGAGGCCAACCTGCGGCTCGTGGTCTCCGTCGCCAAGCGCTACGTCGGCCGCGGGCTCACCATGCTCGACCTCGTCCAGGAGGGCAACCTCGGCCTGATCCGGGCGGTCGAGAAGTTCGACTACGCCCGCGGCTACAAGTTCTCCACGTACGCCACCTGGTGGATCCGCCAGGCCATGTCCCGGGCGCTCGCCGACCAGGCCCGCACCATCCGCGTCCCCGTGCATGTCGTCGAGCTCATCAACCGGGTCGTCCGCGTCCAGCGCCGGATGCTCCAGGAGCGCGGCTACGAGCCCAGCGCCGAAGAGGTGGCCGCCCAGCTCGACCTGCCCCCCGAGCGCGTCGGCGAGGTGCTGCGGCTGGCCCAGGAGCCGGTCTCCCTGCACGCCCCGGTCGGCGAGGAGGACGACGTCGCCCTCGGCGACCTCATCGAGGACGGCGACGCCGCCAGCCCCGTCGAGTCGGCGGCCTTCCTGCTGCTGCGCGAGCACCTGGAAGCCGTGCTCTCCACGCTCGGCGAACGCGAGCGGAAGGTCGTCCAACTCCGCTACGGCCTCGCGGACGGCCGCCCGCGCACCCTGGAGGAGATCGGCCGCATCTTCGGCGTGACGCGCGAGCGGATACGCCAGATCGAGTCGAAGACCCTCAACAAACTCCGCGACCACGCGTTCGCAGACCAGCTGAGGGGCTACCTGGACTAGCAGGGGGCCGCCCGCCCGGCGGCCCCCTGAGGCAGAGCGGCCCTCGCGAATTCGGCTACGGTGCCGCAGTTCCCCAAGGGGCGCGGGGAACTGCGCGACCAGCCACGACGGAGCCGCAGACGCTCGACCACCTCCTCCGCACCGCCCGCGGAGCGCTCAGTCCACTTCCGCCACCGCCTGGGCGAACTGGGCCTGGTACAGGCGCGCGTACGCCCCGTCCGCCTCCAGCAGGTCGCTGTGCGCGCCCTGCTCGACGATCGAGCCGTTCTCCATCACCAGGATGGTGTCCGCGTCCCGGATGGTCGACAGCCGGTGCGCGATGACGAACGACGTCCGCCCGTGCGCCAGCTTCGCCATCGCCTTCTGGATCAGCACCTCCGTGCGGGTGTCGACGGAGCTGGTGGCCTCGTCGAGCACCAGGATCGTCGGGTCGGACAGAAACGCCCGCGCGATGGTGATCAGCTGCTTCTCACCGGCGCTGACCCCGCTGCCCTCGTCGTCGATCACGGTGTCGTAGCCGTCGGGCAGGGTGCGCACGAACCGGTCGGCGTGCGCGGCCCGCGCCGCCTCCTCGATCTCGCCCCGGGTGACCTCCCGCGCCGCCCCGTACGCGATGTTCTCCGCGATCGTGCCGCCGAACAGCCAGGTGTCCTGGAGCACCATGCCGATCGTGGCGCGCAGCTCGTCACGGCTCATCCTCGCGATGTCCACGCCGTCCAGGGTGATGCGTCCGCCGGAGACGTCGTAGAACCGCATGAGCAGGTTCACCAGCGTCGTCTTGCCGGCCCCCGTCGGGCCGACGATCGCGACCGTGTGACCGGGCTCCACCGTCAGCGACAGGTCCTCGATCAGCGGCTTCTTGGGGTCGTACCGGAAGGACACTCCCTCCAGCGCCACCCGCCCGCGCAGCTCCTTCGGCCGTACGGCCTCCGCCGGGTCCGCCTCCTGCTCCTCCGCGTCCAGGAGTTCGAAGATCCGTTCCGCCGACGCGACGCCCGACTGCACCAGGTTCGCCATCGACGCGACCTGCGTCAGCGGCATCGAGAACTGGCGGGAGTACTGGATGAACGCCTGCACATCGCCGATGGACAGCGCGCCGGACGCGACCCGCAGGCCGCCCACGACCGCCACCAGCACGTAGTTGATGTTCGACACGAACATCATCAGCGGCTGCATGACCCCGCTGTTGAACTGCGCCTTGAAGCCGGCCTCGTACAGCGCGTCGTTCTGCTCGGCGAACTGCTGCGCCGACTCCTGCTGGCGGCCGAACACCTTCACCAGGGTGTGCCCGGTGTACATCTCCTCGATGTGGGCGTTCAGCTTGCCGGTGGAGCGCCACTGCTGCACGAAGTGCGGCTGCGACCGCTTGCCCACGCGCGTGGCGACGACCGCCGACAGCGGCACGGTCACCAGCGCGACCAGCGCGAGCAGCCAGGACACCCAGAACATCATCGCCAGCACGCCGATGATCGTCAGCAGCGAGTTGACGAGCTGGCCCAGCGACTGCTGGAGCGTCTGCCCGATGTTGTCGATGTCGTTCGTGGCGCGGGAGAGCACCTCGCCCCGTTGCCGCTTGTCGAAGTACGACAGCGGCAGCCGCGACAGCTTCGTCTGCACGTCCTCGCGCATCCGGAACATCGTCCGGTTCACGGCCCGGTTCACCAGGCGCGTCGCGACCGCCATCAGCAGACCGGCGATCAGGAACACCCCGAGCGCGACCAGCAGGACCTCGCCCACCGCGCCGAAGTCGATGCCCTCGCCCGGAGTGAAGTCGGTGCTGCGGAGCATGTCGGCGACGCTGCCCTCGCCGCGCTCGTGCATCGAGTCGAGGACCTGCTCCTTGCTGCTCCCGGCCGGCAGCTCCCGTCCGATGATGCCGGCGAACACCAGGTCGGTGGCCTCGCCGAGGAGCTTCGGCCCGACCACGTTGAGGCCGACGCTGAAGACCACGCAGACCAGCATCGTCCAGAGCGTGAACCGCTCCGGCTTGAAATGGGCGAGCAGCCGCCTGCCGGACACCTTGAAGTCCAGCGAGCGGTTCTCGGGACCGGTGCCGGCCATCATGCGTCCCATGGGCCCGGCCATCAGGCAGCCTCCGCTTCCGTGAGCTGGGAGAGCACGATCTCCCGATAGGTCTCGTTGTCCGCCATGAGTTCGCGGTGGGTGCCGGCGCCGACGACCCGGCCCTCGTCCAGGACGATGATCCGGTCGGCGTCCCGGATGGTGGCGACCCGCTGGGCGACGATCACGACGGTCGCCTCGGCGGTCTCGCGGCCGAGCGCCGCCCGCAGGGCCGCGTCGGTGGCGTAGTCGAGGGCGGAGAAGGAGTCGTCGAAGAGATAGATCTCCGGCCGCTGGACGAGCGTCCGGGCGATCGCGAGCCGCTGCCGCTGACCGCCGGAGACGTTCGTCCCGCCCTGCGCGATGGGGGAGTCGAGGCCGTTCTCCAGCTTGCTGACGAAGTCCCTGGCCTGCGCCACCTCCAGCGCGTGCCACAGCTCCTCGTCGGTGGCGTCCGGATTGCCGTAGCGCAGATTCGTCGCGACCGTCCCGGCGAACAGATACGGCCGCTGCGGCACGAGTCCGACGGTCTTGGCGAGCAGCACCGGGTCGACGTCGCCGACGGGCACCCCGTCGACCAGTACCTCGCCCTCGGTGGCGTCGAACAGCCGGGGCACCAGTCCGAGCAGGGTCGACTTGCCGCTGCCGGTCGAGCCGATCACGGCCGTCGTCTCGCCCGGCAGGGCCACCAGGTCGACCGCCTTGAGGACGGGCTCCTCGGCGCCGGGATAGCGGAACCCGGCGCCCCGGATCTCCAGATGGCCGTGCCGGCGCAGCTCGGTGACGGCCGCGGTCGGCGGCACCACGGACGAGGAGGTGTCGAGCACCTCCTGGATGCGCTCGGCGCACACCTCGGCGCGCGGCACCATCATGAACATGAAGGTGGCCATCATCACGGACATGACGATCTGCATCAGGTAGGCGAGGAACGCGGTCAGATCGCCGATCTGCATCCCGCCGCTGTCGATGCGATGGGCCCCGAACCAGACCACCGCGATCGAGGACAGGTTCACCGTGGTCATGACCACCGGGAACATCAGCGCGAGCAGATTGCCGGTCTTGAGCGAGATGTCGGTGAGGTCGGTGTTGGCCTTGCGGAACCGCTGCTCCTCGTACTCGTCCCGGACGAAGGCGCGGATGACCCGGTTGCCGGTGATCTGCTCGCGCAGCACCCGGTTCACGGTGTCGAGCCGCACCTGCATCGACCGGAACAGCGGCCGCAGCCGGCGCACGATCAGGGTCACGCAGATGCCCAGCGTGGGCACCACGGCGACCAGCACCCCGGACAGCGGCACGTCGAGGCCGAGCGCCAGCACGATGCCGCCCACGCACATGATCGGCGCGGACACCATCAGCGTGAACGTCATCAGGGCCAGCATCTGGATCTGCTGGACGTCGTTCGTCGTCCGGGTGATCAGCGAGGGCGCGCCGAACTGACCGACCTCGCGGGCGGAGAAGGACTGCACCCGGTCGAAGACGGCCGCCCGCACGTCCCGGCCGAGCGCGGACGCGGTCCTGGCGCCGTAGTACACGGCGCCGATGTTGCACACCACCTGCGCCAGCGAGACGGCGATCATCACCCCGCCGAAGGACAGGATGTAACCGGTGTCCCCCTCGACGACGCCTTTGTCGATGATGTGCGCGTTGAGGGTGGGCAGATAGAGGGTGGCGCAGGTCTGCAGGAGCTGCAGCAGCACCAGCAGGGAGATGGGTTTCTTGTAGGGCCTGAGATAGGTCCGCAGAAGTCGTATGAGCACGCTACGTCTCTCGGAGTGGGGGCCAGGGGCATTGGTTGCCCCTGGCCCCCATCGTCGAACACTCCACCCGTGTTACCTCAACCGATTAAGCCGACAGCAGTGCGCAGGGCGTCGCCTGTATCACCGTATGCGCGCTATGCCCCGAGATGACTCCACGACTCCATGGCCCTATGTCTATATGTCTATATGTCTATATGCGAAAGGCCCCGGGATGGGTCTGCTCGCGCACCGACACGTACTGCTGCCGCACGGCCTGCCCCACGGCCAGCTCCTCGCCCGGGTCCAGGACCTGCGCCGCCGCCCCCTGCCAGGCCGGCGGGGTCCGCGGGTCGAGGGCCCCCTGCGAGACGCCGAGCGCCCACGCGGCCTGCCGGGCCGCCCCGATCGCCGCGTAGTCCGCCGGCTGCGGTACGACGACCTGGGCCCCGAACAGCGCCGGCGCCGCCGTCTGCACCGCCGCGAGCTCGGCGGCCGCCCCGAGCAGGAAGATCCGCCGTACCTCCACGCCCCGGCCGCGCAGCACGTCCAGCGCGTCCGCGAGCCCGCACAGCATGCCCTCGAAGGCGGCCCGCGCGAAGTGCTCGGGCTTCATCGACTCGCGCCGCAGCCCCGCGAGCGTCCCGGCCGTGTGCGGCAGGTTCGGCGTCCGCTCGCCCTCCAGATAGGGCAGCATGACCAGCCCGTGCGATCCGGGCGTCGACTTCATCGCCAGGTCCGACAGCGCCTCCAGATCGGCCGCGCCGACCAGCTCGGCGGCCCCGCGCAGGGTCCGTACCGCGTTCAGGGTGGTGACGACGGGCAGATGCATGCCGGTCGCGTCCGCCAGTGAGGTGATCATCCCGCTCTGGTCGAAGAGCGCCTCGTGGTGCACGGCCATCACGGACCCGGAGGCGCCGAGGGACACGACCGCGTCGCCGAGCCCGATCCCGAGCCCCAGGGCGGCCGCCATGGTCTCGCCGGTGCCGGCGGAGATCAGCAGCCCCTCCGGCGTCGTACCGGCCGCGTCGGACGGTCCGATCACGTCGGGCAGCATCACCTGGTGACCGAGCGCCAGCTCCACGAGATCGGGCCGGTAGCCGCCGGTGGCCGCCGACCAGTAGCCGGTCCCGGAGGCCCCGCCGCGATCGGTGGTGCGCCGCACCGGCCGTCCGAGCAACTGCCACACCAGCCAGTCGTGGGCCTGGAGCAGCACGGAGGTCCGGGCGGCCGCGTCGGGCTCGCTCTTCGCCAGCCAGCGCAGCTTGGTCACCGGCTGCGGGGCCTGCGGCACGCATCCCACCGCCTGGGCCCAGGCCTCGCGCCCGCCGAGGGCGTCGATCAGATCCGCCGCCGCGACCTGCGCCCGTTTGTCCCCGCCGACCATCGCCGGGCGCACGGTGTTGCCCTGCGCGTCCAGCGGGACGACCGCGTTCTGCTGCGAGGACACGCCGATGGCCTGTACGCCTTCGAGCAGCCCGCCGCCCGCGGCCTCGCCCAGGGACAGCAGCCAGGCCTGCGGATCGACGTCCGAAGGCCGTCCACTGTTTTCCGCGCCCTCCATCGGATGCGGCGCGTATCCCTGCCGGAGCACGGCTCCGGTGTCCGCGTCGCAGACGACGATACGAGTGAAATCGGGCGAACTGTCCAGCCCGGCGACTATCCCCATAACGAAAATTCTGCCGCACGCGCCGCTCGGGTTTGGCCGCGGAGACCGCGGGAAGGGTTCCGCGGCCGCGGAACCGGCCCCGTCGTGGCTGGTCGAGCCCGCGCGGCACGGCGGCACATGTCACAGCGGTGCGCCCCGCGGACGGGCTTCCGCACCGCTGCCGCCCGCCTCAGGTGTTGCTGGTGCCCCAGTCATCGCTGCTTGCGCCGCTGCTCGCGCCGTTGCTGTTGCGGTCGCGCAGGGACCGCACCCGCCCCGCCACCGATTCGGGCATCCGGTCGCCGACCTTGTCGCTGACCGCGTGGTACGCCTTGCCCGCGTACTGGCGGCCCTGCTGGGCGGCGGTCTCGGCGGTATTGCGCACGGCGGGGTTCTGGGCGACCTGCCGCGCGGACTTCTTCAACTGCTCGTAGCGCTCGCGCCCGGCACGCGTGCCCAGCACGTAACCCACAGCCAGTCCGACGACGAACGTGAGCTTGTAGCGCATGACGGCCACCCTTCCCTCGTGACGGTCCCGGCCGTGACCTCGACGCCGGGGGGAACCGATTGGCGGAGCACCCCCCTGCTTGCGCTAATGTATGTGTCGCAGCGAGCGAGCGCCCCCTGGCGAATACCCAGGTAGGTACGATCGATGCAACGAGGCGTTCCCCTGTAGCTCAATTGGCAGAGCAGCCGGCTGTTAACCGGCAGGTTACTGGTTCGAGTCCAGTCGGGGGAGCTTCGATCTCCTGTAGCTCAATTGGCAGAGCAGCCGGCTGTTAACCGGCAGGTTACTGGTTCGAGTCCAGTCGGGAGAGCAGCGTGAACGAGGACCCCGTGGGGGTCCTTTTTCATGTCGGCGGGAACCGTGCAGGCCAGGGGGGCAGTCCTCATGGTCGTGCAAGGTCCACCAGCCGAAGCGTGAGATCGTATGAGCGGCTATGCTGCGGCAGACGGCGCGCACACATGTACGCGACACGCCGCTATGGGGCGGTAGCTCAGCCGGTTAGAGCAGCGGACTCATAATCCGTCGGCCGTGGGTTCGAGTCCCACCCGCCCCACCTTCGCGATCCAGTGCAGGAACGTTCTCACCTGCGGCAGAGCGCCAAGCCCCTTCCGATGGAGGGGCTTTCGTCGTCTTCGAAGATCGTCAGCTGGCCCGCTGCTGGCCCGAAGGTAAACGATCACGACATGGAGACGGACCTGGCCGGCGGCGGGGTCACGCCGAGGTACAGCAGAACGCCCCTCGCTCCCGTGAAAGGGGCGAGGGGCGCAGGGTGCGTTTCAGCGGCCGGGGTGGTCCGGGTCGTCCTCGGCCGTCGGGAGATTCCCGTACCCCTCCGACCAGTGGTTGACCCAGCCACAGAGCCCGCAGGCGTAACGGCCGTTCAGCCCGTGGACATCGGCGCCGCACTGGCGGCACTCCGTCTTCGTGATCTCCGGGCTGATCCGGGGGCGGGCGGTCTTACTCGGCACGGGTTGCTTCGGCCGCTGCTGAGTCATGTGCCGAGGGTACCCGCGGGGCGGGCGCGGACCCACTGGCCCAGCCGCACTGGTTCGAGCAGATCCACGAACCGTTCGATCCCTGGATGGCGGAAGCGCCGCAGTTCGGACATTGCATCGTTCAGTCCTCCTTCGGGACTGTCACGCGCGGTCTGCTTGTGACCGCGGATGACGTGACACCTTCTCTGGCGTGCTCCTCTGCCCGTCTCTCCACGCGGTGCGGGCAGGAAGGAGGCCAGACGTCTGGCGGTACAGGGCGAGCGTGTACAGGGCCTTGCTGTCCGGGCAGTAGTCGCGGTGGGTGCAGCGGGCGCACGCGGTGATGTGGACGTCGTACACGCGGCCGGCCTCCCGCCGGGTGCAGGGTCGGCAGGCGCGCGGCTCCCACCGCTTCAGGGTTCCGCCGATGACGCTGAGGCGCGGGCCCAGTTCCACCGTGTCGGCGCCGCCGCACCACACGCAGCGCTTCCCCTCGATCTGCTCGGGGGCGAGGCCGGCCGCTCGAGGTACGGGCAGCATTTCGGTCGCGTTGACGAAGCCGGGGTTCACGGCTGGTCCGCGACGGGCACCAGGTCGTAGACCTGACGGCACGAGGAGCAGGCGAAGAGCTTCGCGCCGCTGGAGTCGCGGACGAGCCGGGCCGTGTTGCTGTACGACTCGTGCCAGGCGCACCAGGCGATACCGGTGCGGGGGATGGCGGGGGGATTCTCGGTCTGCGTAGGCTTCGCCACGTCGACTCCAACCAGTCGGCCACTCCCGGGGCCGTTCGCGCGGCCGCCGGGGTTTCGCGTACCTGGTCAGGCTGGTGTGACGGACGGTTTCGGCTCGATACCCCACCGGTAATCTCACGGTGAGATACCTTTCGATCCCACCGTGGATACCGGGGGCCGCACCATGGGAACCGCACTGGAGCCGATCGAACTACCGGCCTGGGCGTGGGAACGCGCCGAGGTCCGCCAGGCCCTGCGTGCCAGGGACATGGGTGCCGTGTTCCGCCACGTGCAGCAGTACGCCGGCGCGAGTCAGGCCCGGATCGCCGTCGCGGCCGGAATGACACAGGCCCGCGTCAACGAGATCATCAACGGCCGCCGTGAGGTGTCACGGCTCGACGTGTACGAGCGGATCGCCGACGGCCTGCACATGCCCGACGACGCCCGACACCTCCTCGGCCTGGCGGCGAGCAGGGAGAAGCGCACGGGCGGCCCGGCGTTCGATCTGGCTGCGTTCCCGGAAGTGGTGCGTGTGTACGCGGCGCAGGGCTCGGCGTCCGAGGAGATCCGGCAGCAGGCTCGTGAGGCGCAGGAGTTGGACGTCCTGGCGGTCCGAGGGCTCGGCCTGATTGGGTTGAACGACAGCCTGCTGCGCGCATGTCTGCCGCGTGAGCAGGGCGGCCGGGGACTCCGGGTGCGGGTGGCGCTCCTCGACCCCGACAGCGACGCCCTGGCCCGCCGCGCGGCCGAGATCGGCGAGTCCTCGGAGTCCCTCGCCGGGGGCGTGCGTCTGGCGGAAGCACGGCTGCGGGAGTTGGCCGGCGCGGGGGACGTCGGAGTGTGGAGGTACCGGATGCTGCCCACTTGGCGGGTCATCCGCACGGACTCCACCATGTTCGTCGGTGCCTTCGACGCAGGGTGGGAGGGCCACGAGAGCGCGATGTACAAGGTCATGGCGACGCCGCACGGCCCGCTGTTCCGCGGGTTCCGGCGGATGTTCGAGACAGTCATCGACGGCGCGCAGCGCACGGTGTGAGAAGGGGATTCGCTGGTGATCGAGGCGGAGTTGAAGGCTCGGGTGCACGCCCCGGAGGCGGTCATGCGGCAGCTCGACGAGCGCGCCACGGCCCGCATCGAGGTGTACCGCGACACGTACTACGACCGGCCTGACGGCGGCATGGAGAAGGCCGACCAAGAGCTGCGCGTGCGGACGGTGCACGGCGCGGACAGCACGCGGACGGTGCTCACGTTCAAGGACGCTGCAGTCGACGAGGCCTCAGGGTCGAAGCCCGAGCACGAGACCGCAGTCGCCGACGCAGACGCAGCGCACGCCATCCTCCGCGGCCTCGGCCATGTCGAGGTCATCGCGTTCGAGAAGCGGTGCCGCAACTACGACTTCACCGCCCGCGGCCGACAGATGCTCGCCACCCTCGTCCGCGTGCCCGAGCTCAACGGCACCTTCTTGGAGGTCGAGACCCTCGTCGCCGAGGACGACGTGACCGCCGCCCTGGACGACATCCGCGCGGTGCTCGCCGACCTCGGGATCGGGCCGGACGATCTGACACGGGAGACCTACACGGGTGCGGTGGCCGCGCAGCGCAGCTGACCTCGGACGCACGAAAGCGGCCCCGCCCTCCGAAGAGGACGGGGCCGCGGTCAGCGTGCGAAGAGGGAGACGGCGCCCGTTGCCGCGCCGGCGAGTCCGGCGAGGACGCCGATCGTAGGCAGCGGCCAGCGGGCGCGTTCGAGGGTGCGGATCCTGAGCTCGTGGTCCTGGACGTCCTGCCGAATGTCCTTCGCCTCGTCGAGGAAACTGTCCACCTTGGACTCGATGCGGCCGACCGTCTGAGCCAGATCCCTCACCTCCTGGAACATCTGAGCCGTGCTGATATACACGCCGGAGTCCGGCGTCGCCATCAGACGCCTCTCGCGAGCGAAGCGCTGTTGGTGACATCCCTCCACCGGGCCACCAGGCCTTTGCAGAGGGCGAGTACGGCGCCCACGCCACCCGCTCCGGCTGCGTACCACATGCTGCCGTTGAGGGGCTGAGTGACGACGATGCCGCCGATGAACGACTGCAGGAACGTGGACAGGACGCGCTCCAGAAGGTCGCGGCCGTAGGTGCCCGCGGTCTTCACGACCGTCTCTGCGTCGGGCAGGTGAAGGTTCGACATGGGGTGTTCCTCTCGATGCTCAGGCGGTAACGGTGAAGCCGTGCCGGGCGGCCAGCAGCTTCAGGGAGGCAGGGCCGGGGATGCCGTCGGCGTCGGTGCCGGTGTAGCCGCCGCCGGCCGGGGACCGCTGCCAGCGCGCGTAGGCGGCGACGGTCTTGGTGCCGAACGAGCCGTCCACGTAGGCCGCGGCGAGCAGACCTTCGGCCTTCAGGGCGCGCTCGACGAGGAGGACTTCGGCCTTGTAGGTGGTGTGGCCCTGCGCGGCGGCCGGGTCCTTGCGGGCGGCAGCGACGACGTGCGCCAGGGACACCTTGGGCTTGGCCGGGGTCGTCTCCGTCACGGTGCCCGCCGGGCGGGGCGCGCCGTTCTGCACCCAGGCGTACAGCGGGCCGCCGGGGCAGTCGGTGGCGTAGCCGTCGCGGTGGCCCTTGATCTCGTTCCCGGCTCCGTGCTTGCGCAGGAGCTCGATGCCGTCGCGGATCGCGCCGAGCATGGCGTCCGTCGGCTGGGTGAGGCCCTCGTCGCCGACGAGTCCGACGATCGCGTAGTGCGCCTGGTTCAGGGCCTGGTCGCCGTTGGCGCCGGTGCGCTTACCGATGCCGCGGCCCTCCAACAGGAACCCGTGCGGGCAGGCCGCGTAGTTGTAGGCGACGTCGGAGTAGTTCTCCTTCGTGTTCGCCAGGTGGGACTTGCGGATGGCCTTCCACTCGGCGATGCACGCGGCATGGTCGGTGAGCAGCGTCGTGCTCACGGCGGTGCCCTCGTAGTGGACCTTGACGCCCTTCGTGGACGTCTGCGTCGGCGCGGCCGAGGCGGGCCAGCCGAACTCGGCTCTCGTGACGAGCTTCAACGTGGGTGCTCCAGACATGACGAACGCCCCGGCCAGCGGCTCGGGGCGGTCGGTGGTGGGGTCGGGTCAGGCGGCGGGCAGCAGCAGGAGGCCGCTGACCCACAGGTTGCCGGTGGCGGAGACGACGTCGGCCGGGTCCAACGCCGGCGTGTCCGCGGCCCCCGCGTACAGCTCGATGCGGGACAGGGCCAGGCCTGCCGAGGGACCCGCCCGGAGCCCGGACCGGGCGAACGTTTCATCGACGGTCACCGACATGGTCACCACGTGCGTGGCGCCGACGGCGTGCTGCAGCTCGATGTGGTCCGCGTTCGTCTCCACGCCCGTCACTGCGGAGGGCTGGTGCGCAGAGCCGCCGATGACGGCCCACCCGCTGCCGGTGTTGCGCAGGGCGCAGGCGATGACGGCGAGCCGCGCGCCAGCCTCGGTGACCAGTACGTGAGTCGTCATTCAGGCCACCTCGTAGATCGTCACGGTGAGGGCGCTGTACGCGAACAGCCGGTGCCCGGTGCTCGGTGACGCCACCAGTTTCAAGGTGTGAGAGCCGGCTGCGCTCAGCGTCCCCCGGTAGGTCGCTGGGGTCGTCGCGCGGTTGTTGACGTTCGTGCTGGTGTTGTTCCACCGGAACACGGCGAACTCGGTCTGAGTGGCGCCGTCCACGTTCAGGTTCCCGCTGCTCAGGCCGCCGTTGCTGGTGGTGACCTCGAAGTCGTATTCGCATTCCGCCACGAAGACCGCGCCGGCGGTCTCGGTGGTCAGCGTGATCGAGCAGCCCGGCACGTCCGCCATGGCCGCCGGGCCTGCCAGCGGGCTCGTCTGTCCAGCACGGTAGGACTTGGGCTGCAGGCGGTTGATGCGCTGGGCTTTGAGCGTGTCACCGGCCAGGAAGGCCATGCGGGTTCCTCCTTACAGTGCGGCGACGGCCGGCCGGGCCAGGCTGATGGCCGTGCCTGCGGTATGGGGCTTGACGGCGCCGTTGACGGACCGCGAGGCCGTGATGACCTGCGGGTTGAGAACCTCGAAACTGTCGTATCTGACCTGCGGGTTGACGTTGGTGTTGCCTGCAGCGGTGATCGACCGGGCCCCCACGAACGCCGACGTGGTGAGCGACGTGTCGATGGTCGCCACCTGCCAGGTCTCCGGCTCCACAGCCGAGGCCGCCCACACCTTCGTGCGGACGAGGCTGCCGGACACCTGCAGGCGGCAGCGGACGTAGGTCCCGGCGACGTGGGTGATGCCGGTGGTGTACGTGCCGAGGGAGGATTCCGCGGCGGCCACCCTCTTGCGGAGGTCGACGAGGACGGCGTTGCCGGTCGTGAACTCCACCCGGGCGAAATAGAGGTTGTTGCCGTCCACGTACCGCGCGGCCGGCCCGCCGTACAGGCTGCCGCCGGTGGCGGTGGCGCTGGTGGTGACCGACACGACGACGTCGACGTCCGGGTCGGTGTGGTCGATGCCGGAGCGGCGGGAGACGTTCGTCGTGGTGAGGATGTGCTGCCCGTAGCCGGAGCCGACGGCGTAGTCGGTGGCGACGGTGCCGCCCGAGGCAGTCCAGGCCTGGCCCGAGTCGGCGCTGCCCCATCCGGCGGACACCGTGCGCCCGAAGGCGTCCGCGGCCCACGACGTGATGGCGGACGCCTGGATCTCCTCTCCGGCCGCCTTCAGGTTGAAGGGCAGTTCGATCGCCGACCTCGTCCACTCCGGGCCCTGCCTGGTGACCACGGTCAGCGCGGTCGCGGCGGCCGTCGCCGCGGTCATGAGCTCGCAGCCCGCGGTGTCGGCCCGCACCGGAGCCATCCCGGTGAAGGACAGGTCGTCGATGTGGACGGCGTCCTCACCGGAGGCCGCCGAGTTGTCCTTGGCGTACTGGAAGAGCACGGCGGTCGCGCCGGCGACGGGCACGATCTTCTGCGTCCACCCCGTGGCGCCCTGCGCGCGCAGCACCAGTGCGCCGTCGACGGTCACCAGGAGCCGGTCGCCGTCGAAGCCGACGCCGGAGGCCTCGCTGCTGGTCCAGTACCAGAACCGCATCTCGGTCGCGCCCGTGGGCACGGTTACTGTCCAGTTGGAGACCTGGTTGTTGGCGATCGCCCCCGAGCGCAGCGACCAGGCGCCGGTGTTGAAGTGGGTCGTGGAGCGGGCCCAGGACGCGGAGCCGCCGTTGGTGAACTCCACCGCGTAGTCGGTGTCTTCGAAGTCCTCGTAGACGACGACCGCGCCGACGGTCCAGGGGCCGTAGGGGGTGCAGTTGAGGGTGATGTCGAAGACGCCCTCGCCGTGGGCTTCCTTGGTCCCGCGCACCAGGAGGTCGAACCCGTCGGGCCCGTACCGCTTGGGCGTGTTGACGACCTGGACGCGGGATCCCTCGCGCAGCCTGAGGACGGCGTCGATCAGGTTCCGCATGCGGCGGTTGGCCATCTTCAGGGTGAGGCTGGCGACCCGCATCTCGTCCCACGTGCCCAGGTGCAGCCGCCAGCCGGCCTGATCGGGCAGCTGGTCGTCGGTGTGGACGATCGTCTCGGGCGAGGTGCCCTTGTCGCCGATGCCGTCCGGGAACGGGGCCGTGGACAGACGGCCTTCGGCGAGCTCGGCGGTGGCCTCCGAGCCGAGCCGCCGGCGGGCGGTGACCTTGTTGGTGAAGCCCTTGTCGTCGTCCTTCGGCTGGAACGGCGCGAAGACCATCCCGCTGGTGTAGTCGAGGACCAGGTCGACGGGCTTGTTCTCCAGCGTCTCGTGGGTGAGGTACTCCAGGCCGACGTCGTCGCGGCGCTCGACGAGCAGGCCCATGTCGGTGTCGGCGGCCGCCTGGACCAGCGCCATGACCGGGGACTGGGCGTAGGGGCCCAGCGCCATGGTGCCGGGGCCGGTGACGTCCAGGGCGAGGGCCTGGTCCGTGGCCAGCAGCGCCAGCCACTCGCGGGTCTTGAGGCCGGGGATGCCCAGCTCGCCGCTCACGAGGTGCCCGTCGCCGTTGAAGGTGTAGGCGGTGGTGAAGCCGACGCCCCAGACGCTGAGGTGGCCGATGCCCATGCCCCGCACGCCGGTTCCGAAGGTGGTCCGGATGGAGCGGACCCGGTCCGCGCCGATGGCCACCGCGCCGATCGAATCGGTGGAGCCGCTGTTGTTCGGGTCGAGCAGCGCGAGCACGATGGACGTGTTCGCGCCGGACGGCTCGGCGTAGACCTTGACCAGCTGCCAGCGGTCGAGGAAGCCGAGGAAGCCCAGGCCCCGCATGGTGTCGTGGCTGATCTCCGCGGTGGAGCCCAGCGCGGTGCCGTCGGAGGTGACGGCGTCCAGGGTGATGTTCTCGGCGCCGCCGATCAGCTGGGCGGCCAGTGTCATGGTCGCGGTGCCCGTCGAGAACCGCAGGATCTGGTGCTTGGACCCGTCGGTGGGGAACCCGTCGGTGGTCAGCTTGACCATGAGGTAGACGGACCAGTAGCCCGTGGTCTCGCCGGTGATGCCCGTGGCCATGAGGGTGCCGCCCGCCTGGACGGTGGGCAGCGGGGCGCTGCCGACGAGCGTGCTGTCCCGCGCGAAGTCCAGGCCGGTGACCCGCATCGGGCCCGCGGTGGACTGCTCACCGACCTCGGCGACGTAGACGTCGCCCTGCGCGCCCTCCTCGAACGTCCAGTAGGCCTGCGCGCCGTAGCGGGAGATGCGCCGGCGCATGGGCGACTGGACCGGTTTCTGCGGGCCGTCGTAGCGGCGCAGCACGCCGGCGACGTCGAGGTCGACGTAGGCGGACGCCGGGCCGTCCTCGTCCTCGTAGGGTTCGATGTCGCTGGTCTCGCCGACCAGGCGGACGGTGTCGGCGGCCTCGGGCAGCGGTGTGATCTCCAGGTTGTCGAACGAGAACGTCACCGGGACCGCGGTGTCGTCGGCCGGGATGGAAGCGCGGAAGCCGAACTCGCCGCTGCTGTAGCTGGCGTCGTAGAACTGGGCGTGCCAGTGGTCGGGCTCGGGCGTTCCGTCGGCCCATACCCGCGTGCGCAGCTGGGGGCCCTCGCAGCGCACGCGCACCCGCAGCGGGGTGTTGATGTTGTAGGTGAGGCCGGGCACCTGCTGGAAGGGGGTGGAGGGGTTCCCCGACGGGGTGGCGATGTTCACGCCCACGCGCAGGCCCGCGCCGCCGGGCAGGCCGGTGTTGGGCAGCAGGAAGATGTTGCAGAGGTAGACCTCCACCGCGACCGGGTCGACCCGCAGCATCGCCGTGAAGACGAGCCCCTCCTCAGTGTTGTTGTCCCGGGGCAGCACGCTGGTCGCGATGGTGAAGGTCGCCTCGTAGTCGCCGAGGTCGAGCCCGTCTGTGATCATGAAGCGGCTGGAGTTCAGCGTGCTGGTGGTGATCTTCCCCGCGCCGCCGGAGACGGAGAACTCCGAGGCGGGCGGCGAGCTGCCGACGGGGTCCCAGATCACCCAGTCCGTGCCCGAGTCCGAGGTCCCCCATCCGTTGGACTCGGTGCGGCTGAACGTGTCCGTCATGACCGCGGCCGGGGCGGCGGGCACGTCGCCGACCCGGAACCGGACACGGGTGCCGCGACCGAAGAGCCCGTACAGGTCGCTCTCTACGTTGCGCGGGCTGAGCGTGCCGTCGGGGTCGTTGACCCGCACGGTCATGCTGCCCGGGCGCGGGGAGGACCCCTCCGAGCCGGTGCCCCGGGTGATGGTGACACGGGTCGACTCGCGCAGGGGCAGGCTCACCCACTCCCCGTCGATGAACGCCTCACCGATCCGCTTCAGCGGCCACGACACCATGCCTTCACCCCTCTGCCAGTTGCACGATGGAGCCCCCGCCCTCGGTACGGGTGATCTCTTGCAGGAACGCCACGAACCGGTCGTTGGCGCCCTCGAACGCCAGCGTGAAGCGGGCCTCAAGAGGCTGGACGCGCCGGGTCGACGGCGCTGCCGTGCCCTGGTTGAGGAGCTGTTCCAGCCTCGACAGCGGCAGCACGGCTTCCTGCTCGCGGCCCTCGCCGATCATCGCCAGCGTCGGCCCCGTGGTGATGCCGCCGTCGGCGAGGTAGGGGATGTCGGGGGTGTTGAGGGTGAGGCGGGGGATGTCGACGCCCATGAACGAGCCGCCCCCGACACTGAACGACAGGCGATTCCAGCCGCCGATCACGGAGTTGATGGCGCTACGGAAGGCTCTCGGGATGCCGTCCCACATGCCCGACACGGCGCTGCTGATCCGCCCCGGGATCCCGGTGATGAACGAGACCATGCCGTTCCAGTAGCCCTTGATCTTCGTCCACATGCCGCTGGCGCCGTTCGAGATGGCGTTCCAGACGCCGGTGAGCGTCGGCACGAGCGTCCCGGTGAACCAGCCCACAACCGTTTCCACAGCTCCCTTGATGCCATTCCACCCGGCCTTCAGTGCAGGCATGAGGGTCCCGGTGAACCAGCCGGACACGGCCGCGGCCGCGCCCTTGATCGCGCCCCACGCTGCCGCCCATGCCCGCTGGAACAGGTCCGTCTGGGTGGCGATGTACACGATCGCGGCGACCAGCGCGACGACGGCCACGATGATCCACGTCATCGGGTTCGCGAGCATCGCCGAGTTCATCGCCCACTGCGCGACCGCGGCGATCGCGAGGCCGGCGGCCAGGGCGAGCACGATGGGGACGAGCGCCTGGACCAGGCCGGGGTACTTCGTGAGCAGGCCGGACACCAGCTGCAGGACGGGCAGGAGCGCCGTGCCCAGGGTCTCGGTCACGGTCCGCATGACCGAGTTCCACTGTTGGGCGGGGTCCCCCTCCATGCCGTCGGTGACGCGCTTCGCCGCGCCGGCCGCGTCGTCCATACCGGTCGCGGCGGCCGCCGTCTGCGGGTTCATGGCCAGCAGCGCATCGGCCGCCTCACCGGCCATGTCGCCGAACAGAGCCACCTGCAGCTGGGCCCGCTCGGCGGGGTCCTTCACGCCGCGCAGCGCGTCGAGGGTCTTGGTGAGCGCGTCCGCGGCGGGCTTGCCGCCCTTGCCGATGTCGGCGAGCATCGTCTTCGAGTCCAGGCCAAGCGCCTTGAAGCCGTCCGATGCCCTCTTGGTCTCCTCGGAGGTGATGCGGGCGAACTCGTGCAGGACGTCGGCGGCCTGGTCGATGTCCCGGCCGCCCGCCTGCACGAACTGGCTCATCATCCCGAACGCGGTCTGCGCGTCCAGGCCGATCCGCTTGAAGTGGGTGCCGTACTCGGTGACGATCGCGGGGATGTCCGCGGCCATCGAGGAGGGCAGCGTCTGCGCTGCCTTGGTCAGCACGTCGAACGCATCGGTGCCGTCCTTGACCAGGCCCTGCTTGATGAGCGCTCCGGCGGCGTTGGCCGCTTCGGGAATGTCCATCCCGAACTTGCTCTCCAGCGCGGCCGCGCTCTTGGTCATGTCCTTGAGCTCGGCGTCGGTGAAGTCGCCGACCTTGCCCATCGCGCCGATCACCGCGCCCATGGCGTCCGCGACGCCCGCCACCGACTCGCCGAACCCCGCGGAGAACACCTCGCCGGCGAGATGCCCCGCGCGGTCGGCCTCGTCCTTCGTCAGGCCGAAGCCGTGCTCCAGCGTCGTCATGGCCGAGGAGATGTCCATGGCGGACTCCAGGCCCACGACGAACGCGCCGCCGAGCCCGGCCGCGGCGACCGTGCCCGCCGCGGCGAGCCCGTTGAGACGGTCCTCGATGCCTGCGGCGCCCTCGTCGACCTCGCCCTGCGCCTCGGACATGTCGACGCCGAGGCGCACCAGGAGCTCGTCCAAAACAGCCATCAGGTCCCCTTCCGGGAGCGGCGCCCGCGGCGGGGCTCGTCCTGCTCGTACTGGGCTTGGAGGCCTTGGACGATGCCGAGGATCTCCCGGCCGGTGCGGGCAGGGCGGTCCGCCCGCGACCACACCATGAGGTGGTCGCGCAGCCTCGGCCGCGCGCCCCTCTTCATGTGCGGGGCGGTGACGTCCATGCCCAGGCGTGCCAGGAGGACGTCCCAGCGGCGCGGTGTGACGGGCCCGTAGAGGTTCTGCCAGGCGACCAGGTGCACGATCTGCTCATCGCTGAACCGGGCCATGACCTCGTCCGGCGGCAGCCGGTAGGCGATGGACAGGTCGTACAGCAGCCTCAGCTCTGGTCGCCGCCGGAGTTTCCCTCGGCGTCCCGGACTTTCTGCTCGAAGTCCCGGTCCTCGCCGGACAGGTGACGGCACAGCTTGAACAGCCCGTCGACCATGCCCGAGCTCTTCTCGCTGAGGATGGCGATGCCCTCGCGCAGGTCGGGGAAGACGAGCTTGCCCGTGTCCGGGTCGTACAGGGCCTTGGCGACGATCTCCGCCCGGTTCGAGCGGACCTGCATTTCGGCGCCGCTGCGGCCCTCCTGGAAGCGCAGCTTGTTCAGCTTGTTCTGGTAGGCCTCCCAGTCCCCGGACGGCAGACCGCGCACCTCGACGGTGACGCCCCACTCGGGGATCTCCACGTCCGGCTGGGTCTTGATGTCCTGCGCGGCGCGGATGGCGTCCTTGATGCTGCTCACGGCAGTGCTCCTAGGGGTGATCGTCAGCCGGTGGCCGTGAGGGTGGGCTTCCCGGAGATCTTGAAGGTGACCTCTCGGCCCATCTTGTCGTCGAGGGGGAACTCATCCGAGATGTCGCTGATGCCGGCGGTGAACTGCCAGGTGTGCTCGTCGTCGTCGCCGGGCAGCATGACGAGCTGGTAGTCCCGCAGCTCGTCCTCTTCGAAGTCGGCGTCCAGGTCCTGGTGGGTGTTCTCGCCCGGGCGGTAGTTGATGGTGGCGCTCACCTCGCCGCCGTCCTTCATGCCCTTGACGAACTCCCGGTACTTGTCGGGGGAGTCGTGCGCGGACACGTCGATCATGTTGCGGGACCGGGACGGGCCCGACAGATCCTCGACGGACGCGATCGTCACGAAGACGCCGCCGCCGGTGGAGTCCCGCTTGAGCAGTGTCCCGGTTGCGTCCTCACCAGCCATGGCGGGTCACATCCTCTCTGTCGTCGTTCACGGGCTGACCTGGGTCAGGACCCGGAAGCTGATGGGTACGTGCCGGATGTCGCCCGGCGGCTCGGGGTCGGTGATCGTCTGCTGCGACACGTAGTAGGTGGCCACGTGCCGGTGCCCGGCGACCGTCAGCGGCCGGTGTTCGAGGAGCGCCCGCAGCCGGGCGGCGATCTGCAGGGCCTGGCGGTAGCCGCGGTACTTCGACCACACGTGCAGCGTGATCACGGTGTTGGAGCCGTGGCTGTCGTGGGTGTTGTCCGGGGTCTCGACGGCCTCGCCGATGACGATGTACGGGTACGGCTGGTTCTCCTTGACCCAGTCGAAGACGCCCTGGACCAGGGCCGTCAGTGTGCTGTCCGCCGTCAGCGCGGCGAGGACGGCTTCCTGGACGGGCAGGACGGCGGAGTCGGAGGCGGGCATGCTCACAGGCGGCTCCTCACCTCGTCCTTCAGCCGCTGCACCAGCTGCGTCCCGGCACGCTCCAGCGCGGGGATCAGCGTGGGGTTGGCGGGGATACGGCGGGAGCCGCGTTCGTGGAAGACGGCGTAGAGGTCGTCCTGGTCGCGCCAGCCGACCTCCACCTGCAGCCCGTCCTTCTGGTACTTGGGCTCGACGCTGCCGCGCAGGTTGCCGGAGTCGACGCGCACGTTGCGGCGCACGTCCCCCACGATGAGCGCGGCCGAGTTCTCTACCTCCGCCTTGGCGGCCGTTTCCAGCTGCGGCACCAGCTCCTGCAGACGGCGCTGCAGCCGGTCCATGCCGACGATCTCAACCCGGGCCCCTCGTCGACGCGCCACGGGATCACCTCCGCTTGTCGAGGAGCCGGCGGATCTGGTGCAGTTCACCGGCCACGGCGAGGAGCGCCCACGCGATCGCCTGAGGCACATCGACGTCGACCTGACCCAGGCCGAGGAGCCGTTCGGCCTCGCGCCGGCACTCCTGCGGCTCGGCCCGCGGCAGGCCGCCGCCCTCCGGGCCGGGCATCAGGTGCCCAGCTCGAACGGCCTCACGGTCACGGACGTGACAGCGCTGTAGGTGATCGCCGCCCGTCCGGTCGAGCCGCGGAAGACGTTGGTCAGCGGGATGATGGCGTGCTTGCCCGCGGCGACGACGACCGCGACGTCGGCGATGGCCAGCCCGGACACCGTGCCCGGGGTGGCGATCGTCACCGTCTTGGAGGACGCGTCGCCGTTGTTGACGTACAGGAACCGGCCGGGTCCGACGGGGGCGGTGTCGCCGCCGCCGGCCGCGGCGGTCGCCTGGGCGGCGATGTCGGCGATGCCGGTGGCGACCGGCACTGTGACGAGGCTGAGGTCAGCCATCAGCTTTCTCCTTCTGCCTGGATCAGCTCGACGAGAGCTTTGGAGTAGACGGGGGTGGACGGCTGGACGACCGCCTGCACCCGGAACACCTGCACGGTGCCGAGGGCGTCGGTGCCGCGCAGTTCGTCGCCGCGGCGCACGTCCGCGCTGGGCAGCAGGTAGACGTCGTGCGAGTGGCGGGAAAGGGTCGATGCGGCGACGATGCGCTCGGCGGCCGTGGGCTGGTCGACCTTCGCCCGGACGCTGCCCACTTCGACGAGCGTGGTGGTCTGGCCGCCGGATCCGTCGTCGTCGGTCTGCGGACGCCACACCGTGAGCGCGCGGTTGAGGTAGCGGCCGATGCCCGCGCGGCCCCTCACCGGAACGTCACCAGCGCCGCGCCCCCGCCGAAGCGTGCGGCGAGGCGCTCGCGCAGGTAGTCGGGCAGCTCCATGCCGGTGATCAGCCCGGAGTCCCCGTAGGTGACGGAGTAGTCGCCGATCCGCTCGGAGCGGATGTCTCCGGCGGCCAGGCCCGCACCGTCGGGGTCGGCCCGGTAGTCGGCCAGCGCCGTCGCGGCGATCCGGCACACCAGGTCGACGATGTCCGACGGCACGACGGCCAGGCCGTGCGTCTGGATCACCTCGACGTCGGACGGGCCGCAGCCGGGCGACCAGCCGCCCGCCCGCCACAGGCGGTGGGAGCGCAGCCGCCAGTCGGTGACCGCCTCCCCGTCGATCTCCACTGTCGCCACCGACACGATGGGCGGGCCGGGCAGCGTCAGCCACTCCGCGGCCGGGCCCTCCAGGGTGACGGTGGACGTGGTCTGTGAGATCGGCACCCCGGCGGCTTCCCGGACAGCGGTGGAGGCGACGTCGAGGTAGGTTTCCGCGACGGTCTCCTCCTGCGCTGTCACGGTCAGGCCGCGCGCGGCAAGGTCGGCCGTGGTCGCCAGAGCAGCGAGCGCCATGACGGCCCCCCTTTCCTCGCCTCAGGCGAACAGGGCGATCAGGTCGTCCTTGGTGTACGCCTCGGCGTCCTCGCGGGACATGCGGCCCGACTTGACCGTGAAGTCGATCCACGCGGCCTTGTCGGCGCCCGGGTCCGGCCGACCGTCGCCCGCGCGCGCGGCGGGGGCGGGCTGCTCGGGCAGCTCCTGCAGCTGCGCCTTGGTCATCGCCTCGGCGTCCGCCTCGGGGATGGCGTGCACGGCCATGGCCCACAGGACCCAGTCGTCCTTGCCCGCCCGTGCGCCCGGGCGCGGAACCATGCCCTCGGTCAGCGCGCTGCCCTGCACGGCCGCCGCCTTCGGCGCGGGCCCTGCTACGGGTGCGCCGTAGTAGGGGGAGCCGTCCGTGTTGACGCGCTGGATCGCCCCGCGGTCAAGGCGCTCCTGGATGCCCTCGGGCAGGGGCAGGTCCATCGCGAAGATGCCCCCGCCCTCGCCCCGGACGTAAATCGTCTCGGCCATGTCAGGTGTTCCTCGGGACCTTGAGGGCGGCGATGGTCCCCGTCGTCGTGGACGACGTGATCATCATGCTGCCGTCGGACTGGACGAACCGGCCCGACTCGAACGGGCCGATGAAGTGCGTGGTGCCGAACGCGACGGACACCGTCAGGTCGCCCTGCCCCGCGGCGAGCGCGGGCGGGTGGTCACCAGCCTTGACCGTGATGGTCAGGGCCGTGTCGTCGTCGTTGTTGAGGACGCGCAGGATGGTCAGCTCGGGGAAGGCGTTGGCGAGCTGCATGTCGTTGGTCGGCGCGGCCACGAGGGTCGTGCCGGTCGGGTTCACCACGCCGCTGTTGGGCGGCAGGTTGGTGTAGCTGAGCTGGGTTGTCGCCATGAGTCATGTCTCCGATCAGGCGGCGGGGTTGATGAACGCGGCGGCCAGGTGGTCCGGGCGGATGACCTTCGCCCCGTACAGGGCCAGGCCCTTCACGGCGTCGCTGAAGCTGGACTCGGGGCGGTAGGCCTCGGTCTTGTTGATCTGCTCCGCGAACGTGACGGCCTCCTTCACGCCGGCCTGCACGACGGTGGTGTCGCCGGTCGGGACGGGGCAGTTGTTCGACTCGTAGATGTCGAAGCCGGCCGCCCTGCCCACGAAGCCGTTACGCAGGCCCTGGTCGGTGGCCGCCTTGTCGGCCGCGATGAAGCGGTCGTCCAGCAGGAGCGAGGCGTAGAACTCCGGGGGCACGATGCAGTACCGGCCCGCCTTCGGGATGTCCGCCTTCGACAGCTTGGTGCGCAGCGGGACCAGGACCTTGTTGTAGGCGTCGGTCGGCGTGGTGTACGTGTCGATCGGGGAGCCGACCACGTTGAGGAAGTTGCCCGCCTGGATCTGCGTGTACAGCCCGGCGACGTACTGGTCGATGATGTCGGCCAGACCGTAGGCGGCCTCGCTCATCGCCTGCGGGATCAGGTTGGACTTGGCCTGCCGCTTGTCGACGTCGTCGATGGAGAACGCCCAGTACTTCGACTGGTCGACGACCAGGGTGCGCTGGCCGGTGGTCAGCTTCTCCGGCGTGATCGTGGTAGTGCCCGGCACGTAGGTGCCGATCGCCGGCCGCGACACTGAGGTGATGCGGACGGTGTCGCCAGCCTCGGAGATCTCGCCCTCCCAGTCGCGGTTCACCACCGTCGGCGAAGCGTAGATGAGCTGCTTGCGGGTCGCGACGAGCAGCCGCGAACTCCAGATCTCGGGAACGAAGTTCCGCACGGTCATGGGATTGCCTCCTGGCTACTTGCCCGCCATGAGGTCGTCGAGCCGCCCGTCGATACGGGCCTTGTCGATCGCCTCGGGGGTCATGGTCTTGAGGTCCTGCTGGGTGAGCTGCTTCGGCCGGCCCGCCTTGCGCGCTGCGCCGCCGTCGCCAGTGCCCTGGAACCTCTTCGCCGTTGCGGCTGCCAGGTAGGGCTTGGACTTGATGAGCTCCTCGATCGCTTCCGCGACCTCTTCGCTGTCGACGTTGCCGTCGTCGTCGACCTCGAACTGGTCGAGGTCGAGGAACTTGTACGCGTCGGCCGGGTCCGCGAGCTTGCCCGCGGCCGCGGCCTTCACCTCGGCCCGCACGATGCGGCTGTTCGCCTTGCCGAGGGCGTCCTGCTCCGCCTTGCGGCGCACAGTCTCCGCCTCGTCCGCGCCGGCCTTCTGCGCGAGCTGCTCTTCGAGCTGCTTGCGCTTGTCGCGCTCGCTCCGCCACTTCCCCTTCATGGAAGCGAGGGCCCGCTTGCCCTTGTCCCCGAGCGCGTCAGCGCCGTCCTGGTCGTCGTCGCCGTCACTGCCAGCGGCTCCGTCGCCTTGGCCGTCGTCCGATCCGCCGTCGTCCTGGCCGTCGTCGGAGTCGTCTCCGACGCCGTCCTGATCGTCGTTGTCGGTGCTCTGATCGTCGTCGCCGTCGGCGTAGAACACCGGCGAGAACGGGCCGGCCGGGTAGGGGTGGGACCAGCCTGCCGCGTGACGGCGGGCATGGCGGGGCAGGGTGAAGAGATCCATCGGTGTGCTCCCGTTGCGGGATCGGTCCCGTCCCGTTGCGGGCGGGAGGTCGGGCGGATCAGCGGGACCGCGGCGGCTGGCCAGTCCCTGGGTAGAGATCGCCGTTCAGGACGGCAATGCGCCGGGCCTCGCGCTGGGAGGGCGGCTGCGCCCGGAGCCTTTCCAGCTCGGCGATCAGCTCGGTCTTCTCACGTTCGGCTCGTTTGCATCGCTTCTGCCACTGCCGGGCGCGGGCCCGCCAGTACTCAAGGGTTCCGGCAGGAACAGCCGGGTCGATGTCGTCGAGTTCGTTGTCGGCGGCCATTGCGGCTCCCTCAGATCACGCGGCCGCGCGTTGCGCGCGGTCAGTACAGGTAGCCGTGCAGACGCAGGAGCCGCACGGCGTGCGCCCGGTCGTCGGCGATGCGGAAGATCTCTTCCGGCATGAGGCGGGCCCGCTCCGGGCGGAACCCGCGGATGGACCGACTGCGGGGGACAGCGCCCTCGCCCTGCAGACGGCGGAACTCCCGCCGGCGGAACTCACCGCGCACGCTGCCCTCGGTCGTCGTGGCCAGGCGGCGGCCCTCGACGGTGGCCGAGGCCATGCCCCGCCGGGCGTTGACCACCTGCGCCAGGTCGGCGCCCTCGGCGATGGCCTTCGCACCGGCCGCGCCGAACGTGCGCAGGCGCTGCGCGTCCGACATCCGGTCGAACGCCTGCCTCGGATCCTGCGCGGTGGGCCGGTGCTCGCGGGTGACGGGCTCCATCCCGCAGTGACAGCGCGGATGCCGCGCGAACGCGGTGGACACCCCGTACTCGCGGCCGGCCAGGACCAGGCAGCGCGAGCACGCGCCCGCCTCGACGACGCGGATGTAGGAGGTGACGGCCGGTCGGCTGATCATGGCCACGGAGTCCGCGGCCCGCCCGGTGTCCGCGATCGCCGTGCGCACGATGGCGTCGAGGAGCAGCTGCCCGCGCGCCATCGCCTGCACGATCGGCGCGCCCGCGGTCACCAGGCGCAGCGCCGACCACACCGGAGCCATCAGCACACCGGCCAGCGGGCGGCCGGTGCCGTCGACACCGACCAGCGCGGACGGGTTGAGGCGGTCGCTCTGCGGCTGGTCGGGGTCCTCGCCGAGCAACTGCTGCAGCCACGGCTCGGACGACTGCGCCGCGGTCAGCTGGCCGGCGGCGACGACGGCGAGGACTCCGGCGAGCAGCCCGGTCCACGACGACATCAGGTTGTTGCGGTCGGTCTGCAGCCACAGGTGGCGCGCGGCCCTCGACGCGGCGCCCGCGAGCCGCAGCCTCGACTCGGCGTGCCGGTCGGCGGCGGCAGTCGGGCTCACGCCGACACCTCGTCCGGCTCGTCCGGCTCTGCCTCCTCGCCGTCGTCCTGGTCGCCAGGCTCGGCGGCAGGGCCGGGGCCGTTGGTCATGATGCGGGCGACCTCGGCCACCGGATCCATCTCCGCCTCCCGCTCGCGCAGCGCGACGACGTCGGCGACCTCGGTCGGGGTGAGGCCGTAGCGCAGGGCCAGCCACTCGAACGGGAACCCAAGCTGCTTCAGCTTCAGCAGCGCGTCCGCCATCTGCGCGTGGCTGCGGGACTCGGTGTCAGCCCACAGCACACGCCCGGAGCGCAGCGCCTCAGCCTTCGCGTACTCGCCCTTGGCCAGGGCGATCAGCCGCGCCACCTCGCGCAGGCCCTGCCCGTACCACAAGATTTTTTCGTCGCACCGTTTGACCAGACCGGTCTCGGCGGCGAGCAGCGTGCCCTCGGCGATGTTCGCCATCCGGCTGATCAGATAGTGCTGGGGGGTCCTCGTCTGCGCGGCGAGGTGGCCGACCCCGACCTCGATGATGCCGGTGTACATGGCCAGGTTGGCGGCCGGCCAGGAGTCGATCCGGGCGTCCTTGCCGGTGATCCACGCGACCCGGTCGACCATGAACTTGTCGAGGTCGACCGCCTGCTTGCCGACGATCTCCCCCGCGCTGTTCAGCTTCGGAATCATCGGCCGCTCGGCACCCATGATCACGCGCTGCGGGAAGGACGCGGCGTCGGAGGCGGTGAACAGCTGCGCCCAGATCAGGTTGATCGCGTCCTGCATCGCCACCACACCGGCCACGTCCGAGATCGGATCCTCGACGAGCATCGGCTTGTTCGGGAGCTCCACCATCGGCACCACGCCCATGGGGTTGGGCTGCGGGTTGGGCTCGTCGCCCATCTCCCGCGGCGTCCACCGCTTCAGCTCCTCGTCGACGTCGGCCATCTGCGGCGACTTGTCCTGCTGCGCCAGCGGGCGGCAGAACTTCCACACCTCGTCCTTGAGGTACAGGGTGGCGTAGTCCTGGTTGCCGTCCTGCCACCGCTTCAGCGCGGCCCGCCGCAGCCGGCGCGAGCCGGGCTCGTAGGCGACGATCGACTGCGAGGCATCCTCGAACGTCACCACCGGCATATCAGGGTCGTCGGGGTCGCCCCACACCAGCACGAAACACCTGGCCCCGGTGACCGCGCCGAGGAACCCCAGCTGGCTGTCGGCGTCCAGGCCGTTGATCTGCCACACCCGCCACAGATCCTTGTCCGCGGTCGTCTCGCCGTCGGCCAGGAACCCGTTGACGGTCAGCCGCTCGACCGGCGCGTCGGCGACCACCTGCACCCAGTTGTCGGAGAAGTCCCGGTACCTCTCGCCGTGGAACTTCGCGAACTCCTGCGACGCGAACCGCAGCGGGTGCTTGCCCCGGTAGTAGTCGTTGTGCCGGTCGATGTCCCCGCGCCGCCGGATCAGCTCGTTCTCCAGCAGCGCGACCAGCTGGAGAGCCTGCGCCTCCGTAGCCATCGGGCCCTCCTCAACTGCCGTAGTAGTAGGACACTTCGCGCTCGGCCAGGCCCGCAGCGATGACGTCGCCGAGTGCCTCGTGGGCGAGGATGCTCGGGATCGTGGCGTCGATCTTCTGCGTGGGGCTCGCCTTGCGCAGCACGTACCGGTCCATCGGGCGGGCGGCCGCGCGCGTGTTCTCGATGTGCGACTGGGTGATCGGACAGCCGTCGTGCGTGAACGCGGCCCCCTCCGAGTTGCGCTTCAGCACGTCCGTGCGCAGCCGCTCGCACGCGGAGTGCATCTGCACGATGCGCCGCGTGTGCCAGCGGATGATCCGCTCTTCCCCGTACAGATCGACGAACTCATCGATCTCGGTCTCCCAGTACGGCGGATCGAAATAGCCGCGGACCACGTCGTACCGCCGCATCACCTGACTCACGGCCGCACGCACCTCGGCGCGCGGCACCTGCCCGCCGTAGTCAGCCGGGTTCCAGATGGTCGGCGCATCGTCCGGCCCGTACCGCGGCGTGAACTGGTAGCCGTCCATCGTCTCCGCGCGCAGCGCAGTCCAGTCGTCCACGTCCGAGCCGTCGAAGCCGAGCACGATCCGCGTCAGCGGACGGACCCGCCGCGGCTTCGCCTTCGCAGCCCACTTCGCCCCGTCCAGCCACGACGCCGAACCGGCCACGCACCGGTTGCCGAAGAACCGCTCGCCCTGCGCCGGGTCCTTCTCCATGATCTCCGCGGTCTCGGCCTCGATCGCGTCCAGGTCGACGTGCGACGAGCCCGCGTACACCACCGCGTGGATCTTCCGGCGGTCCCGCTTGTTGCTGTACGACAGGGACTTCGGAGCCTGAGGGTGGTACTTGAAGACGTCCTTCGCCTTGGCCTCGGACGTCGTCTGCGCGACCGAGTTCTCCGACGGGTCCCACGCGTTCGTCGTCTCCATCGACCGGCCGCCCATGCCGGCCGCGCCACGCCGCTGCGTCTCCGCGACCCGGCGCAGCTTGTTCGCCGTGGTGTACAGGCCGGTCTCGTCCTGCATCGCGAAGATGATCGGGTTGCCCAGGCGGGACAGCGCCGACGACGTGACGGTGTCGATCCGGCCGTCGTCCCCGACGCGGGTGAATTCCTCGCCGGCCGACATCATCTCGGCGAGCGGGCCCCGCTTCACCATCGCCTGCAACGGCCGGTACACGTTCGCGACCTGGTCCTCGGACGTCGCCGTCAACTGGATCAGCGGCGTCGGCCACGGCGTCCCCATCGGCTCGCCCGGCCGGTACTCGTACCACCAGCCGCAGCCGCAACCGTGATCCGAGCAGCGGTAGCGCTCGCCGCCGCGGGCCCACCCGTCGAAGACGACCGGGCCCGCGGCTTCGGCCAGGACGATGGTCGCCGACCACGGGCCCTTGCCGGTCTTCTGCGGAGCCACCACCTGCGAGCGCCGGTAGTGGAACGCGGGCGCCAGCTGCCCCACGCTCGCGCCCGGGCGGACGCGGTAGTGGTTGGCCGTGCACCACAGCTGCCACGGATACAGCTCAAGGTCCTCGCCCGCACGGAAGCCGTCCGGGACCGGGCAGTGCGCTTCGATCCAGTCGGGCACGATCCACAGGGTGGGGAAGTCGACGACGAACTCGGGCCCGGCGTCAGGCCCCTTCGCCACCGGACACGACCTTCAGCCGGTCACGTGCCGACGACCGAGGCACGGGCGCGGCCGCCGGAGCGGTCTCGGCCAGCTCCTCCACAGCCGGGGCGACCTTCCACCGGTTGCGGTTCATGCCCGCCACGCTCAGCCCGAGCGAGTCGAGGTAGCCACGCACCATCTTCTTCACGTCCACCCGGCCGTCAGCGCGCTCCGCCTCGGCCAGCGTCCGCACGAACAGCGCCACCTCCAACTCCTGGCCCATGTCCTCCCACGCGACGGCCTGCGGCTTGGCCCACATCTCATCCCACAGCACGGCCTCCCGGTCGGACGCCGTCGTCAGCGGCCACTCGGGCGCCGCCTCGCCGCGGCCCTCGGCCGGCAGAGTCCTCCATCCGCCCTTGTCCACGGACCTGCTGCTGCGCAGCGACCGGGGATCCGGCGCCGGTCCGGAGACCGCGCGAGCTCCACCACGGGGCATGTCGATCACTCCTTCAACGCGCTGCATTGCGCAGCACCATGCCGTCACCTTGCGTGACAGCGGGGACCCTCTGAACCCGTCGGACCAGGCAGCGCCCTCCCCCGCGCTGCTCCACCCCCGGCCGGCCGGGGGTCACCCCCCTGGGTCGGTGACCGGGAGTGATGTCAGAATCCCCAGGTTTCTGCTGCGGTTTTGCGGGAGTGGTGCCGCTTGCTCATGGCCTGCCAGTTGGTCGGGTCGAAGCCTCGCGGGCCGAGCGGTCCGAGGCCGTCGATGTGGTCAACCTCGGTGGCGAGGTCGCGCTGCAGCATGGGCAGGGCTGAGCAGTCGTGGCATTCGCACCAGGGATGGTCACGCAGGTACTCGGCGCTGGCCTTGCGCCAGTCCGAGTTGTATCCGCGTGTGTTGGGTGCTGGGCGTTGGGCTCTCGCCTCGGCCTGGCATGCGGGACAGCGCCCGGACGGGGTCAGCGTGGGACAGCCTGGGGTGGGGCAGACCTGCATGGCACGTCTCGACATGGCGCTTCCGTTCCGGCCCGTGATGTGCTGTCGCGCATGGTTGAGAAGAGGTGGGGCGACGAGTGGCGTCCCGGCATGAGGGTGCGCATGCTCGACACGCAGGCCGTGCCGCCAGTGCTGCGGGACGGCGTGATCAAGGACCGGTCTTGGGGGCGGGAGCGCCGGAAGCCCATCTGGCACTTCGAGGTCTTGTTCGATGGCGACACAGCGACACGTGTCTTCGGTCCTGGGCATATTGCCGTGGGGATCGAGAACGCCCAGAAGGAGGCCACGGATGGCGAGTAGGCCTGCGGACACGACGAAGCCCCGGCTGGAGGGACCGAGCCGGGGCTTCGTCGTGTGTCTGTGGTGCCGGTTGAGGGCACAGTTGTACACCCGGATCGTCACACGGCGGCTGACCTGCGGTCAAGCGGCCTGGCGGGCTTGGCGTTCGGCGAGGAGTGCGGCGACGTCTTCGGTGCGGTACCAGGGGTGCCGTTCGGTGCCTCCGGCTCGGCGGAGGCGGCCGCGGTAGACGAGGTTGCGGACGCCGCCAGGGGTGCTGCCGAGGGCGCGGGCGACGTCGATGGTGCCGTAGTAGCCGGGCGGGATGAGCGCGGTGGTCATGCGTCCATGATGCGCCGGGTCAAGGAGCTGGCGGGTTGCGGCTGGTGCCCTGTTCCGCCCGTCCGGCTGCCGCCGTGTGCTTCGCGGTGATGAGGGCGGCGACACCCGCACATGCGCCTCCCAGCGCCGTGACGGCGCCCGTAACTGCAGTGATTAGCTCCACTGCCCCCGTTTCCTTGTCTGAGGCGGCGACCTCGCCAGTGACCCCGTCGGAAGGGAGCCAGGGGAACTCTGAATCAGCTTCGGAAGGCGATGGCGGGCGACTGTTTTGTTCGCCGGTGTCCTCGCTTTCGTGAGGTGGTGCGGGGGGAGTTCCTTGCGTGCCGTCGCTGCTGTCGGGGGCGGGCGGCGCGGTTCTTTGCGCGTTGTCGCTGTCGTCGGGGGCCGGTGACAGTGTCGGGGTGCCACTCTCGGTTGAGGCTGATGGCGTCGGACGCTGGGTGGTGGTTGCGGGCGGCCTTGGAGAAGCCTCGACTGCCGGATGTGAATCCGAGTTCACCAGGGACGCTGACAGCAGGAGGCCGCCAACGGTGAGGCCAGCAGCAGAGATGATCGCCAGCCAGAAGGTGCGGCGTTTTCTTGGCTTCTCTGGAGTCATCGGTCAGTCCCTAGCTGGCCAAGCCTGTGGCGGCACTGGCTTCAGTGTCTGGGGTTCTGATGGCGACCGCGCGTTTTGATAGCCAGATCGGCTGGTTGACGACTCCATGCCCGGTGATGCGGGAGAGCCCCACCGCGGTGGGTGCGGTGGGGCTGGTCTCGGCGGGTTCAGTGGCCGCAGTTCTCGGTCCACCAGCCGCACTTGGCGCAGTAGGTGGGGACCAGTTCGAGGAGTCTGGTGATCACGTCTCGGTCACCTCCCCAGCGATGTGCACGTGGGTGTGTCCGGGGCGGTCGGGCAGCTCCACCTTGTAGATCGACATCCCCTTCTGGCCTGTGAGAGGGGTGACGCTGACGACTTCGTGACCTGCGCACTCGCGGCAGGAGGGGCGGTCCTCCCCCGGTGGGGGAGTGGCGGACGAATCGGACATGCGGCGGGCCGACCGGTACAGCGCGCCCCACCCGACGAGGACCACGGCGAGGATGCCCACCGCTTCGTCGATGGCGAAGGCGGCGCCCGCCGCGGTCGCGGCGAGGACGACCAGGACGCACCCGCCGGCCGCGCGGGACGGTTCTTCCTCGGCCGCCATCACAGGGCCGCGTACACGTGGTCGCCGAGCCAGTTCGCGGCGAGCGCGAGCGGCACCGCGGCGAACCCGGCCACGCCCGCCGATGTGCCGAGGGTGATGCCGCACCACGCGCCGCGCTTGAGCACGCCGGCCTCGCCGTCGCCCGCCTTCTTCACGGCCGCCACGAACCCCGCGGTGAGGATCAGGACCAGGCAGGCGCCGGGGCCGGACAGCGGCACGAACGTCGTCGCGGCCGCGAGCTGCCCGCCGCTCTCGCCGACGCCCCATACCAGGGCTGCGTCGCCGAGCCAGTTGGACAGGCCGAGGACGGCGCTGGACGCGGTGCCGATGAGGCCGCCGATGCCGAGGGTGGTGAGGCATCCGTAGCTCCAGGACAGGAGGAACGGGAGGAGCTTGGACGCGTGCTTGACGGGGTCCTTCATGAGGGCCTTGCGGCCGGGCCACCAGGTGACGGCCTGGTAGGTGAGGATCAGGAGACCGACGGTCACGCCGCCGGCGGTGATGTAGTTCATGAGCTTGGTCCTTCAGCGGAGGACGGCCGCGCCGAGCGCGGCGAGGGTGAGCACGAGGGCGACGGTCCCGGTGATGCGGGGGACGTCGTGGAGCGCGATGGCGCATAGCCCGAGGAGGGCGAGGAGGGCGGTGCCGGCGAAGAACGCGGCGAGGATCACGCCCGGGTCAGCTCGCTCTGGATGCGCTGTGCGCGTGGCTGGCCGATGGAGTACGTATCCCGCAGGGAGCGGATCGAGGGTGCGCGGCCCTTGGCGAGCAGCTGCTCGAAGTCCTCGCGGGCTCGCACGGTGAGCTCGTCCTGGCGTCCGTCGGCGCGCTCGTATCCGGGCGGCAGCGGGGGTGTATCCGCCGTATCCGTGGACGCGTCCGGAGCGGGTGTGTCGTCGTCGGTGCGCTCGTGTTCGTCCTGCTCAGGCCCGGGATACACCTCGGGGTACGCGGTGATACGCGGGAACTGTTCGAGGCTGGCGAACGGGCCGAGGACGGGCATCGCCGGGGCCTGCTCGACGGGCTCGGGGGCGTGTGCATCCCGGTGTACCTCTACGGGCGGGTACGCCTCGGATACGGCGGATACGGTCGGCTCGTCGACGGGCTCGGGGTGCTGCTCGCTGAGCCGGTGTACCCGCCAGAGGACGAGCGGGGCGATTGCCGAGACGCCGACCACAAGGGGTACGGATACGGGCAGCAGGCCGACCTCGACGAGGTGCGACGCGGCGTTCACCGCGATCAGGGTGAGGACGACCGTGAACACGTCGCGGCGGGCGCGGAGTGCGGCGAGGGCGTAGACGTCGAGGGCGGCGGGGACGCCGGCGGCGACGTACTGGCCGAAGCCGCATGCGACGGCGAGGTTGTACTCGGCGGAGGCGAGGACGACGAGGACCGCGGCGAGCGCGGCCCACAGCAGCGGATCGCGCTTCACTGGTCGCCTCCGTCGAGGATCACAGCGAGGCGGTCGCCGAGGTCGCGGAGCCGGTCGGAGTAGCTGTCGAGGGCGGCGGCGAGGCTGTAGAGGTCGGTCGGGTCGAGCGTCCTGTCGAGGGGGTGGATGGAGACGCCGGGGGTGCGGCCGCCGAGGCGCGGCAGGCTGGTGCTGGCGTAGGGGGAGGCGACGAGCTCGGCGGTGAACACCTCGATGCCGAGGAAGGTGCACTCCACGGCCGGCCCGCAGTGCATGAGGTCGATGAGGCCGGCCTCGGGGTCGTGGTGGGCATGCCCCACGCACCAGGTCGGGCACGGGATGGTGACGTCGCCGCGATCGGCGGTGGTGAGCGTGATCATGCGGGGCTCGGTACTCACCGGTCACCTCGCTCGACCCAGGGGTAGGGGCGGGTGCCGGCGGCGGCCTTGAAGACGCGGATGGCGGCGGCCTCGGGGGAGGTGCCGAGGGCGTAGACGCGTCCGCCGTCGAGGGAGGCGAGGAGCCGGGCGGCGTGGTGTTCACAGCCGTGGGCGCCCGCGTTGCCGCGGTCGAGGACGGTCACAACGACCGGACCGCCGCACGGGGTGGGGTCCTCGGGATGCGCGGCCGGGCAGCGGGGTGCGGCGCCTTCCTTAATGTTCGTGACACGAACTTTGTTGCTCTCTGTGACTTCCTGCGATCGCAGGAAGTCGCTGGTCGGCTCGGCGTCAAGGGCGCGCAGCAGGATCCGGAGGGACTCGGAGAGCGCGCCGTGCGCCTGGGCGTATCCGAACTCGTCGAAGCCGCTGCTGTCGCCGTAGGCGGCGAGCATCTTCTGTGCGGTGCGGACCGCGGCCTGGAGCTCGCCGTTGCTGGCGTCGAGAGCGGCCAGGCTGGAGCAGGGCTTGTTCACTGGCCACCGCCGATCCTGGCCGTGGCGAAGCCGGTGCGCACGGGCTCGTAGGCGCCGGACGCGGAAGGCGTGAGGTTGGAGTTCGCGAACGACCAATGCCCGGTGTCGACGGGCGTCTCGGCGGTGTTCTTCTTGACGCGGTAGTGCTGGCCGACGGTGCGGCGGGCGACGGTCGCGAGCCAGGCGTACATCTGGCCGTCCGTCGTCGCCTTGCACTTGTGGAGGTCGAGCCAGGCGCGGAAGAAGGCGTCGGCGGTGAGGTCCTCAGCGAGGGCGAGGTTCGCGTCACGCACCTCGTGCTGGACGAGGCGGGTGATGCGGGGCTGGAACTGGGCGTAGATCGCGGTGAAGCGCTCGTTGAGCTGCTGCGCGGGGGTGTTGATGGTCATCGGGCGCCCGCCTTGCGGATGCTGCCGGTGACGCCGGCCGGGGTGGCGCGCACGGTGATGGTGCGGCCGGCCTCGCGGCGGATGAATCCGGCGGCGATGAGGCGGCGGGCGGGGCTGATCTGCGCGCATGCGGGCGCGCTAAGGTTTTGCTGGTCCATGCGACGAGGTCCGATCTCGTTCGTGTGGGCTAGAGGGTCGGACGGCGCGCGCGCCTCCTCGGTGCTCCAACACCGTGGAGAGCTGCTGTCCGGCCCTCGTTGTTTATTTGGTTGTCGTGGCGTCCGTGCTGGACGCGGTTTTGCGGTCCTGCTTCTTGAGCGCCTTGTCGACGGCGTTCCAGCTCCGGCCGAGATCGCGGGCGACCTCGGCGACGGAGCCGAGTTCCTTTACGCCGTCGCGTAGGGCTGCGGCGCGTCGTGTGGCGGATTCGGAGGCGAGGGTGCGCAGCTGCTCCAACAGCTGTTCTTCCTCGTGGACCCGTTCCCGCCAGGGCTTGGCGTCCATTGAGAGAACCGTATCCCACCCCGGGGTGGGATACAAGCGGATCACGCCGACGCCTTCGGCTGGTAGTGCCGCAGCAGCAGGAGATCCTGCTCCGTCCGGTACTCCGTCCGGCACCACCGGCAGCGCACGACGTTGCCCGGCCCTCGGGACAGCACAGCGCCGCACACCGTGCCCCGGTCGTCGGTCACCGCGATGCACCGCCCTTCCCGCGGCCGGGCCGGCTCCGCGCCGAGGGACCGCAACTCCGCCTCCAGGTCGCGCACCTCGCGCGCCAGGTCGCCGGTCGCCGGATAGCTCGCAACGATCCAGTCCAGTTCCATGCCGAGCCACCGGCAGTCCGCAGCCAGCCCGGCCGGGGGCGGCGCCGAGCGCTCGGGCCAACGCTCACGCTGAACGTCGACGCGCCACGAGTGCATCACCTGGGCCGCCCGGTTGGCCCGCATCAGGTCGAGGACGCCCTCGTTGATGGGCGACCTGGGGCCGGAGCCCCGCCCGGTGACGGCCTCGGTGATCCCGGCGGCGGCGGGCACCAGGTGCATGACGAGCTCGTCGTCGAGCGCGGGCAGCTGGAGCAGGCGCACGGCGAGTTCCACCGTGTGCCGCTCGCACAGGTACCGGCCGCCGGCTTCCTCCCCGCACAGCTCGCACGCGCTCACGCCTCGGCCCTCTTGCGTGCGGCATCGAGCATGGCCTCGGCGGCGCGTGCGGCCTTGCGGTCGCGGCGGTCGTCGAGGATCCCGAACGCGAGCTGGAGGAGCAGCATCAGGTCCATGCCGATGGCGACGCCGATGGCGAGGAGCTGGATCTCGTGGTCGGTCATGTCGATCTCCTAGAAAGGGGGCTCATCGGAGTACCCGGCGCCCTGCGCGGCGGGCTGCTGCTGGCCGCCACCCCAGCCGCCGTTCTGCGGCTGGCCGTTGGCGGGCTGGGCCGTGGACCACGGGTCAGGTGTCACATTTCCCTGGCCGGGTGTTACACCTGCCTGCCGCTGCCCGCCGCCCGCCGGGTTCTTCGTCACCTTCGCGGTGGCCCGGGCGAGGGTCGGCCCGACCTCGTCGACGTCCAGCTCGTACACCGTGCGCTTGACGCCCTGGCCGTCCTCGTAGGACCGCTGCTTCAACCGGCCCTGGACGATGACGCGGACGCCCTTGGTGAGGGACTCGGCGACGTTCTCGGCGGCCTGCCGCCACGCCGAGCAGGTGAGGAACAGGGCGTCGCCGTCGCGCCACTCGCTGGTCTGCTTGTCGTAGACGCGCGGGGTGGAGGCGATGCGGAACTTGGCGACGGCCGCGCCGGCCGGGGTGAAGCGGAGCTCGGGGTCGTCGACCAGATTTCCTACGACGGTGATGACGGTCTCGCCGGCCATGGCGGACTCCTTCGGGTTCGGCGACAGGCCTCCTTGAAGGAGGTCAGTCGCGGGATGCTTGGCGGGAGGCCGGGCCCGATAACCGCGGGCCCGGCCGGTTGCGTGCGGGTCAAGGACGCGCAGGGTGCTCGATGCTGGCCTGGAGGTCGACGAGCGCCATGGTCCGTTCCACGGTGCTGGCGTGACTGCGGACCACGTTCAGCGACCAGATCACGTCCAGGACCATCCGCTCGGTGTAGTGGGGACCGAGGACGGTGAACTTGGGCTCGACTCCAGCGGCCTCGCACGCCCGGTACCGGATGCGGCCGTCGACCATGGTCTTCCGGTCATGGGTGAGGACGATCGGATGCAGGAGGCCGATGGCCTTGATGCTGTCCACGATCGACGCGAACAGCTCGTCGTCGGCCCACGGAAACAGGGCCAGGAACGGGTGTACGCGGTAGAAGCCGATGTGCTCCTCCACCGGCTTCGCTGCACGCTGCGGCTTGGGGGGCTGCCGCTGCTCATACGTCTCGCGCACGGCGGCCGCGGTGGGCTTGCCCTCGGTGCGCTCGACGGTCTCCGCCCACACCGCCGCCCGCTCTGGTTCGGGCACCCGGGAGAGCGCGCGGGCCTGTCCCTCATTGGCGGGTGCGGGCGTCTCGGTGTCCGCAATTGCGGACACGACCGCGCTCGCGCTCATGAGCTCGTAGGCGCGCGTCCGGCTCATGTTCCACCGCTGCTGGGCGTACTCCTCGAAGGTGCCGTAGTCGGCTCGGTAGAGCTTGCGGTCGCGGATGTCGGCGAGCGCCATGCCGACCTCGTAGAAGGTCTGGATGCCGCGTTCGATGACGGCTTCGTGCTCGGTGAGCGCGTTGCTCTCGGAGGCGGTCAGGATGTCGGTCACTGGGTGGCCCTTTCGTCGTCGTGGTCCTGGTCGTCCTCGGCGTCCTGGTGCTGCTCGGCGTCGGCGAGGTTGCGGAGCTTGGCGGCGTGCCGGAAGGCGAGGCCGCGTTGCCGGGCGGCGGCGAGGGCTGCGCGCCGGCGTTTGGCGGCTTCGGCGCGGGCTCGGGCGGCGGCGATCTTCTCGGCCACGATGTCGTCGACGTTCACGCCTCGGCCCGCCCCGGGTCGTGCGACGGCCGGTAGACGACGCGGCGGTTGCAGTGCTTGAACGAGTCCTCGGTGAGGACGAGGGGCGGGTAGCCGGGGCCGGCGTCGACGAACGGCAGCAGGATGTCGTCGCCGTCCTTGTCGGTCGCGGCTTTCCAGGCGAGAACGGGGTCGAGGCTGGTCTCGCCGTCCTCGGTCTCTTCGACGTACCAGCCGGCCGTGGCGGGGATGAAGTCGGGCATCAGATCTCCTTGGGGGGGGAACAGGGGGGAACAGGTTTCTCCCCCCCTCGCGCTTTCTGGGTCGCGCGCTATGCGAGTCGAGAAGTTATTGATCTTGATCTTCTATTTGTGCAGCTCAGGCGATTGGTTGCGCGTGCAATAGTTGCGGGATGGAACGAGATCCGTCACCGAGTGAGGGAGAGAGGGGGGAGAAAGCCGTTCCCCCCTGCCGCTGTTCCCCCCCCTCGTTCCCCCCTCCTCACGACGGGGGAACCGGGCCCGGAGCGAACCGTCCATCCGCCTCGATCAGCCACTCGCGGAGCAACGCGTAGGAGTAGGCGTCCGGCAGGAGACGCTTCTCCTTGCCAGCCGCCCGCTCCCGCAGTGCCGAGCGGGGCAACGGCCCCTTCGCGTGCACGTGGGCCGAGATCCGAAGCGCGAGCTTCTCGGTGGCCCGATCCGTCCGCCTCTCCTCCGCCAGCTGCTTCGCGTGGTCGACGCGAACCTCCTCCTCGATGCGGGAGACGGTGCGCCGCTCCTGCTCCTGGCGGCGCTGCGCCACGCTGTAGGCGAGGATCGCGTCACGCGTGGCGCACGAGGATTCCCAGAGCATCAGGGCCAACTGCCAGTCCTCGACGTTCACGTGCTGCCGCCCGTCGAGGATGGCCAGGAGCGAGGCGAGCTTCACCCGCATGACCGGGGCCTGGGAGTCGAACTGGTTCAGCTCGGATGGGTTGACCAGCCCGCGGACCTTGGCCAGGTCCGCGGCCCGCAGCTCGGCCTTGATGGACTCGTCGAAGGAGACGAGGACGAAGCGGCTCGCCTCGTCGCCGGGCGGTGCGGCGGCCGCGTCCCGCCAAGCGCGGAGCTCGCCGGGCCACTCCGGTTGCACGTCGGGGATCGACGGGTCGATGACCTGCACCCACACGAACCGCTGCGGCGTGCCCTCGGCGACCTCCTCGAACAGCGGGGCCACGGTCTCCGGCTGGAAACCGACGAGCAGGCCGAGGCTGTACGAGCCGCTGGGGATGTACCGGCTGGTGTCCTTCGAGGCGTTGGTCTGCCCGAGGGTCTGGCCGACGGCTGCGCTGCGGAGCGTCTCGCCGAGGGTGGAGCCGGACCGTTCCTTCATCAGCCGGGTGATCGTGGCGCCCTCGTCGACGTAGAAGAACGCGTTGTGCCGCACCTGCTTGCGGACGTTAACCGTGACCGGCGTCTCGGTCCCGCCCCTGCCCTTCCGCACCTCGCCGGTCTCCTCCTCGACGATGCCCATGTACACCTCGGCGAGGCCTTCGCCGGAGCCGAGCGGCAGGCCGTCTCGGAAGTCCAGCTCGGGCGGCGCGGGCAGCAGCCGGTCGGCGACCTCGACGCCGGTCGACTTGCCGATGCCGGACGGGCCGATGATCCCGCCGAACAGGTTCAGCGAGGCGTACCCGGCGATACCGGTATCCGCGCGGATGCGGTGCGACACCAGGGACGAGAGCCGGGTGAGGACAGACAGGACGGCGACGTCGCCGGACCGGCTGCGGGAGTGCCCGGCCTGGCGGATGTGCCGCAGCTGGGGGCGGGCCGCGTAGAACTCCTCGGGGATCAGCCCGGGCACCCGGGCTGCGCCCTGCCCGCCAGGCTGTTCGGCGTCGGCGTCGTCGAAGCCCTCGTCGTCGACGGGCAACTCGTTCTCGAGGTCGCTCCAGTCGATACCCTGCGCGTCGATCAGGGCACGGAAGTCCGCGGCCTCGTCGGCGCGGGACACCGGGGGCCACGGATGGCGGGGGCTCCCGGCGCCGGCGCGCAGCCCCGAGTCGATGCTCGGCCGGGCCCGGCCCTCGGGGTGGTTGCCCGCACGCGCGGCCGACAGCAGTGCCTCGCGGGCCTCGCCCTCGGAGAGCGCGCCCGCGCCGACGAGCGTGCCCACGTTGAACGCGGCCCGGTTGATCGTGTTGTTCTGGTCGCCGTCCGGGGCGCTGACGATCAGATCGCACTCGTCTTGCAGCGCCTTGCGGGTGTACGCGTCCAGGCGCTCGGACTGCACGGTGAACGAGCCCGTGCCGCGGGGCTGGCCGCCGCCGTGGAGCTTGGCCAGCGCCGCGTCTACGCCCTCCTGGATCGCGTCGGAGGCGGTCACGCTGCCGCCCTCCGCGCCTGCGGCGTGAGCACGGCGGGCCAGCCCGCACCAGGCTGGAGGAACCGGCCGTGCCCGGACCACCGGTACTTCCCTCCGCTGCTGTGCAGAGACGGGGCGAGCAGGATGTAGCCGTTGTGCTTGACGTCGAGCCCGGGGCCGAGCGTGCCGGGCAGGGAGACGGAGGGCGTGCGGTAGACGATGTGCAGTCCGCCGCCTCCGGTGAGCTGCATGACGGTGCCGGGCAGGCAGCCGATGCGCTTCTCCAAGACGGACAGGGACAGGTGCCCGCCGTTCCGGGGGTCGACGTCCAGGACGGCCCACCCGTTCAACGCGCAGGGCGCGCCGATGTTCGCGTCAGGCTGCTCGGCCCACCACTGCCTGACGAGGTCGACGTCGGTGGTCGCCGCGTGGAACCCGTGGCAGGTGCGTGCGGTGCAGCGACACTCCTCGGGGCGGTGCTCGATGTAGAACGGGTTGGGCCGCTTCTCCGTCGGCGGCCTGCACCGGGCGCAGTTGGCGAACGGGGCCTTGTCCGGCCGGACGCGGAACACGCGGATGCCCGCGGTCGCGTAGGCGACTGCCGCACTCGGCAGGTCGGCCGGAACGTTGAGGAGGGCTGTCACTGGTCCACCCCCGGGAAGTAGTAGGAGCCGGTCGGCCGGCCGACGCACCGCGACCGCCGGGGGCAGACGCGCGGCGCCGAGGCGAGGCCGGCGGGGTGGACGTGCTGGTGGTCGCAGAACGGGCAGTCCACGACGAGCAGCGTGCGCGGCTCGTCGTCCGCGAACTGGGTGTCGCGGTAGGCGACGAGGCGGGCCGCGGCGGCGGCCATGCCGAGCTGGACCGGGGGCGGCTGGATGTTCGCCTGGTCCTGCTTGGTGTCCTCCCCGAAGAGCGGGAGGACGGTGGTCGTGCTGTTCACGAACGGTGCTCTCTTCTACGAGCGGGGCCAGTGAGGTTCGTGAGTGCGCGGACGGCCCCGGGCCTGGGGGTGGGCCCGGGGCCGCAGCGCTTCCCCGATCAGCCGGGGTTTCGCCGCTTGGTCTTGGCGACCTGGTCGCCCAAGGCGATGACGTCGTTGATCCACCGGCGGACGGCGGAGAGCACGGCGACCGGGGTGGGCTGTTCTTCGAGGTGGGCGCGGATCGATCCGAGGACGACCTCGTGACGGCCGCGCTCGGCGGCCCGCTGCACGTACAGGTCCTCGGGGACGTAGCCGACGGGCTCGTCTGCCGGGCACTCGCCCGGGCTGTAGTCCGTCACCGGGCACCTCCTACGACCTGGGCGATGGACGCAACGATGTCGGCGGTGTGCCGGTCGCAGGCCGGGAAGTCGTAGCGGAGGCTCGGGCCGGTGAAGGTGCTGACGACGCTCGTCGCCGTGGCCAGGCAGCCGCCGCAGACGTAGCCGCGCTGGTTGTGCGGGGAGTCCGGGCCGAGGGGGCAGTCGCACCAGGTGCACTGTTCGCCGTTGGCAGCCGTGATGGCGACCGGCACGAGGCTCGGGTCAGCGGCGGTCTCCCGCGCGGCGGCGAGGGCCTGGTCCGACCAGAACGTTTGCTGCGGAGTACGGGTCACCACCCCTCCTCTCGTTCTTCGGCGCGCTGGATCCGGGCGAGTTCGACGTAGGCCCCGAGCACCTGGTTCGTGTAGCGGGCCTGCTGCTCGCGGTCGAGGAGGGCCCACATCCGCACGCCGGCCACGACCGGCAGCTCGTCGGGGTAGCGCTGCTCGACCTGGAGGAACGCCGCGTAGAGGTTGGACTGGTGGAACCCGTCGATGACGTCCGCGAACTGGGTCTCGTCGTCCGCGGGGAGCGCCCGCTCGATCGCGCTGTCCCCGTGGACGCGACGGCAGTCCGGGGATTCAGGGATGGTGCGAGCAGCGCCGGCGATGCGCAGGAGGTTGCGGACGATGGCCTTGGTCTCGGCGTTGTTGAACCGGGACGGGGCCCGCTCCAGCTGGTGGGCGAGGGCCAGCCACGCCTCGTCTGCGGCTGTACTGCGGAGGTAGGCAGCGCCGCAGTTTCCGTGCCACCAGGCGTAGAAGATTTTGGTGATCTTCTGCCCGGCCTCGGGGACCTTGCCGCAGCCGGGGCAGGTGCTCGCCCATGCGGTCGTCTGGAAGACGGTGCCGTCGGCGGAGGCGATGGGTCCGCCGGGGATGGGGCCGCTGGACTCGGAGAGGCTGATACGGATGGGCTGCTCGTTCACGCCGCCTCCTGGCTGCTGGTGGTGATGGTGCGGGCCGGGCGGCCGGGGGTGCCCACGAGCGGCACACCCCCGGCCGTCACGGTGTTGGGCGTGGCCGTCACGCTGCTGCTCCGGTGATCCGCCCGACACGGCGGTCCTCGGCCTCTTTGTCGGCCGCTGCGATCTCCGGGTCGCCCTCGAAGTCGTCTGCGGCGATCTCGTCGGCCAGGTCGACCACTGACTCCAGCAGGGGGACGAAACCGCGCATCGCCTCCAGGGCATTGCGCGCCTTGGCCGGGGTGAGTTCGGCCAGGTGGTCGCCGTACCCCAGCAGCACCCGGGTCTCACGGCCGTACGCCTGCGGCTTGTCGCTGAAAGCCACGACCTCGGCGGTCAGCCAGGGCGAGTCGTTGAGGCCGTTTTCGAGGTGGGTGGTGCGCAGGTCGGTCTCGACCGGGGCGGCGCTGTGGAACTCGGGGGAGGTCGGGTCGGTGTGGTCGTTGATGCACCACGGGGGGCAGTTCCAGCGGAGCATCCACTCGGTGCCGCGCTGCCGCGCGGTGAGCGGCTCGGGCGCGGCTGCTCTGCGGAGGCGGGCCATGATGTCGTCGGCGATCTGCCGCGCCAGCTCGGGGGTGTACCGGTGCGGGAGGACCTCCCGCATGGCCTTGTCGACCACGGAGGGCATGGCCTCGTCGAGCCGGTCGAGATTCGCGGCGATGACGCAGCCGAACATCTCCTCGGCGGAGGGGGACGTGCTGCCCGAGGTTGTGAGCTGTAGCTTGTCCATAGAGCTGTTCCTCGTTCTCATTGCGTGGGAGTGCGGATTTGCTCGACTGGAGGGCCCGGCTGGTACCCGGGCCCTTCGCCGTTCCCGGCAGGCGCTCCGGCCTGGTACGTCGGAGCGGTGCCGGTCTCCTCGGACAAGCCGAGGAAGTCGATGAGGCTCTGGCGCCGGACCTTGATGGACCGGCCGATGCGTACGACCGGCACAGGTGTCTCGTCCTTGGCGACGAGCTCGTACCAGACGGTGCGTGAAATGCCTCCGCAGGCAGCGGCGGCGTCAGGCCAGCCGTCGACCATGGCGGGGAGCTGGAAGACCTCGGCGACAGAGAGCGCCTTACGGCGGACTGCGGTGCGGTCAGTCATGTTGTGCTTCCTCCGTACTGACCCTGACTCCGAGGACTGCAGCCCACTTCAGGGCGTGTTCGCCGCGCGGCAGATTGATGTGGTTCTCCCAGCGGGAGAGGGCCGATGGACTCACATCGATGACGCGTGCGAGTTCTCGAAGCCCGATGTGCAGAGACTCGCGGAGTGCCCGCGCCTCCCCAGTGACTGCGAGGTGCCGTAGTTCACCGACGGTCCGGAGTTGTTCCGGTGTCATGAGGACATGAGACTCCAGCGGAGGACAGTTTCGCAACAAGACTCCGCTGTCGTTTCACATCAAATTGCAACACTCGCGGCGACAAGTTTCAACACATTCGCGCAACGCCCAAGGAGGGGTGTTGCGTAATCGTTCCCGGTTCCCCACGATGGGGGCATGACCGACCAGCAGGGCACCCATGAGGGCCCCGTCGGCGACGCCCCCCACGACAGCAATCAGCAGATGACAGTGTCGGTCGACTTCGAGGCCACATCGTCGTACGGCGCTGCCGCACGGGAAGTGGCTCACGTCGCCATCCAAGACGCCAATCATCCGGGGATCCGGGCGGCGTTTCAGTACCTCGTGCCTGACGAGCTGCCTCGCATCGAGCAGATTGGGTTCTCCGTCACGCTGCTGGAGGCGGAGCGTCCAGAGGGAGTGGCGCGCTTCGGGCCCGGTGTCATCAAGGACCTACCCCTAGCGAGGTGGGACCGTGTTGCCCAGGCTGCAGTTGAGCAAGCGTTCATGGAGCGCAGCCTTGCCGCGGTTTCGGTGCCGCTAGAGCCGGGTGAGTATCAGCGGCTAATTGACGGCAACCCATTGCACGGGGCAGGGGATCCGGAAGAGGAGGCCGTTAGCCTTTTCCATATGTCGCGAAACAGGCGAGAGCGGGCTATTGAAATGGTCCGCCGAGTCCGCCCTGATTTGGATCCAGGGGAAGGTAAGGGTTCCGCGCGCAGTTGGAACGGACTGGTCAAGCTGGCGGAAGCGCTCGACGAATACATGGAGATCTTGGCGGGCGGGTCCAAGGATCCGGCCGGAGAAATGGCGGAGCGGCACGATGTGGCTCAAGCCACTGTGCGTACATGGGTGCACCGGGCCCGGCAGGCTGGCTTGACCTCAACGTATGCAGGATGGAAGCCGAGTGGAGGATCGCCGACCAGAAGGTATCGAGAGAAGCCGTTGCATGAAGCTTGGCGTCAGCTGGGTCTGAACCTGCAGAACGTCCGAGAAGAGAAGAATATTTCGATGCAAGACGCTTCTAAGGCTCTCCGGGTTGGACCTGGAATTGTTCACGAGATCGAGAAGGGGCAATTTGGGAACGTTGGGGGTGACGTACTTGCTCGCACTCTTATCCGTACCTATTCGAGATTCCTAGGGCTAGACCCGGCTCACTTCTTGTCTCTCTATGATGAGGGGCGGAAAGCCGAGAAGTGACTTCCCACTATCCCCGCTTCCACTGGAACACGAGGGCGTCGCAGTCGAAGCGCCCCTCGTCGGGTATTGGATCTGGCTGTACATATAGGGAGGGGCAGATGCCCGCATCTCGCCGCGCTGGCGGCATCAGTAAACGCTGCGAGTGCCGCGGCCCGGACGGGAAGCTGCTCAGCAACGCGTGCCCGCAGCTGACCAAGAGGAACCACGGCTCCCACGCCATCCGGCAGGAACTCCCGCCGACCGCCGAGGGCGGACGGCGCACCTTCCGGCGCACCGGCTACGCCAAGGTCACCGACGCACAGGGCGACCTCACCAAACTCCAGGCCATCCTCGACCTGCCCGGCGACGACGAGGACGGCCTGCGGCGCGTCGGCGACCTCCTCCAAGCCGTCATGAAGGACCGCAAGGACATCCCCGACCCGACCGAGGTGTCCCGCAAGCTCGGCGTCGGCGTCCCCCTCGACGGCAAGATGACCGTCGGCGAGTGGCTTGAGAAGTGGGTCGCCACCAAGAAGACCAAGGGCACCACCACCGACGGCTACCGCTCCCACATCCGCGTCCACCTCGCGCCGGGCCTCGGGCACTACCGGCTCGACAAGCTGAGCGTCGCCCACGTCCAGGAGTTCTTCGACGCGGTCGACGAGACCAACGAGACCGTGGCCGCCGAGAACCAGGCCCGCCGAGAGCAGGAGGCGCGGGCGAAGTGGGGCAGGAACTCGCGCCCGCCGGCCGCCGAGTCCGCGCGCCTCGCCGTCGAGCGGGAGAAGCTCGCCGCGATGCCGCCGTACCGGATCGTCACCGGGCCGGCCACGAAGCAGCGGATCCGGGCGACGCTGCGCACGGCGCTGAACGCGGCGATCAAGCGGCAGCTCATCACCTTCAACCCTGCCTCCCATCTGGAGCTGGCCTCGGGCAAGCGGCCGAAGGCCGTGCTGTGGACGGACCAGCATGTCGAGCACTGGCGGAAGACGGGGGAGAAGCCGAGCGGGGTGATGGTGTGGACGCCTGCCCAGATCGGCGCGTTCCTCGACGAGGCGGAGTCGTCGCGGCTGTACGCCTTTTTCCACCTGGTCGCGTTCCGGGGCCTGCGCCGCGGTGAGGCGGTCGGGCAGGACTGGCGGGACGTCGACCTCGACGGGCACGCCATCACGATCGCCAAGAACATCGTGGTGCGGCAGTGGACGCCGGAGGAAGGGGTGCCGAAGACGGACGGCAGCGCGGCGACGATCGCCCTCGACTCGCTGAACGTGGCGGTGCTGCGTGAGCACCGCGACCGGCAGCCGGCGGAGCGGGAAGCGTGGAACGAGCACGCGGCCCGGGAGCGCGCCACGGGCAAGAAGGTGGACGACTGGACGGACACCGGGAAGGCGTTCACCGACGTCGACGGCCGGTGGCTGCATCCGGAGAAGGTGTCGGACGAGTTCCGCCGGGTCTGCCGGCGCGCGGATCTGCCGCCGATCAACCTGCGGGACCTGAGGCACTGCGCGGCGACGCTGATCCATGCGGGCGGGGGAGACCTGCATGCGATCAAGGAGACGCTGCGGCACGACGACATCAGGCTGACGTCCAACACGTACACGAGCCTGCTGAAGGAGGTCGATCTGGAGATCGCGGAGAAGGCGGCGCTGGTCGTGCCTCGGGCCCGGAAGTCGCGTGAGGAGACTGCCCCTGCGGACGCGTGACCGGTATCCTGAAGGCGGACAGCAGGGCCCTCGTCATCGCAGGTGACGGGGGCCTTCTTGCTGGCCCGCTGCTGGCCCGAACGCCCCGGAAGTAGCCGTCACGGGGCGGCATGAAGCGGCATCAAGAAAGGGTGGGCACTGGTGCCCATCCCTCTGTGACCAGCACATACCGATGCCGCCCGACAGGGGGCGGCATAAGGCGGAACTAGGCATATCAACGCCACCGGAGACTCATAATCCGTCGGCCGTGGGTTCGAGTCCCACCCGCCCCACTGTGCGCCCCTGTGACCTGCGGAAACGTCTCATCTGGGGTACGGACTCAGGACGTTGGTCCGCGGGGCTGAATCCGCTGCTCGTGAGTTCGACTCCGTTGCCGTCAGCGTTAGTTGAGGTCGCTCTGACCTGCGCAGACGCATCAGCCCGCAGCGGGGGGATGGCGTCGTAGGTGGGCTGTGTGGGCGCCTGGACGTCGAATTCTGGACGCTGGCTGGACGCGAGGATCCGGAAGTGGTGTCGCCCGGTGGCCCCCGGGAGACGGTGGCGGACGATGACCAGGGTGTTGGGCGCCCCATGGATCACGGCGTAGCCGCCAGCCTCGGGGCGGCGAGAAACGGCCCGTACAGGAAACGGCACGAAGGGACACTCGGGGTGCGCGAAGCCGGCTTGCACAGCGTGAGTGTTGCGTGGCTGGCCCGGGTTCAAGGGGCTGTGTCTGTCAGGTGCAGTAGCCGCTGGGTGGCAGGCCGGGCGATCACCGAGAGGTGCGGAGCATTGGCCTCGGCGACGGGGCGCTGGCACGGGTGGCCCTGACGAGTTGTTCGGCCGAGGGAGGACGTGGTCGGTGCTGGTACCGACGACAGCCCAGGAGGCGTTCGTCTTCCAGGTGAGCGCCCTGTCGGGCTCGGGCAGATTCAACTGCGGACGAGCGGGGTGTCGACGAGGTGCTCGGCCAGGAACTGGGTGTCGGCCAGAGCCTGGCTCAGTCGCCGGCAGGAGTGCATGCGGCCGTCGTGGGACAGCCCGAGTGGGAACTGGTCGAGGGTTCCGAACGCGCGGACATGGGGTGGCCTTTTGGTTCAGCAGCGGCTGATCGCTCCTGAGACCTCCTCGACGGGGCCTGCCCCGGGCTGCTGCCGGCCGGTAGGGGAGGCCGGCCGACAGCAGCGGGAGGGCGGGACGGCTGTGGTCAGTGGGCCGTGGTGCGGGCGGCTTCGCGGATCAGCTCGGTGACCTTCTTGGGGTGGGCGAGCATGACGAGGTGCGAGGAGTGGACCTCGACGGTGGTCATCCCGGCTCGCTGGTAGCCGAAGCGTTCCACGTCCGGGTTGATGGTGTGGTCCGCCGAGGCGACCAGGCCCCAGGAGGGCTTGGTCTTCCACGCCGCCGCCGGGGCCGCGTCAGCGAACGCCTGAGCTGCCAGCGGGCGCTGGGACACGGCCAGGATCTCGGCCAGGTCCTGCTCGACATCGGCGGCGAAGATCGCGGGGAACTTCGCGACGTCCACCGTCACATCGGTGCCGCTCTCGGTGGAGCCCTCGATCGGGAAGGGCGTGTAGACCAGGGCCGAGCCCAGATCCGAGTCGGGGAAGCGGCCCTGGAGCTCGCCCAGGCTCTCGCCCTGCTCCAGGGCGTAGCCGGCCAGGTAGACCAGGGCCTGCACGTTGTCCTCGACGCCGGCGACGGTGATCACCGCGCCGCCGTAGGAGTGGCCGACCAGGACCACGGGGCCCGGAATCTGGCGAACGACCGAGGCGATGTAGGCGGCGTCGCCTATCAGACTGCGGTTTGGGCACGGCCGGGGCCACCACGCGGAAACCGTCGGCCAGCAGTTCCGGGATGACCCGGGCGAAGCTGGAGGCATCGGCGAACGCGCCGTGGACCAGGACGATGGTGGGAGCGGTTGACTGGGGCATGGGGATCCTCTTTGGTGCTGGGGCGGCAGGTCAGGCCGGGTGCAGGGCGGTGCGGAGGGTGGCAGTGGCCAGGGTGATGGCCAGTTGGGCGCCATGGGTGGGGCGCAGGGCGTTGAGCATCACGAAGTCGTGGATGACGCCTTGGACACGTACCGCGCTCACGGCGACGCCGGCGGTGCGGAGCTTGTTGGCGTACGCCTCGCCCTCGTCGCGCAGCACGTCTGCCTCGCCGGTGATGACGAGGGCCGGGGGCAGGCCGGTGAGCTGTTCGGTCGTGGCGCGCAGCGGGGAGGCGGTGATCTCTGCGCGCTCGGCCTCGCTGGTGGTGTACTGGTCCCAGAACCAGAACATGCCGTCGCGGCGCAGGAAGTAGCCTTCCGCGAACTGGTGGTAGGAGTCGGTGTCGAAGCTCGCGTCGGTGACCGGGTAGAACAGCACCTGCTGGAGCAGCGGGACGTCACCGCGTTCCTTGGCCATCAGGGTCAGCGCGGCGCTCATGTTGCCGCCGACCGAGTCGCCGACCACGGCCAGCCGGGTGCCGTCCAGGTCCTGGGTGGTCCCCTGGGTGACGATCCACTGGGCGACGGCGTAGTTCTGCTCGATCGCGACGGGGTAGCGGACCTCGGGCGAGAGGTCGTACTCGGGGAAGACCACGGCCGCGTTCGCGCCGACGGCGAGTTCGCGCACGAGGCGGTCGTGGGTGTGGGCGTTGCCGAAGACCCAGCCGGCGCCGTGGATGTAGAGGATCACCGGCAGGGTGCCGGTGGCGTCGGCCGGCCGCACGATCCGCGCCCGGACACTGCCGGTGGGGCCGCCCGTGACGGTGATCCACTCCTCGTCGACCGTGGGCATGTCGACCGCGCCGGACTGGACCTCGTCGACGGCCTTGCGGCCCTCGGCCGGGGGCAGGTCGAACAGGTACGGCGGATTCGCGGTCGCCTCGGCGAAGGCGAGGGCTTCGGGTTCGAGAACGGGGGGTACAGGAGTCGTCGTGTCAGACATCTGCAGTTCCTTGCGTGGTGTGAATGCTTTCCTGCTCGCCACGCTATGGGCCGCTGCTGCCGGTCACTTGTCCGTCAGTGCACCGCAAGTGTTCCCGTAGTGTGCTCCGGATCGGCCGTGGAGCTGCCATTCGCGAGGCGTCGTACCGTAAGCCGTGCGAAAGGCCCGGCTGAAGTGACTGGGATTCACAAAACCCCAGCGTTGGGCGATCGCCGCCACCCCCACCTCTCTGGCCATGGGCCGGAGGAGATCCCGGCGGCACCGCTCCAGCCGCTGCGTCCGAATCCAGCCGCTCACGGTTGTGCCTTCGAGCTGGAACAGCTTGTGCAGATAGCGGACCGACATGAAGTGCGCTTCGGCGATCCTGGACGGTGACAGATCGGGATCGTCGAGGTTGCGCAGGACATGCTCCTTGACCCGATCAAGGGAGGCCGCGGCCACCTGCGGGCCCTCGGCGGCAAGGCGACCGCGCCGTTCGTCGATGAGCAGCACCATCAGATCGAGCGCGGTGGCGGCCACCCGGCGGCCGACGCCGTCGTCGAAGCCCTCGGCTTCGCGTGCCATACGCGCGAGATAGGTCGCCACGAGTGCGGAGCTGCCCTCCTCGCCGGTGAAGGTGGTGGCGGTCAGTGCCCGCAGATCCTCGTCCCGCACGTGCAGATCTTCGCGAGGGAAATGAAAGGAGGTGAAAACGAATTCCCCTCCGAGTTTTATCCTGAAGAGGCGGGACGAGTCGATGATGGAGAATTCGCCCGGTTTTATCACGGATTCCCGTCCGTCCTGCTCCTTTATCGCGGTGCCTCGCTGCTGAAGGCTGACGGTAAGTGAATTCCGGTCCTCGCGGGAGATGTTGCGCTTGTTGCGCGTCACTACTTGCGGTCCGGCCTGCACATGAGAGATCTGCAGGGCGCCGAGCCGACTGCTGACGATCTTTCCGGGTGACGGCTCCTTCTCCAGCAGGTTCACGTCCATCGGCATGAAGGTGCCGGAAACCGCTTGATGCCACCGCTCCGCCCGGTCGGCAGCGGACAGCGGAGCTGTGGAGAGGACAGTGGACACGGGTTTCCTCCGTGGACGTCGCGGGCGCTCGGACACGATCCGTACATAAATCCTCTGTCTGCCCTGGTGGAGTGGATCCCGCTGCCCGAGCGGCAGCACCGCACCACGGGCCGCGAGCAGTGCCGTGACAGGATGTCGTCGACGGCCAGTAGTAGGGACCTCGCCTGCGCGACGTGCCTGAGCGGCATCAGGACGGCGACGCGGAACACCATGGGCTCGGCCGGCCCAGTGGCCGGTGCCGAGTTCGAAGGTCGCGCGGAGCGCGTCACGCTGCCGCTCCGGCTGGAACGCGAGATCACCCACCACCGGGAGCGGCGCTTGGTGCGGAGCTGCGAACGACTGCCGTATCTCCGCTTCGCGACCCTGGGCAGCCGACACGCGCGTGCCTGTGCGGCTCGCCCGCTCCGTCGCGATGCGGAGCGGTTCGGTCTTGCCGGTACCGGCTTTGCCCGGCATCAGAAGGGACTGAGGCTGGTCGCGACCGCGCTCGACGCACTCCGGGATCCGGCCGTCCGTCACTGGGCTCTCCAACCTGTCGCGGCCGAAATACCGGCGGGCGTGCGACCGGCCGGTCCCCGCAGGGGATCGGCGGCCAGAGTGGAGATCGCCGTCACGGCTCGCCTCGCAGTTCACTTTAATGAACAGTTAAGTGCAGTATATGGTAGTCTACTAAATTAGACTCTCATGTTACTGTACTGAACTATCCGGCCGTGCGAGACTCCCGCAGAGGCGTAAATGATCACTCGTGATGACATCATCCGTGCGCTCACCGGGGCCGGAATCGGCTTTCGGCTCCTTGAGCACGCGCAGGCGCATACGACCCAAGATGCCGACGCGTTCATCGAGGGGCACGAAGGGGTGCGGACCAAGAGTCTCTTCCTGGTGAACCGCAGGCGCACGGCCCGGTATCTGCTGATCATGGACGACCGGAAGGGCCTCGATGTGAGCGGGCTGGCCGTGACGCTCGGTGAGAACCGGCTGTCGTTCGGGTCGGCGCAGCGACTCACGGACGCTCTCGGGTTGCAGCCGGGGGTCGTCTCGCCGTTCGGTCTCATCGACCCCGACCATCGCGAGGTGTCCCTGCTGTTCGATGCCGAGATGCTGGAGGAGGAGATCCTCACCTTCCACCCGGGCGACAACAGGGCCACCCTCTTCATCGGCGCGAAGGACCTGCTCACGTTCCTTGCCGGACTCGGCGTGGAGTACCGGACGATCGAGGTCTGAGCGGGAGGGGACTGCCGGACACGCTCACCGGGCCTCGCTCCGCCGTGACGGTGATCATGTCCGTGTCCGTGTTCGATGGCGTCGGAGCCAGCCATTCCTTGGGCGTCATGCCGTAGGCGTCCCGGAACGCCTTGCTGAAGTGGGACGGGCTGGTGAACCCCCAGCGATGTCCGACGGCGGCGACGGTGAGGCCGCGATGCCGGGCCCGGTCCAGATCGCGTCGGCAGGCGTCGAGCCGACGCTGTCGGATCAGCCGGCTCACCGTTGTGCCCTCGTCCTGGAAGACCTTGTGCAGATAGCGGACGGAGATGCCGTGGGCGAACGCGATCGATTCCGGCGACAAGTCCGGATCGGTCAGGTGCAGTTCGACGTATGCCCGGACACGGGACAGCGTCTGTGTGCGTCCGTCCGCTGGGCCGGCGGCTGCCTCGCCGGAGAACTCCGTGACGACCGCGGTGAGGAGATCGGCGGCGTTGCGGGCGAGCCGGTCGCCGATGCCCGTCCGGCGGAACTCCGCTTCGCGGGCGAGCGCGGACAGGAAGTTCGACACGAGCGCGCGGACGCCTTTCTCGCAGGTCAGTGGCACACCCATGATGCGGTGAAGGTCGGATTCGGTGATCTCCAGACAGTGGCGAGGTATCCGGAAGAACGTCATCCGGACATGCTCGCCGAAGCGGGCGAAGCCGGGGCGGCCCGGATCGTAGAAGACCAGGTCGCCGGGGTCCAGGAACTCCTTGCCGTGGTCAAGGAGGACGGCGACCGGGCCGCGAACATGCAGGGCTATGTGCAGGAATTCGCGATGGTCCGAATTCGACCGCAAGGGAGGAGGGAGGGTGATTCCGTCATCGGGTCGCAGGACGGTGATCCCCAGGCAGCCGAGGAAATTTGTGCCGCCTTCGGACATCGGCTCTTTCATGGTGAATCCTTTGCTTGGTCTCAGGCTATTTGTGCGACGCGGTGGCGGCCGAATTCATTTCAGTCCCTGCTGCCCGGTGAGCTCGGTGAGAGTGCGGTCCATGTCGATGTGGCGGCCTTCTGTTCCCGGTGACACCAGAGAGACGGTCTTCCGGAGGAACGCGGCGACCGGGCGGGTCGCGATCTCGATCAACGCGGTTCCGGCGGGGGACCTCAGGACGATGCGCACGGTGCTCAGACCACCGCCGTACCTCGGTGTCACCAGTACGTCTCCGATGCCGGACGGTGTGCGGAGGCACTCCGTGAGCAGTGCGCGGGAGAACACCCAGTCGACGGGACCGGCGTGGGGTGCGCCGAGGGAAAGACGCACGGCGTAGGGGTCGGCGGTGGCGTAGCGCAATTCGGCGGGCAGGGGTACCGGCAGTTCGTCCGGGACGCTGACGTGGACCGTGACCGCGCATACGACCGAGGAGGGAGATTTTCTCATTGCGTCCCCCAATAAGGATGCGGGAGTTGTTCTTCTGCCGCTGATCCTAGAATTCGACGGAGCGTGTTCCTTGTCGGAGAACGCACGGAAAATGGCTCGGGGAGGAATCGGGTCCGGCGGCGGCCAGGGCGACCTGTGCCGAGTTCCGCGCCCCGCGCCATTCGCTGGGAGTCATGCCGTAGGCGGCCCGGAACGCCCGGCTGAAATGGGCGGCACTGGTGAAGCCCCACCGGTGGGCCACCACGGTGACGGAGCGGGATGCCGCATCGCGTCGTGCCAGCTCCCGCCTGCTCCCTTCCAGCCGGCGCCGCTGGATCCACCGGGTCACGGTGACGTCCTCGCTCTCGAACAGCTTGTGCAGGTGGCGCGGGGAGATGTGGTGGACGCGGGCGATGACCTTCGGGCCCAGCTCGGGGTCCGCGAGGTGCTGGTCGATGAACGCCTGGATCCGCAGCAGCAGTGCCCGGTCGCCACGTCGTGTGCCGGCGGCCGTCCGGCCGAGCTGTTCGTCCACCAGCACACTGAGCAGGTCCACGACGTTGCTGGCCATCAGCTCGCTGATGCGTGGAGGGTAGGTCGCGGCGGTGTCGACGAGGCCGGTCAGGAAGGGCGACAGAAGACCGCCCAGCGCCGAGTCGGGACGGATCGGGGACGCCGTGACGCGCGTCAGGTCGGACTCGCTCAACCCGAGGACGTCCCGTGGCAGTACGACGGACTTCGTCCGGAAGGACCGGGGGAGATCCAGCCGGACGGGGCGTGCCATGTCGTAGACGAAGATGTCACCCGGTCGCATGTCCGCCTCGCGGCCGTCCTGCGTGAGCCTGGCGGTGCCTCGGTCCAGCAGTTTGACGACCACGCGCTCCTCCCCGCCGCCCTGCGCCACGAGCCTGCGCGTGCGCAGGGCGTAGAGGCAGTCGCCGTCCACGGTGATGGTCTGGAGCCGGCCGAGCGGCGAGGCGCGGATCGTGCCGGAGTACACCTCGTCGGGGACTTTCATGTCGACGGCGCCGAACGTCCGGGACAGGGCTTCGCGCCAGTAGGCACGCCTGTGGTGGACCGGCAGCGAGTCGGTCGTGTAGACGCTTTCGGGGGCGCTTTCCTCATCGTGCACCGATGCGTCAGGCGGCATGGTCTTCTCCCTTTTCGTCGGGCAGGACCGATCCTGGCAGCGGGGACAGGGCGAGGCATCGCACGTTTTCGTCCGGTTCCCGGAGCACGTGTGGGATGCGAAGCGGTCACGCTCAGTGTTCGCGTGTCCGCACCAGTCGGGTCAGTTCGACGCGGGAGGTGATGTCGAGCTTGGTGAAGGCGTGCCGCAGGTGCGAGCTCACGGTGTGCGGCGAGATCTCCAGGCGCTGTGCGGTCTGCCGGTTCGTCATCCCCTGCGCCACGAGCCGGATCACCGCCACCTCGGAGATGGTCAGCACCGGCCACCCCTTCACGAACCCCGTGGACGTCGTACGACGCCGTGGTGCTCCCGCTGCTCGCAGCCGCCGGCGGACCCGCGCCGCCTCGCGCTCGGCGCCCGCCTCGGTGTACAGGTCGAGCGCCTGGTCGAGGTACGGCACGGCATCGACGGTGCGGGTCGCGGCCAGCTTGCGTCCGGCGTCCTCCAGCGCCGAGGCCCGGGGAAGGAGGCGGGAAACGCCGCGGTACAACTCGACGGCGCGCAGCAGGAGTGCGAGGTCGTTGTCGAGCAGTCCCCGGGCGTGCGCGGCGGCTGCCGCCAGGATCGGGAACCGTGGGTTGAGGGCTGCCCGGCGCTCCGCGACGGCGACGCAGGCCGCGGCACGCTCAGCCGCGCCGGCCCGCAGTGCCATGCGGACGAAGACGGGGGCGTCGGCCGGATCGTCCGGGCTGGCGAGGGAGGGGCCTTCCAGGCCGAAGGTGTCGAACGCTTCGTCGAGAAGTTCCATGGCCTGACGGGGACGGTCTTCGGCGTCCGCGACCAGTGCTGTCAGCCAGGAGCCGACGTTGCGTACGAGGATCGCCGGGTCGTTCAGCATCCGCTTGCCCTCGGCCGCGTACGCCCTGGCCGCTTCTCGGTCGTTGGTGTACACGGCGACGCGCCCCAGCGTGTACAGGAGGGTGGCGTCGGCGAAGTTGCCCATGCCCAGTTCCTCCATCATCGCGGACGCGGCCTCCGCCTCGGCCCGCGCGTCCTCCAGCCGGCCCGCGTCCAGCAGCACCCGGGACCGGTTCATCAACCACAGACCGGTGGCCGCGGCCTGGCCCTGTCGCTGGGTGACGCGAACTCCGGCTTCGGACTCGGCGAGAGCCTCGGGCGAGCGACCCGCCGCGTTCAGCAGAAACGCCTTCCACAGGGCCTCCGGTACCCACAGGGAATGCTCGATCCCGACCTCGGCCGCCAGGGCCGCGGCCCGGTCGGCCTGCTCGAACGCGGCACTCCAGTCCATCCGGTAGAACTGCACGACCGAGTCGACGGCGATCGCGGTGGCCTGTGCGCTCTTGTTCTGTGCCTCCTCTACACAGTGAAGCGCGTCGGCCACGGCCAGGGCGGTCGCCTCGAAATCTCCCACCATGGCCAGGTTCAGACACCGCAGCGCCAGCAGTTCGGCCCGCAGCGATGCATCGATGCCGGGAAGAGAGGCTCCGGTACGAGCCTGGTGGACGGCCTCCGTGAAGTCGAACTGGCTGGACACGCGTGCCAGTCCGAGCCGTACACGTGCCTCGGTGTCCGGATCCAGACTGCCGGGCAGCGCCGAGGCGGCAAGCGCCCGGGCCTGCGCGGCCTGGCCCGTCTGCCACAGGAGGAGCATCGTTTCCGCGACGATCGCCGGTCCTTCGGCACCCTGCCCGGCGGTGAGCGCCAGTGCCCGGGCGCTGAGTTCCACTGCCGACGCCGGAGCTGTCGCCGAGAGTTCCCTGGCGGCCGCCCGCAGCAACCGCACAGCCACCTGGTCGCCGGGGTCCGCGCTGTCCACGAGCAGGGCGGCCGCTTCCGTCACCGGTGCACCGCGCGCCAGCAGAACATCGGCGGCATGGCGTCGCAGTGCCCGGCGTACGGACACCGGCAGGCTCGCTTCGACGGCCTCGCGGATCAGGTCGTGGCGGAACAGCAGACGACCGTCCCGCTCGACGAACAGATCGGAGTCGAGGGCCTCCTGCACCGGCGCGATCAGCGCGGCGGCCTGCCTGCCGAGCAGTTCGGCCAGCAGTCCGACGGTGACGCTCCGGCCCACGGCGGACGCGGTCTGCACGACCTCGCGGGTCGCTTCGGCAAGCCGACCGAGACGCTGCCGTACGGAGGCCTGGAAACTGGCGGGAAGTCGGCCTGCCGCGAGCCGCGCCACGTCGTTCGCGACGATCAGCCCGTGTTCGTCGCGCATGCCGTGGAGCAGTTCCACCAGGAGCAGGGGTACGCCCTCCGCGCGGCGGGCGACACTGAGGGTCCCGGGATCGGGAGCCGCCCCCAGCACGTCCTCGGTGATCCGCGCGACCGCGGCATCGGTCAGGGGCACGAGCTGGAGCCGATGGGCACCGGCCCGTTCCACCGCGTCCAGCGTCGCGCGCACGCCCGGCGATTCGGTCCCGCTGCGGACGGCCACCAACCACAGGATCGCGTGGGCCGTCAGCTGGGCCGAAAGCGTGCGCAGAGCCAGAAGCGTCACGTCGTCCAGCCACTGGACGTCATCGAGAGTAATGACCAGCGGAGTCTCCAGCGCCGCCTGCTCCAGCCGGTCCTGCAACTCCTGCAGCAACCAGAACCGCTGCTCGGGCGCCGCCGCGAGATCACGCAGCCTGTCCACGTCGAACAACGACCCCGAGCCCGTCAGCAGACCCTCCAGCAGGGGACCCAGCGGGACGAACTGGCCATCGGGATCCGCGCCTCCGCGAAACAGCCGGAGCCCACGGCGCACCGCGGTGGCCTGTGCCTCCGCCAGGAACCGGGTCTTACCGCTGCCCGGAGGGCCTTCCACGCACACGACGCTGCCATGGCCGTGGAGCAGCGCGTCGAACCGCGCGCCGACGAACGCCTGCTCCTCTTCCCGCCCCCGCAACGGGGACTGCAGGCCGCTGGCTCCGCCAGGCAGGAACGGTTGCTGAAAACGGTCCAAGCGGGGTCCTTGCGAGATCAAGCGTCGGAAGGCGAAGACGCCAGGACATGAGGAGGGGCCCACGTGTCACATCAGCATGACACGCCTCTCACCACCACAAACAGCATCGCCACCTGACAAACCGCGACTCTACCCCGCCTGTCCGGTCGGTCCCGGATCTGACCGGACAGCAGGCGGGAGACGGGGAATCCGCTGCGGGCGATTTCGAGGCGCACTCCCGAGCTGGGGCGATCGCCTCGGAAGCTGGTTGGGCTTGTCCTTCCAGGACCCGTTCTGGACGCAGGTTGGACACAAGGATCGGAAAAGACTGACAAGGGCAGGGAAGGGCTGAGGCGCCAAACATCGTATGACCTGGGAAAACGGTCAAGATGGGCATGGATCGACAAGGGTCGCCAAGATCCTCAAAGGACTCATAATCTCAAAATTTCATGATCGGCTGGACAAATTCCGGACGCCGATTCCGGTCAAGTCGGGCATGGCTCCTATGCAGGATTTCGTGTCGACGTCGAGCAGGTCTCCGCCGGCTCGCCCCGGGGCGGGAAGCGGCCCATGGGAACGCCCCGACATCCAGCGCACTTCCCTCGCGTGGTCTGTTTGTGATCGATGGCTGCGCCCAATGTTGGTGATGTATTTTGGGTGCATACATCGTGGATGTTGGAGGTGTCCGATGTCCGTCACGCAGATTGATCTCGACGACGAGGCGCTGGCCGAGGCCATGCGGCTCATGGGCGTCACGACGAAGAAGGAGACCGTCAACGCGGCCCTTCGGGACTACGTGGCGCGGATCAAGCGGCTTGAGGCTGCGGAGAAGCTGGCCGCGCGGGGTGCGCGTGGAGAGTTCGAGCAGGCCGCGGCGGCGCATGACGCGGAGAAGCGTGCGCGACGCGAGGCCTTCGAGTGATCACGTATCTGGTGGACACCTCGTTTCTGTGGCACCTGTTTCGCACCCCAGGTGCGTTGCCTCCCTGGGAGGGACACATTGCCGCCGGGGTGTTCCACCTCTGCGAGCCGACACGTGCCGAATTTCTCTACTCGGCAACCAGCCCGTCCCATCGGGATGAGCTCGCAGAGGAACTGGACGCGCTCTGCCTGCTCTCTCCGGTTCCGAAGAACGCCTGGCGTTGGGTCGACACCGCTCAGTACAAACTGACCCAGCAGGGCCGGCATCGGGCGGCTGGGGCGATCGATCTGTTGGTGTGTGCGACAGCTGTACACCATGGGCACACCGTTCTCCATGTGGACAACGACTTCGTGACGGTGGCGGGAGTCCTCAAGGAAGTGCAGCAGCGAGACGCACGAGCCTGATCTCCGGAGGCAGGATCACGTCTGTCGGCTTCTGACCTCGGTGATCGATGTCTCCGGGGCGCATCAGCGGTACCGGACCGGCCGGGTCCTGCCGGCCGGGGACGCGGCCCACGTGTACGCGCCGGTCGGCGGCCAGGGCCTCGACGTCGCTATCGTCGACGCGGCGAACCTCGGCTGGAAGCTCGCGGCCGTGGTTCGCGGCTGGGCCGGCGAGGACATCCTCGACACGTACACCACCGAACGGCATCCGGTCGCGGCGCGTCTGCTGCAGAACACCCGGGCCCAGATCGCCCTGATGCGACCGGACCCGCAGACCTCGACGACGCCCACCGGTACGTCGCATGCTCGCCGACACGCTCGCCGGCATGGACGTTCGGTACGAGTTGGGCGACGACCATCGGCTCGTCGGCACCCTGTGCCCGACCCCGATGGCGTCACCGCGGTGACCCGGTCGGCGGACCTGCTGCGTGAGGGGCGGGGGCTCCTGCTCGACCTCGTCGACCGCGCGGAGGTCCATGACGCCGCGGCCGCGTGGACCGGACGGGTCAGCACCGTCACCGCCCGCACAGAGCGGGTGGACCTCGACGCCAACCGGCCTGAGCAGCGTATTAACAGTCGCCTCAGGTTCGCTCGGTACGAAGTAGGCGTCCAGACAAGCGATGCAACCCGTATGTAGGAGGCCAGTGATGGCAGTCGACGCAGCGCCGTCCGGGGAAGCGCCGGCCGGTCGGTTGGCAGGCCGGTGGGTGCCGTGGTTAGTGATTGGCCTGTGGCTGGTGCTGGCGGCGGGCATGGTGCCGCTGAGCGGAAAGCTGAGCTCGGTCACCACCGACAGCGCCGTGGACACCCTGCCGGCCAGTGCCGAGTCCACCAAGGTGGCGGTGCTGGACGACAGTCTCCCCGGCGGTGACGACAACACGTTCGTCTTCGTGTACCACCGCGCCGACGGCATGACCGACGCCGACCGAGCGACGGTCGAGCGCCACTACAACACCCTTGCCGAGCGCTACCCGCCGAAGGCGACGGCGGCGGCCGGCGAGGACGACGAGGGCTCACCGACGAGCCCCTCCACCGACCGCAAGGCGATGATGTTCGCCCTCGAGGTGAGCACGGCCTACGGCGCACCGGAGGACATCGTCGGCCCGTTGCGTGACGCCGCGAAGGACCGCCCCTCCGGCCTGGAACTCGACGTGACCGGCCCGGGCGCGATCGACGGCGACATGGATGCCGTCTTCGACGGCATCGACGTGCAGGTCCTTCTCACCACCATCGTCGTCGTCACGCTCCTGCTCATCCTCACCTACCGCAGCCCGGTGTTGTGGATCATCCCGCTGGTGGCCGTCGGCGCGGCCGCACTGACCTCGATGGCGACCGTCTACCTGCTCGTCAAGGGCTTCGGCATCGTGGTCAACGACCAGAACTCGGCGCTGCTGACGATCCTGGTATTCGGCGTCGGCACGGACTACGCGCTGTTGCTCATCGCTCGATATCGGGAGGCACTGCACCACCATGAGAACGTCCGGGTCGCGATGGTCCACGCGCTACGCGGCGCGGCGCCGGCCATCGTCGCGTCCGCGGCCACCGTGGTCGCCGGCCTGCTCTGCCTGCTCGTCGCGGACCTGAACAGCACCAGCGGGCTGGGCCCGATCGGTGCGGCCGGCATCCTGTGCGCGCTGGTGGCCATGCTGACGCTGTTCCCGGCGGTGCTCGTGGTGCTCGGCAGGCGGATCTTCTGGCCGGCCATCCCGCGGTTCAGCACGGCCGTGGAGGAGAAGCCGGGGCTGTGGGGACGGCTCGGCACCGCCATCAGCCGCCGCCGGTGGGTGGCGACGCTCGGCTCGCTCGGAGTCCTCGGCGTGCTCGCCCTCGGGCTGGCGGGCAACACCGGCGCCCTGCGGGAGCAGGACCAGTTCCTGTCCGCGCCGGAGTCGGTCACCGGCTTCACCGTTCTCCGCCAGCACTTCCCGGAGCTCGGCGGCCAGCCGATCACGGTCTTCACGCGGCCGGCGCACCAGGAGCGGGTGCTCGACATCGTCAAGGACATTCGCGGTGTGGCCCTGGCCATCCCGGAGCAGACCAGCGGTGGCTGGGCCAACATCTCCGTGTTCCCGAAGGACGCGCCGGACACCGTCGCGGAGTACGAGACGATTCTGCGGGTGCGTACCGCCGTGCACGCGGTGAGCGGGGCGGAGGCGATCGTCGGCGGGCCGAGTGCGGAGAACCTCGACACCGAGGTGACCACCGAGCGCGACGAGAAGCTGGTGATCCCGCTGGTGCTCGTCGTCGTCCTGATCGTCCTCGGGCTGCTGCTGCGCGCGATCCTGGCCCCGCTGGTCCTGATGGCCACCGTGATCGTCTCGTTCGCCGCGGCCTTCGGCGGCAGCGTGTTCGTCTTCGACACGATCCTCGGGTTCAAGGGCATCGACTATTCGGTGCCGCTGCTGGCATTCCTGTTTCTGGTGGCGCTCGGCGTCGACTACAACATCTTCCTGGCCGGCCGGGCCCGGGAGGAGACCGTGCGTCTCGGCACCAGAGAGGGCATGCTCAAAGCCCTCTCCGCCACCGGTGGCGTCATCACCTCGGCAGGCCTGGTCCTGGCGGCCACGTTCGCGGTCCTCGCCACACTTCCGCTGGTGATGCTGATCGAGGTCGGGTTCCTGGTTGCCTTCGGCGTACTGCTCGACGCCCTGCTGGTGCGGTCGGTCCTGGTGCCCGCCCTCACCTTGCTGATCGGCCGCCGGATCTGGTGGCCGAGCCGGCTGTCCCGGCCGGCGGCGGAGCTGCCGGACGGTCAACAGCCGCGCGCCGACGACGAGGAGCCCGCGCTGCAACGGTGAGCGCGGCGGCACGGACGAGATCCGGGACGGGGCCCCAGGCCCGTCCCGGATTTTTTCATGGGCCCGACGGTCGCCGCCCTTTGGCGATCGGGGCGGGCGGGGCCGCGGCCGGAAGGGCGACCCGAAGCAGCGCGCCACCGCGTGCGGAGCGGGCGACGGTGGCCCGGCCGTCGTGGGCGTCGACGACCCGCTGCACGATCGACAGCCCCAGACCGGATCCCGGCAACGCCCGGGCGCTGTCGGCACGGTAGAACCGGTCGAACACCCGCGGTACGTCGGCGGCGTCGATGCCCGGCCCGGCGTCGTCGACCTCGAGGACCGCCGACGCGCCCTCGGCACGGAGCCGGACCTGGACCGGCTGGTCCGCGGGGGACCACTTGCCGGCGTTGTCGATGAGGTTGAGCACCGCCCGCTGGAGCGCAGCGGGACGCCCGCTCACCCACACGGAGGTCACGTCGAGCGCGACCTCGATGTCGGGCATGCGGGAACGCGCCCGGGTCGCGGCGGCCACCACCACGTCGGCGAGGTCGAGCAGCTCGGTGCTCTCGTCGCTGATGTCACCGCGCGCCAGGTCGGTCAGCTCGGCGGCAAGGGTGCTCAACTCGGCCACCTGGGCGCCGAGATCGTTGAGCAGCCGGGTCCGGCTCTCCGCCGGCAGTGCGCTGTCCAGGGTGCCGCGCCGATCGAGCCGGATCAGCAGCTCGACGTTGAGGCGCAGGCTGGTGAGCGGGGTCTTGAGCTCGTGGGCGGCGTCCTCGGCGAGCAGCCGTTGGGCCTGCCGGGAGTTCCGGAGCGCGGCGAGCATGTCGTTGATCGACTGGATCAGCCGCCGGATCTCCCCACCGCCCTCGTCCGGGATGTCGGCGTCGAGATCCCGGGTGTGCGCGACACGTACCGCGGCGGCGGTCAGCCGGTCGATCGGTGCCAGCCCGGTCCGCGCCACGGTCCGCCCGACCAGGGCGCCGCCGACCACGCAGAGCAGCCCGATCAGCAGCATGCCGAACCCGAACCGGTTGATCGGGCTGTCGTCGACGACGCGAGCCACCTGGACCGCGCCGTCGCCCGCCCGCAGCGTGTAGATGACGTAGCCGTCGTCGTCGCTGTCGTTCGACTCCATCAGGTCGGCCGACGCGCCCTGCGCCACGCGCCCGGCGTGCTCGCTGACCGGGGGCAGCGCGGGTTGGCCGGCCGGCGTCCGGATCGAGCCGTCGGGCAGGATGACCCGCACCAGCCGACCGGATCCGGGATACGGCGGTAGCTGGACCTGCGCCAGACCGGCGCGCTCCGCGTTCGTCGCCAGGACGCGGGAGTCGGCGCGCAGCTGATTCTCGGCGGTGTCCCGCAGCTCCCAGTCCAGTAGCTCGCTGGCCACCTGGAAGGCCGCGAACACGCTGACCGCGATGGCCGTCGCCGCGATCACCGTCAGCCTGGTCCGCAGGGACCGCCGGCGCCACCATCGGGTCAGCCGGCGCGGTTCCCGGCCGGCGGGCCTGCTCACGGAGGAGTCTCCCGCAACGTGTATCCCAGGCCGCGCAGCGTGTAGATCAATCGCGGCTCACCCTCGGCCTCCATCTTGCGGCGCAGGTAACTCACGTATACCTGGAGGTTGTTGGCGGTGGAGCTCATGCCGAAGCCCCAGATCGCCTCGAACAGCGCGTCGCGGGTCAAGACCCGGGTCGCGTTGCTCACGAGGACCTCCAGGAGGGAGAACTCGGTCCGGGTCAGGTGCAGCGGCCGCCCGCCCCGCGACGCCTCGAACCTGTCGAGATCGAGCCGGACGTCGGCGAACGACAGGATCTGCGACTCGTCGTCGGTCGGCGTGCGCCGGCGCAGCAGGGCCCGCACCCGAGCCAGCAACTCCTCGGTGGCGAACGGCTTGGGCAGGTAGTCGTCGGCGCCCGCGTCCAGCCCCGCGACCCGGTCGGAGACCTGGTCACGGGCGGTCAGCATCAGCACCGGCAGATCCCGACCCGCGGCCCGCAACCGCCGGCAGGTCTCCAACCCGCCGAGGTGGGGCATCATCACGTCGAGGAGCAGCAGATCCAGCGTGTCACCGTCGGCCCCACCGAACCCGTCGAGCACGGCGAGACCGTTGGCGACGGTGCTGGTGTCGTAACCCTCTACCTGGAGCACCCGCTCCAGCCCCTCACGGATGGCCACGTCATCATCCGCGATCATGATCCGCACGCCGGCCCGCCCCCTTCCGGTCGATTTCCGGTCGATGTTTTTGCCGGTCATTGTCCCGGGTCAACCTGAGACGAGGATTAGAGCGTCGCTGGGGACCGCGCTCTTACGGATGCCTGAGAAATGGAACCTACCTCGGCTCATGAGCAGGGGAGGCGGTGGCCTCGCGCGGAAGGTCCTGGCGGAGGTGGGCCCGGCCTGTCCGGCCCCTCGGAGAGGCCCGGTACTCAACGGCCTCGCCGCGCAACTGCCGAACCCGAAGGCTGACCACCACTACCTCTGAACGGAGACCGACTCCCGGCGAACGCTGCGGGCGGGCCCGCTGTTCGACCGCTTCTCTCCCGGCTCCTACGCCAAGCCAGCAATTGCCGCGGGCGTCTGCCCCTGTTGGCGCTGTTGTTGTCAGGTGGATTGCTCGACCCTGCTCGACCTTGCTATGAAACGGCATCGCTTCCAAGCTGCCACATTTCATAGTTTCCGCATTCTGCCGTGATCTCGGCCGTCGCCTGAGCGGCGGTGACGAAGTCATCGACCACCGGCGAGGTGTGCGATGCCGCCACCGCGAGGCACACCTGGTCGGGCGCCAGATCCGGGATGGGCACATAAGTGACGTTCGGATGTGAGTAGAACACGGTCGCCGAACGGGCCAGGAACGAGATGCCCCGGCCGGCCGCGACATGCTCGAGCGTTTCGTCCACCCCGCGCACCAGGTACCCGGCGTTGGGGTGCGGGCGCCTGGTGGGCTGCGTGCTCGGGTCGGCATGCCAGACCAGCGGTTCGCCGGCCAAGTCTGCCTCGGTGACCTCCTCCTTGCCGGCCAACCGGTGGCCGGTGGGCAGCACCGCCACCCGCGGCTCGGTGTACAGCGGGGTGACGCGCAGGCCGGCCTCGTCGATGGGCAGCCGCACATAGCCGACGTCGATGCGGCCGTCGAGCAGCATCGGGGCCTGGTCGTCCCCTTCGATCCGTTGCACGTCCACGACCACGTCCGGGTGCCGGGCCTCGAACGCCCGCGCCGCCGGGATGACCGGGATGCCGGCCCGGAAACCGACCATCAGCCGCCGGCTGCCGCGGGCGGCCACGGACACCCTGCGGCGGACCGCGTGCGCGGAGGCGAGCAGCGGACCGGCGTCGGCCAGCAATTGTCGGCCCGCGTCGGTCAGCGCCACGCCGTGGCGATCCCTGGTGAACAGCGAGGCGCCGAGATCCTGCTCGAGCGCGCGGATCTGCCGGCTGAGCACCGGCTGCGCGATATGCAGCTCTTCGGCGGCACGGCCGAAGTGCAACCGGTCGGCCACGGCGGCGAAGTAACGCAATTTGCGCAGGTCCAGATCCATGGCGCCTCCCGGCCCGGTGATACCTCCAGGGTATCACCGGGCCGAAAAGAAGTCTTGGACACCACCTCAGGCCAATGGCAACCTGAATAGGTGCCTATTGGGGCCGAAGCGAATTCGCCATAAGAGTTCGCCATAAGAGTTCGCCACAAGGATTTGCTGCAAGGATTCGCTATAAGAATTCGCTACACGAATTCGGCATCGGAACTTGATGGCAGAGCTCAGGTCCCAGAATGAGCGCACTGTTTCGGATACCCGTCAATTCAACGGAGTGATCGTGGGAAAGCTCGATGGCAAGGTAGCGGTGATCACCGGCGGATCCGCCGGCATGGCACTGGCCGGCGCCAAACTGTTCGTCGAGGAAGGAGCGCACGTCTTCATTCAGGCTCGGCGGCAGGAAGCACTGGACGACGCCGTCAAGCTGATCGGCCGCAACGTCACCGCCGTCCAGGGCGACGCGGCCGAACTGGACGACCTGGACCGCTTGTACGACACCGTCAAGCGGGAAAAGGGCTCGATCGACGTGCTGTGGGCCAGCGCCGGGATGGGCGAACCCGCCGTCCTCGGCGAGATCACCGAGGAACAGTTCCACCGCGCCTTCTGGCTCAACGCGCGCGGCACCCTGTTCACCGTGCAGAAGGCACTGCCGCTGATCAACGACAACGGCTCGATCTTCATGACCGGGTCCAACGCCTCCCTCGGCGCCTTCCCCGGCTGGAGTCTCTACGCGGGAAGCAAAGCCGTCCAGCAGGCCTGGGCCCGCGTCTGGCTCAACGAACTGCGCGACCGCAAGATCCGGGTCAACGTCCTGCCCCCCGGCCAGGTCGCCACCGCCAAACAGGAAGAACTGTTCGACGAGGCAACCAAGGCCGGATTCGAGTCCCTCATTCCCCGCGGAAAGATGGGCCGCCCCGAGGAAATCGCCGCTGTCGCCCTGTTCCTCGCCTCCGACGACTCCAGCTACGTCAACGGCCTGGAATTGGTCACCGACGGTGGCACCACCGCCATCTGAACCACACACCGGGAATGCCGCGGCCCGGAGATATCGCGGCCGACGCCCTGCGCCTGACCCGGCACGAACGAGACAGAGCGACACCTCGAGAACAGGAAGAGAGCACACCTCATGAGCAGCATCACCCTCATCGGCACGGGGAACATGGCCCGTACCATCGGCACACTCGCGGTCGCGGGCGGCAACACCGTCGAGGTCATGGGACGCGATCAGTCCAAGGCCGACGACCTGGCCAAGGCTCTGGGCGGCGGTGCGACGGCGGGCAAGTGGGGCGCCGTCCCGGCCGGGGACATCGTCATCACGGCCCTGTTGTACGCCGGTGTCGTTCCGGTCGTCGCCGAGTACGGAGACGCCCTCGCGGGCAAGGTCGTCGTCGACATCAGCAACCCCTTCAACGCTGCGTTCGACGGACTGGCCCACAGCGAGGAGACCTCGATCGCGCAGGAAGTCGCCAAGGTGGCCCCGGCAGGCGCCAGCGTGGTGAAGGCGTTCAACACCATCTTCCGCAATGTCCTGGAGACGGGCCGGCCCGACGTCTTCATCGCCGGCGACAATGCGCAGGCCAAGGCCGGCGTGGCGGCATTCGTCGAGAGCCTCGGGCTGCGCCCGCTGGACGTCGGCGGCCTGAAAATGGCGCACTGGCTGGAAGGAGTGGGCCTGCTCACGGTGAGCCTTGCCGGCAACGGAGTTGGCCACTGGGACTTCGCCCTCGGCGTGAACGAATTCACCGGCTGAGCCCCCCAGGCGTTCAACACCCTTTTCTCACCACCACTTCCCGCGTCACATCACGTCAGTGGATCTGCGGCGCGGGGAGAAGCAGCCCCTCCACCCAACTCTCACCAGGAGCAGTCGCATGCGCGTTTTCGTCACCGGCGGGACCGGCCATTCCGGTTCGTACATCATCCCCGAGCTCATCGCCGCCGGACATGAGGTCACCGGCCTGGCCCGGTCGGACACGGCCGCGGCTGCGGTGTCCGCGCTCGGTGCGAAGGTGCGTCGCGGCGACCTCGAGGATCTCGACGGGCTCAAGGAGGCGGCCGCGGACTCCGACGGCGTCATCCACGTCGCGCACAGGCAGGACCTGCTTCCCTCCGGCGGGATCGACGGCGTGGCCGCCGCGGAACTCCCGATCATGCTCGCGTACGGCGAGGCGCTGGCGGGAACCGGAAAGCCGCTGGTCACGGCGGGGAGCATCGGCTCGCCAGGGAACCTGGGCCGGCCGGTCACCGAGGAGGACCCGGCACTTCCCGGCGGCGATGAGCACAAGGGCACCCTGCGGGTTCGCAACGTCGTGGAAACCGCCGTGATCGGCCTCGCCGAGCGGGGCGTGCGGTCTTCGGTCGTGCGGATCGCCAACATCGCGCACAGTACGACCGATCGGGCCGGTTTCCTCGTGCAGCTGATCGCGCTCGCGAAGGAGAAGGGTTTCGTCGGCTACCCCGGAGACGGCGCGAACCTGTGGAACGCCGTGCACGTCCGCGATGTCGCCACCTTGTTCCGCTTGGCGCTGGAGAAGGGGCCCGACGGCAAGTACTGGCACGCGGTGGGAGACGGGGCGATCCCGCTGCGCCGGATCGCCGAGGCCGTTGGCAGCCGTCTGGGCCTGCCCGCAGTGAGCGTTCCCGCGGACGTGCTGATGGTGCCGGGATACTTCGGGTTCCTCGCGAACATAGTCACGCAGAACTACCCGGCGTCCAACCTCGTCACCCGCCGGACCCTCGGCTGGGAACCCGCTCAGCCCGGCCTGCTCGCCGATCTGGACAACGGCCATTACTTCTCCGCCGACTGACGATGGACGCCGACAGGCGGCGTCCATCCTGTGGTCCGCGGTCACCTCACGATCTTCAGGAGTCCGCACAGCCCTTGATGATCACGCGGTGGCCGCTCCAGGCCCAGCGCGTGTGACAGGCTGCTTCAGCCAGTGGGTTCCGCATGGGTTCCGCACAGGACGAGGCTCGGGATCGACCGCCGATCGTCAGCGGCCCGGGGGCCCGGCACCCGGATGGTCAGCCCCTGGCTCCACTCCGGGGGCGGCGTGACGGACTCGGCCGGCGAGGTTTCTCCCGGCCCGCGGCTGCCGGTAGGGCCGGTGATCGAGTGCAACAGGGGGGCGGGGCATGGGCGAGGCCCCACTCATCTCGGCGGTGCGGAACGGGGACGAGAACGCGGTCACAGTGCTGCTGAAGGCCGGGGCGGATCCCGACGCCGTCGACGAGCAGGGCAGCCCCGCACTCGGTCCTGGATCCTTGGCGCGCCCGCCCGGTACGAGCAGCGCCAGCAGGAACCTTCGGTCTGCGGTGGCGGGCTCCGCGGCAGTTGCCGCGGGTAGGCTTTGGCCGGTCAGGCGAAGTCGGCGGGGACGAGGCATGGGCGGGGTCGAGAAGACGCGGGGTGGCGGGGCCGAGCGGGCGACCTCGCGGGACGTCGCCCGGCTTGCCGGGGTGTCGCACACGGCCGTGTCCTTCGTCTTCAACGGGCGGGCCCAGGGCAACCTCTCCGCCGAGACGCAGGAGAAGATCCGCAAGGCGGCCGAACAGCTCGGCTACCGGCCGAACGCGGTCGCCCGTGGCCTGCGCCGGAGTCGTACCGCCGTGATCGGTCTGGTCACGGACGAGATCGCCACCTCGCCGTTCGCCGGGCGGCTGCTGCGCGGGGCCATGGACATGGCGTGGAGCAGTGAGCACCTGGTGCTCACCGTCGACTCCGGGCAGGACCCCGTCGCCGAGGACGCGGCCGTCGCCGAACTGCTCGACCGGAGGGTCGACGGGATCATCTACGCCGCGCTGTCGTTGCGCCGCGCCCGGGTCCCGGAGGGGCTGCACCGCACGTTCGCCGTGTTCGCCAACTGCCTCCCCGAGGACGGCTCCCTCCCGGCCGTCATCCCCGCCGAGCGGGCCGGCGGCCGCAGCGCCGCGCGCGTCCTTCTCGACGCGGGCCACCGCCGTGTCGCCCTGGTGGGCGGTCTGGACGACATCGCGACCGCGGAACGGCTGCGCGGCTTCCGGGACGCGCTGCGGACGGTGGGGCTGACCGCCGAGAAGGACTGGCTCCTGCGGACGGGAGGGGAGATCTCCGCCGGGTACCAGGGCGCGCTGCGGCTGCTGGACGGCGTTCCCGCCCACCGGCGGCCCACGGGGATCGTCTGTTACAACGACCGGGTCGCCGCGGGCGTCCTGCACGCCGCCGCGCGCCTGGGCCTCGACGTGCCCGCCGAGCTGTCCGTCGTCGGCTATGACGACCAGGAACACATGGCGGCTTTCCTCAGTCCGCCCCTCACCACGGTCGCGCTGCCCCATCGCGCGATGGGGGAGACGGCCGTCCGCCTGCTCCTGGACGCCATCGACGGCGGGACCGCGCCGCCGGTCGCCACCCGGCGGCTGGAGTGCCCCGTCGTCACGCGGGGTTCGGTGGGACCAGCTCCCAGCCCGTGACCTCGACGTCCGTCCCCCGCACGGTCAGCTCCGCGATGTCGTCGCCGCGTCGGTACACCCGTTCCGTGGCCGTCGCCCGGTCGGCCGCGAACAGTTCCAGCAGGGAGCCGTCCACGAGGATCCGTACGGTGAGGGTCTCGCCCGGCGGGGTCGGCAGGACCAGGGGGGCCGTGCCGTCCGGTCGGGAGCGTGGCCAGGCCGTGCGGTCCAGGGTCACCGTGCCGGACGCCGGATCGAGTCGCACGGTCAGTTCGGCCCCGGACGCGGCCCGCAGCAGACTCACCGTCGCCGCGGAACGGGCGGTCACCAGCAGGTCGTACGCGAGGGGGAGCGGCCGGGACGACGGTCCTGGTGCGGCCGTGAACGGGACGGCCGCGCGCAGGAGTTCGAGCTCCGGAGCCGGTACGACCCGTAGCGTGCCGTCCTCGTGGGTGTCCATCACCCGGGGCGCCGTGAGGACGCCGGACCAGCCCGCGCGGTCCACCTCCTCGGGCGGGCGTGACTCCCAGGACCAGCCCCAGAGCAGGGCGCGGCCGGACTGCGTGTCCTGGAGGACGGCAGGGGCGTAGAAGTCACGGCCGAGGTCCAGCGGGCCGCCGCCCGTGCCCGCCACGAACCTCAACTCCCGGTCGTCAGCCTCGATCAGACGTCCCGTCAGATAGGCCGTGCTCAGCGGGTCGCCGTCCCACAGGGCCACCGCCAGCACCCAGTCGCCCCCGCGGGTCGCCCACAGTTGTGGGCACTCCCAGCCGATCGCCCGGTTGCCGAAGGCGCGGGCCGCCGCGGGGTCCCGGCCGTCCAGCAGGACCCCGGCGAACCGCCAGTCGTACAGGTCCTCACAGTCGTACACCAGGACGGACGGGGTGCCGTCGGCGTGGCCGGCGCCCAGCAGCGCCCAGCGGCGTCCGGCGAAGCGGAAGACGAAAGGGTCCCGGAACATCGTCACGCCCAGGCCGGGTGGTGGGCCGGCGACCACCGGCTCCGGCAGTTGCTTCCACTTCTGGAGGCCGTCGTCCTCGGCCACTGCGAGACAGATCGCGCTCAGGCCCTGGTGGTCGTGGTCGATCCCGGAGTACACCGCTGTCGGCACACCACCGTCGTCCACCACGCAGCCGGACCAGCAGCCCGCCTCGTCCGGGCCGTCGGGCGTGGGGCGCAGGGCGATCCCGTGGTCGTCCCAGTGGGCGAGGTCAGGGCTGGAGGCGTGGCCCCAGTGCACGTTCGCGTGCACGGGGGCGTCGGGGTTGTGCTGGTAGAAGAGGTGGTGTCGACCGCCCCAACGGAACGGGCCGTTCGGGTCGTTCATCCAGTTGGCCGGCGGGCGGACCCTGAAACGCGGGCTGTTGTCGTCGGTCGACCGGCTCACGGAACTCGTCGACCGGCTCACGGAACTCAACGGTTGACTCCTGCGGATGTGATGCCCTCGCGCAGAGGGCGCTGGCCGACGACGAACACGACGACGGCGGGGAGCATGGAGAGGACGACTCCGGCGAGGACGACGGAGATCGAGCCGGTGCCGAGGTTGCCCTGGAGGGAGACCAGGCCCAGGGGCAGCGTGAGGTTCTCGGTGGAGGTCTCCAGGATCAGCGGCCGGAAGAATTCGTTCCAGTGGTAGTTGAAGGCCAGCACGCCGACGATGGCGAGACCGGGGGCCGCCAACGGGGCGTACACCGACCGGAAGACGCGCCACGGACCCGCGCCGTCGATCATCGCCGCCTCGCCCAGGTCCTTGGGCATGCCCAGGAAGTACTGGCGCATCAGGAAGGTGCCGAAGGCCGTCGGGAAGGCCGGGACGATGAGGCCGAGCAGGGTGTCGGTCAGGCCCATCGTCTTCAGTTCCAGGAAGACCGGGACCATCGTGACCTGCAACGGCACCATCATCGTGGCCAGGACCAGCGCGAACAGCGGCTTCTTGAAGCGGAATTCGAGGCGGGCGAAGGCATAGCCCGCCAGGCCCGCGGTGATCATCTGGCCGGCCGCGATCAGCGCGGTCACCAGGGTGGAGTTCAGTGCGTACAGCCAGACGTCGATCTGGTCGAAGACCCCGCGGTAGGCGTCCACGGTGGGGTCCGTGGGGATGATCTTCGGCGGCAGGTCGAAGGACTCCGCCGGCGTGCGCAGTGACGTCGACACCGTCCAGATGACCGGGCCGAGCGTCAACAGGGCGCACAGCGCGAGGCCTGCGATCCGTCCCCAGGGCGCCAGGCCGTGCCGTACGCGTGACGCGGTGGGGCGCGTGCGGGGACCCGGCGTCGAACCCGATGGACCCGGGGTCGAACCCGGTGCCGAACGCGGTGCCGAACCCGATACCGATGCGGATGCCGAACCGGATGCCGGACCTGAGAGGGAACTCGTGCTCATCTGACTCACCCGGCTCACTGGTAGTGGACGTAACGCCGGCTGAGCCGGAACTGGAGTGCGGTGACCGCCATGATCAGGGCGAACAGCAGGACGCCCACGGCGGACGCCTCGCCGAAGCGGAGCTGCTCGAAGGCCGTCTCGTAGATGACCATCACGACCGTGCGCGTCGAGTCGCCGGGACCGCCCGCCGTCAGGACGTACGGCTGCTCGAAGACCTGGAGGGCGTTGATGATGCCGACCACGGACGCGACCAGCAGCGTGGGCGACAGCAGCGGCAGGGTGATCGCGAGGTGTTTGCGCACCCCGCTCGCGCCGTCCAGCGAGGCCGCCTCGTGCACCTCTTTCGGGATGTTGTTCAGGCCGCCGACGAACAGCAGGAACGAGAAGCCGAACTGCTGCCAGACATACGCCAGGACCACGGCCGCCATCGCCCCGTTCTCCGAGGTCAGCCATGGCACGGAGGGGATACCGACGGTGGCAAGCAGCCAGTTCACGGGGCCGAAGTCCTGGTTGAACAGGTACTTCATCACCACCGAGATCGACGCGGCGGACAGCACCAGCGGGAAGAAGAACGCCGAACGGAACACGGACCGCAGCCACTGGGGCATCCGGCCGTTCACCGCGATCGCCAGCCCGAGCGCGATCAGCAACTGGAGTGCGACCGCGAGCACCATGAAGACGAGCGTGTTGCGGAAGGAGACGAGGACCGTCGAATCGGTAAGGATTTCACGGTAGTTGGCCGCCCCGGCCCACCGCGGGTCGTCGATCACGTCCCACCGGAAGAGGCTGAGGACGACCGAGCCGGCGATCGGTACGACCGTGAAGACGACGATGCCGACGACGGTGGGTGCGAGGAACAGCACGGCGAGGAGGCGGGTGCCTCGGGTGCGGACGGTCATACTTCACGCTCCATGGCCTGCTCCAGGTCCCCCTGCAGCCGGCGCAGCGCGGGACGCACCGCGCCGGGGCTCGCGAGGGCCGTTCCGGTGTGCTTGATCAGCAGCTGCTCGACCTCGTTGACCTGTGGCGGGGCCGGGATCGGGCCGGTGGTGGGGATCTTGTCGAGGGTGTCGTAGAAGACCTGCCAGTGGGCCGGGCCGGTCTCCCGGTAGCGGGCCTCGTCGACCATGGAGCGGCGGGCCGGAGTGGTCTGGTTGGCCGCGAAGAGCTGGGTCATCACGTCCTTGCGGGCGGTGTACTTGATGAACTCCCAGGCCTCGTCCCGCATCTTCGACGTGCGCAGCATCGCGTACCCGGCGGCGCCGAACTGGTGACGCCGGGTACGCCGGCGCGGGAAGTACCGCACGTCGTAGTCGGCCGGTCTCATGCCCGCCTGATGCAGGCCGCCCGCCCAGAAGCCGCCCGCGGGCGTGGCACCGACGCGGCCGGTGGAGAAGACGCCGACGAGGTTGCGGCCGTCGCCGCCCTCCGGCCGGGTGCACAGGTCCTCCTGGACGAGGGAGGAGAGGTAGTCGTAGACCTCCGCGACGCGGTCGGAGTCGGCCAGGGGTGTCGTCCACCGGTAGCCGCCGCCCCGGCCGCGCCGCTGCGCCTCGGGATAGAAGGAGTTCCAGAGCCAGTCGCCGCCGGGGGCCTTGGACTCGGTGAGGAGGTTGGTGTCGTTGGCGAAGAGCCAGGGGACCACTCCGCCCCACAGCCGGTTGGTCCAGAAATACGGGGTGAACCGGTCGCCGTTGCTGCGTTTCATCGCTCGCAGCAGCGTGGTGAAGTCGTCGTGGGTCCAGTCGTCGCCCGGGAGGTCGGCGCCCGCGCGTTCGAGGACCCGGTTGTTGAGGTACATGTCGGCCGCGTTGAACTCGACCGGCAGCTGGTAGAGGCTCCCCTCGTACATCATCGACTCGACCAGCGAGGGATGGACGTCGGCGAAGTACGTGCGCAGCTCGGCCGCGTCGCGCTTCGCCCAGCTGTCCAGCGGTACGCCGAGCCGCTGGGCGAAGAGCTGCACGCCCTCGGTGGCGACGTACACGAGGTCGGGTGCCGTGCCCGCGGCGATCTGGGTGAGGACCTTGGAGAAGAAGTCCGACCAGTCGTAGGCCTGTACGGGGTTGATGCGGATCCTGATGTCGGGGTGGGCCGTGCGGAATCCGTCGCGCAGGGCGCGCTGCGCCTCGGGGTCGAAGGCGGAGCCCAGGGTGGCGATGACGAGCGAGCCGTCGTCGCGGCCGGGGATGTCGGCGGCGGTGAGGCGGTCCCAGCCGGCCGCGACGCCGGCGAGTGCGGCGGCTCCGGCGCCGTACGCGCCGTAGCGCATCAGGGCCCGTCGGGAGAGGAGCGAGTCGGTCATCGGCGAGCCTAACTCGTGTTAGCCGAAGTTGATTCCCCGATGATGGGAACCTCGCTGCGACTCTGTCAAGGCATGTGCAGATAAGAGGAGTTGGTGCACGAAGGGTTGACCTTTAACGAGTTAGGCGTACGGTTCCGAGGCACAAGATCCGCGTCCCGACGACGACGTCGGGGAAGGGAGCCGCACGATGCGTGGCATGAAGAGGAATTCGCTCGGCCCGGGGGAGACGAAGGGGAGTTCGCTCGGCCCGGGGGAGACGAAGGGGAGTTCGCTCGGCCCGGGGGAGACGAAGGGGAGTTCGCTCGGCCCGGGGGAGACGCTGTCCAGGCGGTCGCTGCTGACGGCCTCGGCCGTCGGCGCCGCCGGTGTTCTGCTGCCGGATCTCGTGGGACCGGCGGTGGCGGCGCCCCGCGCGGCGACGGGCGCGTGCCCGGGCAGCTACCGCGCCGAGTACCACTTCACGGTCCCCGACCAGTGGATGAACGACCCGCAGCGCCCGGTCTGGATCGACGGCGAGTACCACTACTACTACCTCTACAACCCCGACTACTCGACGGGCGGCACGTCGGCCGGCACCGCCTGGCGCCTGGCCACCAGCACCGACCTCGTCTCCTTCACCGACCGCGGCATCGCCGTGCCGAAGGACACGACTCCGGGCGGCGATGTCTGGTCCGGCTCGGCGGTGGTCGACACGGACGACACGGCGGGCTTCGGCGCGGGCGCGGTGATCGTCATCGCCACCATGGCGCCCGACGAGGTCACCCAGGCCCAGTACCTGTACTACTCGACGGACGGCGGCCGCACCTTCACGAACCACGGCACCGCCCCGGTCCTCCCCAACCCCGGCGTACGGGACTTCCGCGACCCCAAGGTGATCCGCGACGAGGAGCGCGGGCGGTGGGTGATGGCACTCGCCGAGAACGACAAAGTCGGCTTCTACCACTCCGCCGACCTCAAGGCGTGGACGTACGTCGGCGGCTTCATCAAGGGCGGCATCGGCGTCCTGGAGTGCCCCGACCTGTTCCGGATCAGGGCGGACGACGGGACCTGGAAGTGGGTGCTGGGCGTCAGCGCCAACGGCAAGGGCTCCGGGCTGCCGAGCACGTTCGCGTACTGGACGGGTTCCTTCGACGGTACGACCTTCACCGCCGACGCGTCCGATCCCCAGTGGCTGGACCACGGCTGGGACTGGTACGCGGCGGTCACCTTCGACAGACGTGACGCGAGCGGGGTCCTGGACCCCGACGCGCGGTACGCGATCGGCTGGCTGAACCACTGGGACTACGCGAACACCACGCCCACCGTCGAGTGCGACGGCTTCAACGGCACCGACTCGATCGTCCGCGAGGTACGACTGAAGCACGCGGCGGGTGCGTATTACCTGGCGTCCCGGCCGGTGGCGGCCCTGGACGACCATGTGTCGCGCACGGTGGACCTCGGCGACATCGCGGTCGACGGCACCCGACTGCTCGACTACACGGGTACCGCGTACGAATTGACCTGTGAGATCACCTGGAACCAACTGCTGGGCGCCGGCCTCCAGTTGCGGCGGTCCTCGGACGGCGGGCGGCACATCGACGCGGGAGTCTACGGCGACTACGCCTTCGTCAACCGCGGTTACACCGTGAGCCCCGACGCGTCCGGCCGCTGGCAGGAGAGCCGCACGCCGTTCGACCTGTCCGCCGGCACGGTCCGCCTGCGGATCCTCGTCGACCGCACGTCCGTCGAGATGTTCGTCGGCGACGGCCGGTACGTGCACTCGACCGAGGCCTTCCCCGACCCGTCCGACACCGCACTTGCGCTGTTCACGATCGACGGGCAGGCGGTGTTCCGGAACGTGGTGATCCGGGAGTTCACGGTCTGATCGGACGGGGAGGCGGTTCTCTGCGGCCTCGCCGCGTGATGGATATGTGGGCAAGGATTTTCTTCTCCTTGTTGATGCTTTGGGTTTATAGGCGTTTTCGGTCGCGGTACTGAAGCTCCTCTTGCTCTTCGATGGCGATCGCATTATTCATTCCATTCCTTTTCTTTGCGTTTATGATGTCGCTTATGGGGCGACCTGGTGGAATTGATTCCTCCGCGAAGTGATTGACGCGAGGTGTTCCCTCGGGCTTCGATCACCCTACCTGCAGACTCAGTTGGCCAAGTGCGGCGGTAAGATCCTGTGAGATCGCTTGAATCTACGAAGGAGGCTCGATGGTGAGGGAAAATGACTCCCGCTTCGTGGACCTCTGGAACGATGTCGAATCATGGCGTGAATTCGTCGAAGAATGCGGGGACGGGTACTCTGATTCGCTCGCGGAGTACGAGTTCGATCTGAGCGTCCGGGATCGGCTGCAGAAGGCTCTTGACGACGAGACCCTTCGAACGGTCGAGGAATTCCAGCGTCTCAGGGAGGCTGTCGACTCCATCGACCAGGAGTTCTCCGCACTTACCTCCGTGGTGCGACCCGTGGCGGAGGGCGACGCCTTGCCCTGGTGGCATCTGCGTATTCCCCGCAGCGCGGGTCGAGAGCTGGCGGAGGAGTTGTTCCAGCGGCTTGGTGTCGTGATCACCGTGGTCGAATGAGCGAGGAGATGACCGGGGAGATGGGGCGGTAGTAGTACCGAGGGCATCTGGCCGAGATGGACCCGTTGCACGGGGTTCGGCCCGAGGGGCTCACGTGGAGTACGTCGCCGACCCGGCGGGGGCCGGCGCCGCGACGGGCGCTCCGGTGTTCGTGCCGGCCTTCAACGGGCGCAGGGTCGCGGCCCGTCTGGTGGACACGGTTTTCGCGACGGTGTTCGCGTGTTTCGGCTTCCTGGCCGCGGCGGCATCAGCGACGGCGTCGCGCTGCTGGTTCTTGTGCCGGTGGGGTTCGCGGCGGGGGGGGGGCTCTACTTCCTGCCCCTCGTGCACTGGTGGGGCACGACGGTCGGCAAGCGGATCTTCGGGCTGCGGGTGGTCCGGCTGTGGTCGGACGGAACGCTTCCGCCGTCCTGGAAGGACACCTTCCTTCGTGAGTTCCACCGCGCGGCCTTCTTGTCGATTCCGGTGCTGAACCTTTTGGTCGGCGCGATGCCCCGTAGTCGACCTGTGCGAGGCGGCACTGGACCGACGGCGGGAGACGGCGGTGAAGGTGTCGGTGATGGCGCTGCAGCAGCAGGCGCACGGTGCCAGCCTCATCGGTGACCGTACTGCCGTGGATCGGCTGATCGACGAGGCGGGCGGGCTGCTCGCCCGGGTCGACGACGACTTGCCGTGGGGCAACGCGTGCAGGCGGACGCCCGGCTACCTGGAGGTGCAGCGCGCGACATGTTACGGGCGGCTCGGTCTTGGCGAGGAAGCCGTCGCTCTGTGGGGCCAGGTCCTCGACCTCGTCCCCGAGACTGCGCGCCGCGACCGGGGCGTGTACCTCGCCCGGCATGCGGTCGCGGCGACCGGGGCGGGGGCGCCGGACCAGGCGTTGGAGATGGCCCGCAGAGTGGCGGACATCGCCGTCGAGACCCGATCAGCGCGCATGCGCCGCGAGTTGTCCGCTCTTCAGCGGGCCATGGCCCCGCGGCAGGATGCTCCGGTCGGCCGGGACCTTGCGGAGGTTCTGGCACCTGTGACCGAGAGGAGCCGAAGCGTGGCGGAGGCACCGGTGCCGCTTACCGAGGCAGAGATCGCGGTCGCCCTGGAGGCGGTGCCGGGGTGCCGGCGAGAGGGGGATGAGATCACCCGCTCGTATGGGATCCGGTATCACGGCGGCGTTGCGATGATCGTGCACGTCGCGGACGTCGAGCGGCTGATCGGCCACCATGCGGACATCGATCTGCGGTGGGGGAAGGTGCGGTTCGGGATCACCACGCACGATGCCGGGCACAGGCTGACGGCTGCGGACTTCGACCTCGCCCGGCGGATCGACGCCATCGCTGCAGCCCATGAGGCCGAGCCGACAGACGAGTGAGCCGGCTCCTCACTGGCGAGGTCAGCCCTTCGCCCAGCCGGACAGCAGCCCGGTCAGGGATTCCGCGGTCTCCCCGGCCCGCGAACCGTTCCCGCGCGCGTCCGGCGCCAGTTCCAGGTGGATGAACTTGGCGTGCCGGCGTTGCGCCGAGAGCCCCTGCGCGTTGGTGTTGCCTTCCAGCGGACAGCGCGCGGACCAGCCCCGGCACACCTGCAGCCCGCCCGCCTCCATCCGGTCGGCCAGGGCGGACGCCTCTCCGACCGTGCTGCGGGCGGCGCCGCCGGAGACCACGGCCTCGTAGGGGCGGTCGCCGGACGCGGCGAAGCCGTGCACCTGGAGGCTGGGCACGCCACGCTTCTGGAGTTCGACGACGATGGTGTGGAAGGCGCTGTCCGCGCGGTGGGCGACGTCGGCGGCCCCGCCCTCGCCGGCCCGGCGGTGGGAGCCGGCCAGGACCAGCGCCCCGCCGGGAGCGCTCTCCAGAAGCCGGATGCCGAGCGATTCGGTGTCCTGGTCGGACACGGGGTGCGGCACCTGGACGTTCCAGCGCAGCGCGGAGTCGACGTTCAGATACAGCCGGCCCCAGTGCTCAGCCGCGCCGCTCCGGGTGGCGGCGACCTCGTCGTAGCGGCGTCCCGAGGCCGCGTCGGTGAGGTGGGTGATCCTCAGACCGAGGGGAGCGAGTGTCTCCCCGGCCTTCTCCGCCTCGCCCGCCAGAAGCCGCTCGATGCCCTCGGCGAGCCGCTCACGCTGCGTGCCACGGGGCGGCGTGTAGGAGCCGGACGCCCTGAAGTCCTTCGTATACGTGAGGACACGGCTGCGGAGGTCGACCAGTTCTCGGACATTCGAGACGGATCGATCCGGTGGGGCCTGACCTTCCGTCATGCAAGCGGACAAGGCCAGAATCAAACCTATTAGGACGTTAAAGTGCGTGAAACGTGACACGGTCGTAATGGTAATGGGAAGATCGGTTGTGGAGGTTGTGTGATCATAGGTCGGTGACATTCCGTAAACCCCTCCGGACAGCTCGTGTCCTGACGGTCCTGACCGCAATCACCGTCTGGGCGACCGGGTGCACGTCGGAGCCCGCGGAGTCGACGGTGAAACCCGGCGGCCGGTCGTTCACCGTCGCCGCCGCCGGTGACATCCTGATCCACCCCGAGCTCGTGGAACAGGCGGCCAAGGACGCGAAGCGGACGGGCGAGGGCGAGGCCGGACTGGACTTCGCGCCGCTGCTCGCCGGGGTGGAGCCGGTCATCGGCGAGGCCGATCTGGCCATCTGTCACATGGAGACACCGGTCGGCGATCCGGAAGGCCCCTTCGAGGGCTATCCGGAGTTCCTCGTCCCGCCGCAGATCCTGACCACCGTCAAGGATGTCGGCTACGACACCTGCTCCACCGCCTCGAACCACACCTTCGACCACGGCCTCAAGTCCGTGAAGCACACCCTGGACGAGATGGACAAGGTGGGGCTGGGGCACACCGGATCGTTCCGGACGGCCGCAGAGTCGAAGAAGATCAACATCCGGGACGTCAAGGGCGTCAAGGTGGCCCACCTCTCCTATTCCTGGGAGTCGTTCCTCAACCCCACGCCCAAGGGCGAGAGGTGGGCCTTCAACCAGATCAGCACCGACAGCATCAAGAAGGCCGAGGCCCAGGCCCGCGAGCAGGGCGCCGAGGTGGTGATCCTCTCCGTCCACTGGGGCCTGGAGCACTACAACGAGCCGAGCGTCCCCCAACTGGAGCTGGCGGAACGGATCACCGAGGAGACCGGCATCGACCTGGTGATCGGACACCATTCGCACGTGGTCCAGCCGATCCAGAAGGTGAACGGCACCTGGGTCGCCTACAGCCTCGGCAACCAGGTCGCCCGGCACTCCTCGCCCACCGGGCTGACCGAGGAGGGGGCGATCGGCTGGTTCGAGTTCCGCGAGACGACCGATGGCTGGAAGGTCGACGCGCGCTACCGCACCACGCTGGTCGACATCCCGCCGGAGACCGAACCCGGTGACAAGACGCGCGCCGGCTCGGTCACGGACCACCGCGTGGTGGACGTGCGGGACGCGCTCGACCACCCGGGCGAGCTGTCCGGCGACCGCCTCGCGCGCTACCGGCTGGCGGCGGACCGCACCAGCGGCTTCCTGTTCAACCGGGGCGCCCCCGGCGGTGACGGGCTGAAGGAACTGTCGCTGAAGCAGTGACGGCGACACGTTCAGGGCACCGGACTCAGCAGCCCGCGCCCACACCAGAAGTCTTCTCAGTTACGGCACCGAACTGCCGGGACCATGGCACACGCATGGCTCGTCGGGGCGGCAGAGGTCGGAGACAAACCAGTGACATCCACCCATGACGCACGCTCCCGCGGCAGACGGCGGATCCGGAAACGGGCCGACATGCCCCTGCTCGGCGGCATCCGCCCGCCGATCGCCGTGCTGTGTGCGCTGGTCCTCGCCCTGGCCGGTCTCACCGCCAAAGTGCTCGGCCCGAGCGGCGCGCCGGTCGTTCCCGAGGCGGTGCTGACCTCGCAGGAGCACTTCGCCCAGGACGGCGCCATCGCCCTGCGAGCCTCGGTCGACGAACGGGTCGCCGACCTCAGCCGCACCGCCGTCGCGCTCAATGCGGGGAAGCCGGTCGAACCGGAGCGGATCCTGTCCGACCTCGGCGAGGCGTACCAGAAGTGGACCGGCACCACCGTGCTGGACCTGGAGAGCGGCGAGGTGCTCGCCGCCCGAGGAGAAACGATTCCTCTGGGCTGGCTCGACAAGGAGACGCTCACCGGTGAACAGGCTCTCACCCCCCGCATGGTGCGCCTGGAAACAGGCGACGTACGCCTGATGACCATGGCGGTACTGGACTGGAAGGGCCGGCCGCAGCGCCTGCTCCTGGCCTCCAACAGCCTCTCCGTGCCCGCCATCAACCTCGGCCCGTTCCGCACCATGGCCGTCGTCGCCAAGGGCGGCGAGGTCCTGGCCACCGCCGGCTTCGAACAGGCCGAGGCCCTCAACTCCGATCAGGAACGCCAGGAACTCTCCTTCCTCCAGAAGCAGATGACCCGGCTGTCCGGCCGTGCCGCCCGGCAGACCGAGGCGAACCCCGTCAGTGCACGCGAGCCCGGTTCCCGCGGGTACCCCGGCGTCAGCGGCACCCTCATCGGGAAGAGCTACAACGGCCGAGTCGCCACCGCCGGCTACGCCTCCCTCGCCTCGGCCGATCCCGAGGACAAACGGAGCGTCGGTGCGGGCCTGGGTCTGACCGTCGTGGGCCTGCTCCCGGTGGTCCAGCAGGACACCGGCCAGAGCCACAAGCTGTACGGCCTGCTGGTGGCCGGTGTCCTGGTGCTGCTGGGGCTGCTTGCCGCGGCGGTGCTGTGGGCGACCGTGCAACGTCCCCTGATCCGGCTGTTCCTGGAGTCCCGCCGACTGGCCCGGGGCGATCTGGCCCGGCCCGTCGCCGTACCCCGCTGGGGTGAGGCCGCCCGGATCGGCGCGGCCCTGGAGCGCCTGCGCGGACAGCTCGGCGGTGGCGACATCGAGCGCCGCGCCCTGAAGCGCGGCCGGCTCGGGGCGCGCGGGCCGCTCGTGCTGACCGCCCTCCTGCTGCTGGTGTGGTGCGTGCCTGTCGGACTCCTGCTCAACCGCACCGACGCCTCGGTCAGCGTGCCGTCGACCCTGGTCAACGACCAGCGCGACCGAACCGACCTGGTCGCGGACCGGGTCCGCCGGGCCCTCAACGAGGCCCACGCCGACATCGTCTCGCTCTCCCGGCAGATCGAGCCCGACGGCTCCGGCGCCACCGCCGCCGTACTGGACGAGGCTCTGCGCGAGCACACCCGCTACCAGTCCCTGTACCTCGTGGACTCCGACGGCGACGTCGTCGCCCGCAGTGGCGGCTCGCCGCACTCCTGGAAGCCGGACGAGGACGGTTCGGTGATCAAGGTCTCCGGCAAGGGCGACAGGAAGCCCGTCGTCCAGGCGTCGGTCACCGTGCCGGACGGCAAGGGCGCGACCCTGGTCGGCGAGGTCCGCGTGGAGTTCCTCAACTCGCTGCTCAAGCGCCCAGGGCTCGGCGAGGTCCGCGTCGTCGACCCCGACGCGCGGACGATCGCTTCCGGGAAGGGCTTCCTCGCCTTCGAGAAACTGCCCGACGGCGCACTGACCAGTCTCGTCAGGGCCGGCAATGTCCCGGTCGGAGCGGGCCCCGTCGAGAACGGGCTGCTCATCCGGGGTGGCTCGGGCGTCACCGTGGCCGCGGCCGCGCCCTTCTCCGGGGGTGGAGTCGCGGCCGAGATGGGCTGGACCGTGGTCAGCTGGCAGTCGGCCAAGGTCTTCGAGATCGCCCCGTACCAGCTGGAGGACCGCAGCGTTCTCGCCGGGATGCTCGGGCTCGCCGCGATCGTCGTCTGCCTCGGCTGGATCCACCTCGTCGTGGTCCGACCGCTGCGCAGCCTGGCCGCGAGCGCCGAGAACGTCGCCGCCGGCGACCACAAGACCGTGCTGTACCCCCGCTATCAGGACGAGGTGGGCGCCGTGGTCCGCAGCCTCGAACTCCTCCGCCAGCAGTTGCAGGCCCACAGACAGAACCAGCCGCGCCCACCCGCCGAGGCGCTGACCGGCACCGGGGAAAGGTGATCCCGCCATGCTCTATCTGTACTTCGTCCTGCTGATCGGTGGGGTGTGCCTGCTGGTGGCGGGCGTCGTGGAGCAGCGCAGGCACTACGCCTCGCTGCACGTCATCCCCTCGCGCGTCCTGGTCAACGGCATCCGCGGCAAGTCCTCCATCACCCGGCTGTGCGCGGGCGCGCTGCGCGGCGGCGGGCTCGTCACCGTCGCCAAGACGACCGGCACCGCCGCCCGGTTCATCCACCCCGACGCCACCGAGGAACCGGTCTACCGCAAGTTCGGCATCGCCAACGTGGTGGAGCAGATCGGCATCGTCCGGCGGGCCGCCACCTACCGACCCGACGCCCTGGTCATCGAGTGCATGGCCGTCATGCCCGCTCTCCAGGAGGTCAACCAGAGCAAGCTGATCCGCTCCACGATCGGCGTGCTGTGCAACGTCCGCGAGGACCACCTCGCCGAAATGGGTCCCACCCTGGACGACGTGGCCCGCTCGCTGAGCCGCTCGATGCCCGAGAACGGCATCTGCGTCACCGCCGAGAAGGAACGTTTCTCCATCCTCCAGGAGGAGGCGGACGCCCGGAACTGCCAACTGATCTACGCCGATCCCGACACCGTCACCGACGAGGAGTTGCGCGGCTTCAGCTGGTTCACCTTCAAGGAGAACGTCGCCATCGCCGTCACCGTCGCCGAACTCCTCGGCGTCGAACGCGAGGTGGCCCTCCAAGGCATGTACGACGCGCCGCCGGACCCCGGCGTGCTCTCCGTGGAGCGCTATGCCACCCCCGAGGGCAAGCGGCTCGCCTTCGCCAACGTCTTCGCCGCGAACGACCCCGAGTCCACGCTGATGAACATCAACCAACTGCTCGACCTCGGGGCCATCAGCCGACCCTTGAACGTCGTGATCAACTGCCGTCCGGACCGCGTCGAGCGCAACGGGCAGATGGGCGAGATCATCCCCGACCTCCAGCCGGACAACGTCTTCGTCATCGGCCACCCCGCCCGCAGCGCCATCGACGCCATCCCCGCCGAGTGGCGCGACCGCGCCGTCGACCTCGGCGGCGAGCGGCGCTCCTCCGAGGAGTTCATGCCCCAACTGCTCGGCCGCATGGCTGACAGCTCCTCGCTGGTCGCCATCGGCAACATCCACGGCCAGGGCGAGGAACTCCTGGAGTACCTGGCCGAACTCCCGCAGGCCGACGACGAGCCGGCCGACGCGACATCCCCGGGCGCCACCGCACCGGCTCAGCCGACCCGCCTGGACCCGTACGCCTCCTACCCGGTGGCGTACGAGGAGCGCTACCAGGCATCCCGCACGCAGGAGATCCCAGTGATCAACCTCAGGGGCATCCCGGCCGAGCCGAGCGGACCGTACGCGGACCAGGCCGGCGGATGGCCGTCCGATCAGCAGACCTGGGGCTACCGCTCCGAAGAGTACGGCGGCTATCCGGACCACACCGGGGCTCCGGCGCCGGACGATCGCTTTCCGCTCTATCCCGACCAGGGCGACGGAAATCCACCGCGCTACTGAACCGCGCTACTGAACCGCGCGCGACCGACCGCGCACCGGGCCGCCCCGTGCCCGTCCGCCCTGCCTCGTCCCTGCGCCACCGCCCGGAGACCCCGTGACCCCCGCTGCCCTGACCCCCGAGATGGCCGCCCTCGGCATCGCCATAGGCCTGTTCTTCTCGCTGATCTGCTATCTGACCACCAACCTCTCTCCCGGCGGCATGATCACCCCCGGTTGGCTCGCCCTCACCCTCATCGAGGACCTCCAGCGGGCCGCCATGGTGGTCGGCGTCACCGCGCTCACCTACGGCGGCACCAAGATCATGCAGCGCCTGGTCATCCTCTACGGCAAGCGGCTCTTCGCCGCCGTCGTCCTGCTGGGCGTGCTGCTCCAGGCCACGGTGATGATCGTGCTCTCCCTCCAGTTCCCGCTGCTGTACGGCAACCAGACCCTCGGCTTCATCGTCCCGGGCCTGATCGCCTACCAGATGGTCCGCCAGCCGAAGGGGGCCACTCTGCTGGCCACCGCCGCCGTCTCGCTGATGGCCTACATCGTCGTCGCAGCCGGCCTGCTGCTCGGCGTCATGCCCACCGTCTGAGAGCGAGGAGACAACCATGGCTGCCAAGAAGAACAAAACGCGCCCGCTGCTGACCGGCCTCGTGGTCCTGGGCCTCGTCGGAGCCTCCGGCTACCTCACCGTGGAACTGCGCAAGCAGAACGACCAGGGAGTGACCGAGGTCCGCAACGTCGGCATCCTGGACGGCGGGAAGGCCTCCACCGACACCGGAAAGGAGACCTGGGCCCGACTGGAGAACCCGGCCCGTTCCGTTCTGCGCGGGTCCGACGGCCAGATCAAGGCCATCCTCACCGACGGGGCCCGCACCGCCACCTTGACCGGCCCGGCCCGCACCTTCGAGGAACCTTCCTCGACCTCCTCCAAGGTGTCCACCACGGACTGGGTACGCCTCATGCCCGAGCCCTGGGCCAAGGGCGCGGAGTCGGAGAAGTGGTTCAAGGACTGGTACAAGGAGTTCGCGAGCAGCGAGGAGGACGACCTCTTCGCCTACGCCTTCCAGTACGTCGCCGGCGCTCCCGACAAGAAGAGCTCGACAGGCGCCGTCTACGCGGGCGACGCCAACTTCGGCCCCCTCAACACCAGTGGCGCCGAAGGCGGCGACCTGCGCCTGGAGCAGTCCGACTTCTACGACTACCTCGGCACCGACTACCCCTTCCGGGACGGCGTCACCGGCACGCCGGACACCCTCCGCGCCAAGTCCATCGACTGCTCGGGCTATATGCGCATGATCCTGGGCTACCGCGCCCGCTACCCCCTGATGTCCTCCGACGCCTCGGGCAACGGCCTGCCCCGCACCGCCAACGGGATGGCCCGCTCCGAGCGGGGCGTCGACGTCCTCCCGCTGACCGGCGTCGCCGCCAAGGACCGCCCGTCCGGCATCGACCAACTCCAGCCCGGCGACCTCGTCTTCTTCAAGCTCGACACCCGTACCAAGGAACGCCTCGACCACGTGGGCATGGTCCTCGGCTACGACACCGAGGGCCACCTGATCTTCGTCTCCAGCCGCGAGGAGGTCAACGGCCCCACCATCGGCGACATCGGCGGCGCCTCCCGCCTCGACGGCAACGGCTACTACGCCAAGACCCTGCGCAGCGCCAAACGTCTGTGACCGCCACCAGTAGTCGGGTGCGGCTCTCCTGAAGTGCCCTGTCGCCGACGTCGTTGCGAGTCGGCCTGCCATGACGGCCTGGTGGCTTCGGCCGTTTCGGGCGGGAGCCAGGTGGCTGTCGGACGAGTTCGCCATCGAAGAGCTACGGGCCTCGATCCGCCGCGCGCGGGTTCGAGACTCTTTCCCGGGTGGCGCAAGCGGCTCCGCGTCGGTCGATCAGGACCGGGCGGTCCGGCTCGCCGGGCAGCAGTCCGGTGGACGTGCGGGGCCGGGCGGCGTCCGCCTGGCCCCGAGCCCCTTTGTCGTCCGGCGCGCCGCACGGTGCGCCGGCGGAGGTATCCGCAACCCTCCGCGAAAGCGAGCGCCCCGCTGCAATTCGAGTGCGGCGATCGGGGTGCCGGCGGCGTCGGTGGCGAAGCAGCTCGGCAGCGGTCCGTCGGCGTCGGTGAAGCGCAACCGGGTGCCGGGATACAGACGTTCTCGGACGTTCTTTGCGGGTGATCGAGGCATATTCCCTTGCGTCAGGCGATGAAATCGTGGTGTCGTCCCCGGAGTTCCTTCGCCGGATCCGGCCGCCGTCGGGTCAATTAAACGGTCCGGGTACGCTGCGGGAGCATCAGCATTTGCAGGGTCTTCCGGGATGAAGGACGGGGCGGAATGATTGGGACGGTCTTCCAAAGCGACGAAGTGTCTGTGGAGCACAGGTTCGACTACTGGCGGGAGTTAACCCTCCGGGCGATCGCGCCGAGCGAGATGAGCAGCGAACACGCCGCCAAGTTCTGGGCTCGGCAGCGACTGCTGGAACTGGGGCCGGTCCTGGTGTGGCCGTCGTCGCACCTGTCGACGCGATTCAGGCGCACCGAGAAGATGGTGCGGCAGTGCGACCCCGAGATGTATCACCTGTCGCTGGTGCTCGGGGGCGGGCTGAGCTTCGACCACGCGGGGCGGTCCAACGGGTACGGCCCACGCGACATCTGGGTGAGCGACACCGCGCAGCCCTACGACGTGCGCCCCCTGCCCGGCAGCGCCCGCCACCACGTGATCACGGGCGTGGGCGTGGACTTCCCCAAGGCGCTGCTGCCCCTGCCCGCCGACCGGGTCCGGGTGCTGCTGGGCAGGCCGTTGTCCGGGCGGGAAGGCATGGGCGCCCTGCTCACCGGGTTCCTCACCGGCATCGAGCGGGAGGCCGACTTTCTGCAGCCGTCCGACGCGCCCCGCCTGGGCACGGTGCTGCTCGACCTGCTGTCCGCCTGGTTCGCGCAGGCACTGGAGGTGGAGGACGCGCTTCCGCCGGAGACCCGTCAGCAAGGCCTGATGATGCGCATCCAGGCGTTCATCCGCCAGAACCTGCACGACCCGGCGCTGTCGCCACCGGTGATAGCGGCCGCGCATCACATCTCGGTGAGCTACCTGCACCGGCTCTTCCAGAAGGACTCCACCGGGGAGACGGTCGCGGCCCGGATCCGCAACCAGCGCCTGGCGGGCGCCCACCGCGACCTGGCGGACCCCACGCTGAACGCCGCCCCCATCCACACCATCGCCGCCCGCTGGGGCATCCCGCGCGCCTCGGACTTCACCCGTGCCTTCCGCGGCGCGTACGGGATCTCGCCCAACGAGTACCGCGTACAGGCGCAGTCCGCGCGCGAGCCGGAATAGGGCCGGCCCGGAGCCCGTGTAGACGCAGCAGCAACACACCTGTGGACCCGCTGTTAACGACAGCATTGGGAGTCGCCCCGCATTGTGATCCGCGGAGGGTGATCGTAATGGCGGGTTCACGGGGAGGACATGTCGGCCGACAGTCGATACAGGTGTCCTTTCTCTTGTCTTTCAACCGTCTTTCATCTTCCTTTCGAATCCCGCACAGACCGCTTTTCTTTGCTGCCCGACCCGCACTTTTCTCCTGCACGTATCCAGCAATCAGGGGACACGAATGCGCTTACGCACGAAGAAGAACGACTCGAAGAACGAATCGAAGACGAACGGCTCGAAGACGAACGGCTCTGAGAAGGACGCGGGCTCCCGGAGACGGAGAGCCCGGAGAACGGCCGCGACGACCGCTCTGGTGACCCTCGGCCTCGGCGCGCTCGGCGCACTCGGCACCGCTCCGGCCCAGGCCGACGCACCGACCGCCGGGCGACAACTGGACTACCAGGGGCACCGGTTCACCGTGCCGAGCTCCTGGGAGGTGGTCGACCTCGCGAAGACGCCGAACGCCTGCGTGCGATTCGACCGGCACGCGGTGTATCTCGGCCACCCCAGCGCCGACCAGGACTGCCCCAGCCACCTCGTCGGACGCACCGAGGCCCTGCTCATCGAGCCGGCCGACAACCCGGCGGACCGGCGGGGCACGGTGGCCGAGCCCGTCGAGCGCGAGTACCGCGCCAAGGCGGCCAAGGTGAGCGTCACGGCGACGTACAGCACGGACCCGGCGCTCGTCCGGAACATCCTGAGCGGAGCCGAGATCCCGGCGACCGCTCCCCGCACCCAGGAATCGACTGAGGCCGGCGAGCCCTCCTCGGCCTCGCCGTCCGCCCCGCTTCTCACCGCGCAGGCCGACGCCCTCCCGGCGACCGCCACCAACTTCACCGGCAAGGGCTTCGACGCCTGTGCCGCCCCCTCCTCCGCCGCCATGAGCGCCTGGCAGACCAGCTCCCCGTACAGCGCGGTCGGGATCTACATCGGCGGCTCGCAGCGCGCCTGCAGCCAGCCCAACCTCACGGCGAGCTGGGTGCAGCAACAGGCCGACGACGGATGGCGGTTCATCCCGATCTACGTCGGCACGCAGGCCTCGGGCATCACCTCGCCCGCCAACCAGGGCATCAGCGCCGCGAACGCCGCCGTCAACGACGCCGTCGCGCTCGGGTTCAGCCCCGGTTCGACGCTGTACTACGACATGGAGGCCTATTCCTCGTCGCTCAGCTCCAAGGTGCTGGCCTTCGAGTCCGCCTGGACCGAGCAACTGCACTCCCGGGGCTACCACTCCGGGATCTACAGCAGCAGTGGCTCCGGCATCAAGGACCTGGTCGACAACTACAACGGCTACACCATGCCGGACGTCATCTTCGACGCGCTCTGGAACGGCGTCGCGGACACCGCCGATCCGGTGGTGCCGAGCTCGCGCTGGAGCAACCACCAGCGGATCCACCAGTACTCGGGCGGCCACACCGAGACCTGGGGCGGTGTCTCGATCAACATCGACCAGGACTACCTGGACGTCCAGATCTCCACGGCCGCGGCTCCGTCGGGCCGGGTCTGGGACCGGTCCCGGCCGGACGGCGGTCCCTGGGACGCCAACGCCGAACTGATCGACACCAACGACGCGATCAACTCGGTCTCCGCGTCCGCACTGCCCAACGGCACGGTCCACGTCCAGAGCCTGGTCGGCGGCGAGATCTGGGACCGTACGCGGTCGGCGAGCGGCGCCTGGAGCAACGCGACGAAGATCGACGCCCACGGCGCCATCACCGACATCGCCTCGGCGGCCCTGCCCGACGGCACCCTGCACGTCCAGGCCGTCGTCAACGGCGAGATCTGGGACCGCACCCGCGCCGCCAACGGCACCTGGGGCAACGCCACCCAGATCGACGCGGGCGGCGCCGTCACCGACGTGGCCTCGGCCGCCCTGCCCGACGGCACCCTGCATGTGCAGGCGCTGGTGAACGGTGAGATCTGGGACCGCACGCGGGCCGCCAACGGCGCCTGGGGCGGCAGCACGATGATCGACGCCAACGGGAGCATCAAGGACGTCGCCTCCGCAGCGCTGCCTGATGGAACCCTGCACGTGCAGGCCCTGGTCGGCGGCGAGGTCTGGGACCGGACCCGTTCCGAGGGCGGGGCCTGGAGCAACTCGACGAAGATCGACGCCGGCGGCGCGGTGAAGCAGATCTCCTCGGCCGGCCTGCCCAACGGCGACCTTCATGTCGAAGTCGTCGTCAACGGCGACGTGTGGGACCGGGTGCGCAAGGGCACCACCGGCAACTGGTCGGTCAGCAGCCTGGTCGACGACAACGGCGCGATCTTCGGCACCTACGCCACCGCCACGCCGGACGGCACCCTCCACGTCGGCACCAACGCCTGACCGGCGTCTCTCCCCTCACCTCGCTGCACCTCATTCGCCAACTCCGTAGGAGAACTGTGTCCTTCACCATGTTCAAAAACCGCGGCAGAGCCGCAGCCGTCGGCATGGCCGTCGTGGCGGCGAGCCTCCTGGGCGTCGTCCAGACCGCCGGGGCGGCCCCCGCGGGCGGCGTGGCCGCCGCCGCGGACGCCGAGCACGGCAGCAGCGGACAGGGCCCGGTCACACCGGTGGCCGGCAGCGCCTCCGGCAGCCTGGCCGCGGCCGTGGCCTCCCCGGCCATCACCCGCGACGAGGTCATCCGCCGGGCCAAGAGCTGGGTCGGGATCGGCCTCCCGTACGACCAGTCCGGCGAATACCAGGGCTGGCGCACCGACTGCTCCGGCTATGTCTCGATGGCCTGGAACCTGGGCTCGTCCCTCACCACCAACACGTTCATCCCGCAGGACGTCGCGGAGTGGAGCACCAAGGACAGCCTGAAGACGGGCGACGTCCTGCTGAACGAGGCCAGCGGCAGCAGCGGGCACGTCGCCCTCTTCTCCTCGTGGACGGACTCCACCCACACGGAGTACATGGGCTACGAGTTCACCGGCTCCGGCGTCCACTACCGCGCGATCCCGTACCCGTACTACTCGGGGTACGGAACCTTCAAGCCCGCGCGGCTGAAGAGCATCGTCGGTGACGTGAGCCGGCCCGCCGGGCGGGTCTGGGACCGCTCGCGCCCGGACGGCGGCCCCTGGGACGCCACCGCCGACCTGATCGACGCCGGCGGGGCCGTCAACGCGGTCACGGCGGCCGGTCTGCCCAACGGCACGATGCATGTGCAGGCCCTGGTCAACGGTGAGATCTGGGACCGCACCCGGGCCGCGAACGGCACCTGGGGCGCCTCGTCGAAGATCGACGCCAACGGCAACATCAGCGACGTCGCCTCGGCCGCCCTGCCGGACGGCACCCTGCATGTGCAGGCGCTGGTCAACGGTGAGATCTGGGACCGCACCCGCGCCGCCAACGGCACGTGGGGCAACTCCTCGAAGATCGACGCGGGCGGCGCCATCACGGACATCGCGTCCACCGCGCTGGAGGACGGGACCCTGCATGTGCAGGCGGTCGTGAACGGCGAGATCTGGAACCGGACGCGGTCCGCGAGCGGCACCTGGGGCGGCAGTTCGCGCATCGACGCGGGCGGCGCCATCACGGACCTCTCCTCGGCCGCCGGGGCGGACGGCACCCTGCACGTCCAGGCGCTGGTCAACGGTGAGATCTGGGACCGCACCCGTGCCGCGGGCGGCACCTGGGGCGGCGCCACGAAGATCGACGCCGGCGGCGCGGTGAAGCAGCTTTCCTCGGTCGGTCTGCCCAACGGCGACATCCACGTCCAGGCCGTCGTCAACGGCGACGTCTGGGACCGGGTCCTCAAGGGCACCACCGGCAACTGGTCCGTCAGCAGCCTGATCGACGACAACGGCGCGATCTTCGACACCTACGCCGCCGCCACCCCGAACGGCACGCTCCACGTCGGCACCAACGCCTGACGGTACGTCAATCACCCAGCACCACCAGGTGTTTGAACCACCACCCCGGTGCCCGGCACCGCCCGGGCACCGGGGTTTCCTCTGCCCTTTTTCCCGAACCTGGAGGCCATCAGTGTCCACCCGCAGACCCACCGCCGCTCTCCTGGTGTCGGCCGCTGCCCTGGCCCTGACCACCGCGCTGCCGAGCCCGGCACAGGCCGCCTCGGTCGCCACCTGGGACAAGGTCGCCGAGTGCGAGAGCGGCGGCAACTGGAGCATCAACACCGGCAACGGCTATTACGGCGGGCTGCAGTTCAGCCTCAGCACCTGGAACGCGTACGGCGGCGACGCCTACGCGACCTACCCGCATCTGGCGACCAAGAAGGAGCAGATACTGACCGGCGAGAAGGTCCTCGCGGGGCAGGGCGAAGGCGCTTGGCCGTCGTGCGGGCCGCTGGCCGGGCTGGGCAGCGACCACGCCGACCCGTACCCGCCCACCGCTCCGCAGGGCGGCCGGGTCTGGGACCGGACACGGCCCGACGGCGGCCCCTGGGACGCCACCGCCGACCTGATCGACGAGGGCGGCGCCGTCAACAGCATCTCCGCGGCCGGACTGCCCAACGGCACGGTCCATGTCCAGACCCTGGCGGGCGGCCAGGTCTTCGACCGCACGCGGGCGGCGGGCGGCGCCTGGGGCAGCGCGACGAAGATCGACGCCAACGGCAACATCACGGACGTCGCCTCGGCCGCCCTGCCGGACGGCACCCTGCACGTCCAGGTGCTGGTGAACGGCGAGATCTGGGACCGCACCCGCGCCGCCAACGGCACGTGGGGCAACTCCTCGAAGATCGACGCGGGCGGTGCCGTCACCGACATAGCCTCCGCGGCCCTCCCCAACGGCACCCTGCACGTCCAGGCGCTGGTGAACGGCGAGATCTGGGACCGCACGCGGGCCGCCGGCGGCGCCTGGGGAGCCTCGTCGAAGATCGACGGCAACGGCAGCATCCAGGACGTCGCCTCGGCGGCGCTGCCCGACGGCACCCTGCACGTGCAGGCCCTCGTCGGCGGCGAGGTCTGGGACCGCACCCGTTCCGAGGGCGGGGCCTGGAGCAACTCGTCGAAGATCGACGCCGGCGGCGCGGTGAAGCAGATCTCCTCGGCCGGCCTGCCCAACGGCGACCTGCACGTCGAAGCCGTCGTCAACGGCGACGTGTGGGACCGCGTGCGCAAGGGCACCACCGGCAACTGGTCGGTCAGCAGCCTGGTCGACGACAACGGCGCGATCTTCGGCACCTACGCCACCGCCACCCCGAACGGCACCCTCCACGTCGGCACCAACGCCTGAGCCGTCCGCAGACACGCGCAACCATCTCGCCGACGTCCCGGCGGTCACCTCCCGCACGGGCGTCGGCCGGGACGCGTTCGCGGTGAAGAGATCCTGCGCGAAGTCTTGACGCGCCCCGCCCCGTTGCGTACATATGACAGCGCAGTCATGACAGCGCAGTCATACGTCGGACTGGCATCAGGATCCGGCTGCCGACGATCGGGAGACACCATGGCATCAGGGGCAGGGCGCGGCGCAGGGGCCGCGCCGCGCAGCGTGGACGTGGCGCGCCTGGCCGGGGTGTCGCAGAAGACCGTGTCCCGGGTCATGAACGACGAGCCCTACGTCTCCGCCGACGTGCGCCGTCGGGTCCTGGCGGCCGCCGACTCGCTCGGCTACCGCTCGAACAACGCGGCCCGCGCCCTCGCCTCCGGCCGCACCCGGTCCATCGGCGTGGTGACCCTCGGCACGGCCCTCTACGGTCCGGCCTCGCTGCTCATGGGCGTCGAGCGTGCCGTGCGGGACAACGGCTACGCCCTCCGTGTCGTCAACACCGTGGAAGGCGAGACGGCGGGCATCGCCGGCGCCGTGGACTCGCTCCTCGACCAGGGCGTGGACGGCATCGTCATCTCCGAGCCCATCGACGAGCGGGACGGCGCGGATCTCTCCGCCCGCGTCGACGTGCCGGTCCTCGTCCTCGGCGCACCCCCGCCGATCGCCGCCCCCCATGTCGTGACGGCCGGGATCGTCTCCAGCCAGATGGCGCGGGCCGCCACCGAGCATCTGCTGGAGCTGGGCCACACCACCGTCCACCACCTCGCCGGTCCGCAGCGCTGGTACTCGGCCCGGGACCGGCTCGACGGCTGGCGCTCGGCGCTCGCCGCACACGGCCGGGTGGAACCGCCGGTCGTCGTGGGCGACTGGTCGGCCGCCTCCGGCTACGCGGCCGGCCGTGAGCTGACCTCCGACCTGGGCGTGACCGCCGTCTTCGCCGCCAACGACGACATGGCCATCGGCCTGATCCGCGCGCTGACGGAGGCCGGGCGGCCGGTGCCGGAGGACGTCAGCGTCGTCGGCTTCGACGACATCCCGGTCGCCGCCTATGTGAACCCGCCGCTGACGACGGTGCGTCAGCCGTTCGACGCCATGGCGCAGGACGGCCTGAAACTCCTGGTGCACGCCATCGAGAACCCGCAGGCGGACCCGCTGCCGATGACCGACCCACCGGTCGAACTCGTCGTCCGCGCCTCGGCGTCCACGCCCCCGGGGCCCGACGGGACACCGGGCCGCCCCCTACGGGCCGCAACCTCCCCCCGCACCTGACCGCACGCACCCGACCGCACCCGACCGCACCCGGACCGCGCCCGGTCCCGCCCACCGACGGAGGCCCGCCCCCACCACACTCACCCGCACCCCTCGCACCGCCACGCCCGCCTGAGCGCCACTCCGGCACCCCGGCACCCGGCACCACTCCAGCCCCGCGACGCCCGCGCAACAGCCGCCCCCGGCGTCGCCCCGGCTCCCCGGCAGCGGGTACGACCGATCCCCGGGCCTCGAACAGGCTCCGCACCGGCCGCCGCCGCTCCTGCTCGCGCCCGCAGCGGCGTGGCCCTTCTCAGCCAGACGCACAACCACCCGAATTCAGCACGCCGTCGCCCGGTGTGCCGATCCCTCACACCTTCTGCGGGAGTTCACCATGTCCGGACCCTTCGCCATCCCCTCTCCGTCGCCCCTGAGCCGTCGCGGCTTCCTCGCCGCCACCGGCGCGCTGTCGCTGGCCGCCACCCTGACCGCGTGCGGCGGCGACGGCGGCTCCACCGGCGGTTCCTCCGCCCAGCCGGTCAGCCAGGCCGACCTCGACAAGGCCATGAAGACCCCGACCGAACTGACGTTCTGGACCTGGGTCCCGAACATCGACAAGGAGGTCGCGCTCTTCGAGAAGAAGTACCCGGCCGTCAAGGTCAAGGTCGTCAACGCCGGCCAGGGCACGCCCCAGTACACCAAGCTGCGCACCGCGCTCAAGGCCGGCAGCGGCGCCCCGGACCTGGTGCAGCTCGAGTTCCAGGCCATCCCGACCTTCACCGTCACCGACAGCCTGCTGGACCTGCGCCCGTACGGCGCCGCCGCGCTCAAGTCCACCTTCGTGGACTGGACCTGGGGCCAGGTCAGCGGCAGCGACGGCGAGGTCTGGGCGATCCCCCAGGACACCGGCCCGATGGGCATGCTGTACCGCAAGGACATCTTCGACCAGCACGGCATCGAAGTCCCCACCACCTGGGACGAGTTCGCCGCGGCGGCCCGCAAGCTGCACAAGGCCGACCCGGACGTGTACCTCACCAACCTCGCCGCCAACCAGCCCGCCGCCTGGCACGGCCTGCTCTGGCAGGCGGGCGGCAAGCCCTACGTCTCCTCCGGCAAGGGCGACATCGCCGTCAGCGTCGACGACGCGGTCTCCCGCAAGCTCGGAGCGTTCTGGGGCGGGCTCGCGGGGGAGGGTGTGATCGGCGTCGAGCCGGACTTCACCGACGGCTGGTACGCCGCCCTCAACAAGGGCAAGTACGCCACCTGGCTCACCGGCGCCTGGGGCCCGGCCTTCCTCTCCGGCTCGGCCAAGGCCACCGCCGGCAAGTGGCGGGTGGCCCCGCTCCCGCAGTGGGACGCCGCCAAGCCCAGCGCCGGCAACTGGGGCGGCTCGACCACCGCCGTCATCCGCTCCACCAAGAACCCCGTCGCGGCCGCGGTGTTCGCGCAGTTCCTCAACAGCGACCCCGCCAGCGCCAAGATGTTCGCCACCGAGCAGTTCTTCTTCCCGGCGACCAAGGCGCTGCTCGCCGACTCCTCCTTCCTCGCGGACGCGCCCGCCTTCTACGGCGGCCAGCAGGTCAACCAGGTCTTCGCGGACATCAGCGCCCAGGTCGACCCCTCCTTCCAGTGGCCGCCGTTCCTCGACCGGGTGGCCACGGACTGGACCGAGACCGTCGGCAAGTCCCTCGCCGCCAAGTCCGACACCGTCCGCGCGCTCGGTTCCTGGCAGTCGCGCATCACGACCTTCGCCAAGAGCCAGGGCTTCACGGTCAAGGGAGGATGACGATGGCCACCACCCCGGCCCGCCGCGGTCACGGCACGGCGGGCGCCCTGTTCATCGCCCCGTTCATGGCGCTGTTCCTGCTGCTCTTCCTCGCCCCGCTCGGCTACGCCGCCTACCTGAGCCTCTTCCAGGAGCGGCTGATCGGCGGCTCGACCTTCGTCGGCCTGGACAACTACGTGACGGCCCTGAAGGACCCGCTCCTGCTCAAGGGCATCGGCCGCGTAGCGCTGTTCTTCGTCGTCCAGGTCCCCGTGATGCTGCTGCTGGCCCTGTTCTTCGCCCTCGCGCTGGACAGCGGTCTGCTGCGGCTCGCCCGGGTGATCAGGCTCGGCATCTTCGTCCCGTACGCCGTCCCGAGCGTGATCGCCGCCCTCATGTGGGGCTACCTCTACGGTCCCGACTTCGGCCCCTTCGCCCAGATCAGCCGCGATCTGGGCCTGCCGGCCCCGCACTTCCTCAGCGAGGGCTGGATGCTCGGCAGCCTCGCGAACATCGTGACCTGGGAGTTCGTCGGCTACAACATGATCATCCTGTACGCCGCCCTGCGCACCATCCCCGGCGAGCTCTACGAGGCGGCGGCCATGGACGGCGCCGGGGCCTGGCGGATCGCCTGGTCCATCAAACTCCCCGCCCTGCGCCCGGCGTTGACCCTCACCCTGCTGTTCTCGGTGATCGGCAGCTTCCAGCTCTTCAACGAACCCAACCTGTTGATGAAGGTCGCACCCGACGTCATCGACAGCTCCTACACCGCCAACCTCTACGCCTACTCCGTCGCCTTCATCAGCCAGCAGACCAACTACGCGGCCACGGTGTCCTTCATCCTCGGACTCGTCATCGTGATCGTGTCGTACGCCTTCCTGCTCACGGCCAACCGCAGGAGGACCTCATGACCTCCCCCAAGTTCTCGACTTCGCTCGAACAGGGGGGACCCCCATCGCCCCCCGCGGCCACCACCCCCGCGACGGCGAAGCGCCTTCCCGCCGAGGCCCGGACCCGCCGCCGGCCGTCGTCGGCCGACCGGCGCAGCACCCCGCTCACGATCGCCATGCTGGCCGTCCTGGCGTACTTCCTGCTGCCGCTGTGCTGGCTGCTCATCGCCTCCACCAAGAGCACCCAGGACCTGTTCAACAGCTTCGGCCTGTGGTTCTCGGACGCCCCGCAGCTGCTGTCGAACATCAAGGCCACCTTCACCCAGGACGACGGCGTCTTCGGCCGCTGGATGCTCAACACCGTCCTGTACGCCGGCGTCAGCGCGGTCGGCGCCGCGCTGCTCGCGGCGGCGGCCGGTTACGGGTTCGCCAAGTACCGCTTCCGCGGTCACGGCACCGCCTTCAACCTGGTCCTGGGCGCGATCATGATCCCGACCACCGCGCTGGCGATCCCGACCTATCTGCTCTTCGCCAAGGTGGAGCTGGTCAACACGCCCTGGGCCGTCATCCTGCCCTCCCTCATCAGCCCGTTCGGCCTCTACCTCATGCGGATCTACGCCGAGGACGCCGTCCCCGACAGCCTCATCGAGGCCGCCCGCATGGACGGCGCGGGAGAGTTCCGGATCTTTTGCACGATCGCGCTGCGGCTCCTCGCCCCCGGTCTGGTGACCGTCGTGCTGTTCACGCTCGTCGCCACCTGGAACAACTACTTCCTGCCGCTGATCATGCTCAACGACCCGAATCTGTACCCGATCACGGTCGGGCTCTCCTCCTGGGCCGCTCAGGCCCAGAACGGCGGCGCGGGCGCCAGCAGCGACATGCTCGCCCTCGTCGTGACCGGCTCCCTGCTCTCGATCCTCCCGCTCGTCCTGGCCTTCCTGCTGCTCCAGCGGTACTGGCAGAGCGGCCTGGCCACGGGCGGCGTGAAGCAGTAACTCCCGCTCCTCGACTCCCCGTTGCTCCCCTCGACTCCCTTGTCTATGGAGGTTTGTCCATGGCGGATCTGCCCGCCCGCGTTCTGTTCGGCGCTGCCTACTACCACGAGTACCAGCCCGCGTACGGCCCCGACGTACGGCCCGAGGAGCAGCTGAAGACCGACCTCGACCTGATGGCCGACGCCCGCTTCACCGTGATCCGGGTCGGCGAGTCGGTCTGGTCGACCTGGGAGCCGGACAACGGCCGCTTCGAACTCGACTGGCTGCAGCCGGTGTTGGACGGCGCGCACGAACGCGGCATCTCCGTCATCCTCGGTACCCCGACCTATGCCGTACCGCCGTGGCTGGCCCGCCAGTACCCGGAGATCACCGGCGAGCGGCGCACCGGTGAGCGCATCGGCTGGGGCGCGCGGCAGGAGGTCGACTTCACCCACCCCGGGTTCCGCTTCCACGCCGAGCGCGTGATCCGCAAGGTCGTCGCCCGGTACGCCGACCACCCGGCGGTCATCGGCTTCCAGGTCGACAACGAACCGGGCCTGGAGCTCTTCCACAACCACGGCGTCTTCCAGCGCTTCGTCGACCACCTGCGCGGCAAGTACGGCGACGTCGAGACCCTCAACCGCGAATGGGGCCTGGTCTACTGGTCCCACCGTCTGTCCACCTGGGCCGATCTGTGGACGCCCGACGGCAATGTCCAGCCCCAGTACGACGTCGCCTGGCGGGAGTTCCAGGCCCGTCAGTGCACCGAGTTCATCGGCTGGCAGGCCGACCTCGTCCGCGAGTACGCGCGTCCCGGGCAGTTCGTCACCACCTGCATCTCGTACACCCGCCCCGCCGTGGAGGACGACGAACTCACCGACCGCCTCGACATCGCCACCGGCAACCCGTACTACGCCATGCAGGACGGCCTCCTGCTGCCCGACCCCACCCCCGACGAGCACGAGCAGCGCTGGCTGACGACCGGTCTGTGGGCGCTCTACCAGACCGCCGACTGGATGTTCTCCTCACGCCAGGAGCCCTTCCTGGTCACCGAGACCAACGCGTCGTCCATCGGCTACCCCTGGGACAACCGCCCCGCCTACGACGGCCAGTGGCGCCAGGCCGCCTGGGCGCTCGTCGGCCGCGGGGCCCGCATGATCGAGTACTGGCAGTGGCAGACCCTGCGCTTCGGCGCGGAGACCTACTGGGGCGGCGTCCTGCCGCACAGCGGCCGACCGGGCCGCACCTACGCCGAACTGGCCGCCCTGGGAGCGGAGTTCGAGACGGCCGGACCGCTCGTCGCCGGTCTCGAACCGGACGCCGACATCACCGTCGTCTACTCCACCCCCAGCAAGTGGCTGATGCAGAAGTACCCCCCGCTCGCCACCCCCGACGGCGAACCGGACCCGGCCGCCTACCACCGCATCCTCGACCCCTTCTACCGCGGCGCCTTCGACGCCGGCCGGCAGGTCCGCATCGTCCACGCCCGCCAGCTGCACGACCCGCGCGGGGAGCGGGAGGGGCTGGCGCCCCAGGAGGCCGTCCGCCGCCACCCGGTCCTCGTCGTCCCCGCCCTCTACCTCGCCGACGACACCACGCTCGACTGGCTCGCCGCCTACGCCGAAGCCGGCGGCCACCTGGTCCTCGGCCCGCGCACCGGCTACGCCGACCACGAGGCACGGGCCCGGCACGAGACGGCCCCCGCCCGCCTCACCGACGCCGCGGGCGTGTCGTACGACGAGTTCAGCAACCTCGCCGACGCCGTCCCGGTCCGCGCCGTGCCCGGCAGCCCCCTCCTGCTGCCGGACACCGCGACGGCGACCCACTGGGCCGACGGCCTGACGGTCGCCGACGCCGACGTCCTCGCCGCGTACGACCACCCGCACTTCGGCCGCTGGCCCGCCGTCACCACCCGCCGCCACGGCGAGGGCCGCGTCACGTACGTCGGCACCGTGCCCGGCCGCGATCTCGCGCGCGCCCTGGCCGAGTGGCTGGCGCCGGCCGCCCGCAGCGGCTGGGGCGACCTGCCGGCCTCCGTCACGGCGACGACCGGCACGGCCCCTGACGGACGCCGGGTGCACATCGTCCACAACTGGAGCTGGGAGCCCGCTCGCGTGGCGGCGCCGGCCGACCTCTCGGACGCCCTGGACGGCACGCCCCTCCCCGCAGGCACGGCGCTGGACCTCGGCCCGTGGGACCTACGCGTATTCGTGGCCCCGAAGGCAGCTGTTGCGAATGCTTCGCAATAGCTTATAGATTGCAATAGTGCGGGGTGCCGTAAGCCTGACAGCGTCCGTTCCATGGGCGGCGCCCCGCACACAATGCCTCTGCCGCCCGCCTGCGACGTGGGAGTCCCGCCATGCCCCGCCTGATTCCGGACACCGGACCGCAGCGCGTCCTCGCGGCCTCCAACTTCGTCTACACCGTCGGCAGCGGCCTCTATCTGACCGCCGGGGTGCTGTATTTCACCGAGGCGGTGCACCTTCCGGCGGACCAGGTGGGGCTCGGGCTCGGCATCGCCGGACTGGTCGCACTCGCCCTCGGCGTCGCGGTCGGTCATCTGGCGGACCGGCAGGGAGCACGCGGTGTCTACGCGGCCACCCTCGCCGTCCAGGCGCTGGCCACGGCGGGCTTCGTGCTGGTGGACGGCTTCTGGCCGTTCGTGCTGGCCGTCGGCGCGGCTGCCGGGGCGAAGGCGGCCGGAACAGCCGCCCGCTCCCCGCTCATCCGGCACTACGGAGGAGACCGGCCGCAGGAGTTCCGGGCCTATCTCCGCGCGGTGACCAACGTCGGGATCTCCCTCGGCGCTCTGGGCGCGGGCTGGGTCGTCCAGGTGGGCACCCTCACGGCCTATCAGCTCATGGCCGTCGGCAACGCGATCGCCTTCGTGGTCTCCGCGGCGCTCCTGATCCTGCTCCCCCCGGTCGCACCGGTGCCGGCCGCCGGCGGCCCCCGCTGGATCGCCCTGCGAGACCGCCCCTACCTGCTGCTCACCGTCCTCGACGGCGTCATGGCCGTTCAGTTCAAGGTGCTCACCGTCGCCATCCCGCTCTGGCTGGTCGGCGCCACCACAGCCCCGCACTGGCTCATCTCGGGCACCATGCTCACCGGCACGGTCATCGTCGTCGCCTTCCAGCTGCGCGCCAGCCGCGACATCGATTCCCCCGCGGCCGGCGGCCGCGCCTACCGCCGGGCCGGAGTCGCCTTCCTCATCGCCTGCTCGCTGATCTCCCTGTCCGCGGGCATCCCCGCATGGGCCGCCGCGACGCTGCTCATCGTCGCCGTGGTGATCCACACGGTCGGCGAACTCTGGCACGCCGCCGCCGGCTTCGAGGTGTCCTTCGCCCTCGCCCCGAAGCACGCCACCGGCCAGTACCTGGGCGTGTTCGGCCTGGGCGCCGGACTGGCCGAGGCTCTGGGGCCGGGTCTGCTCATCGCGCTGTGCATCAACTGGGGCCGCCCCGGCTGGTACGTCGTCGGAGCCATGTTCGCCCTCACCGGCCTGGCCGCACCGCCGGCCGTCCGCTGGGCCCAACGCCCCCGGCACACCGACCGGACCCGGCCTGACGCCATGGAGAAGGCGCACACCCTGCGGTAGCCGCCGCGCTGAACGCTCCGCTGGAAGTGCGGCGAGGTGCCATCTCGTTCTGCTGCGGCGCCGTCGTGGCTGGTCGCGCAGTTCCCCGCGCCCCTTCGGGGGCGCTGCCCTTCTTCTCCAGGCCGAGACCGTAGCGGTTCGGGTTGCCGCTCTCCTCCGCGAGGTGTTGGCCCAGGGCCCCTCCCACGCCGCCATCGCCGCCCGGATGTTCGTCAGCGAGAAGACCGTCAGCAAGCACAGCCGCAACATCTTCACCAAGCTCGGACTCGAACCGTCCGAGGACGACAACCGCCGGATCCTGGCGGTACTCGCCTACCTCGAAGGCTGAGGCGGACGGACCACGGCGAAGCGGTGCGCACCATGGCGGATCCTCGTCGGCGCGCCCTATTCTGCTGTGGTTCGGACCGATTCAGCGGGCTGGAACGAAGTGGGCATCGTGGCATATGTGATCGAGGTTCCGGTCGACGGCGGCGAATCCATTCGGGTCGAGGTGGCGGAGGACACCGACGGCATCGTCCGGGTCGCACGGCCCGGGGACGTCGCGGCAGTCGCCCAGGAGAGCCTTCAGCGGTCCCTCGACAGGATCCGTCCCGTCGCCGCCGCGGTGTGGGAGAAACTGCGGGATCTGCCGCAGACCCCGGACCGGGTGAGCGTCGAATTCGGCATCAAGTTGTCGGCGGAAGCGGGAGTGATCGTCGCCCGCGGAGCGACGGAGGCCAACTTCGTGGTGACGCTGGAGTGGAGCCGTGACCCCGGGGACGAATGACCTCGGCCACGAGGACAGGGTCCCCTTCCCTCGTTGTCCGTACGCGGGCATCATGAGAGTGACGGTCTGTCAAAGACCGCACCGGACAGGGGGTTTGGTCGGATGAATCGCCCGGAGCACCAGCACCACATCGCGACAGAACTGGTGAACGTGGCTGATCTTTCCCTGGACGAGCTGATGCTGTGCCCTTCGGGAGATCTTGATCGGTCGGTGCGGCGCATTCTTCGTCAGGTGGATCTGCCGGAGCCGTTGATAGCGTCACAGACGGCGCCGCCGTGCTGAGCGGCTCGCCCCGGCGGGTCGGTGAGGGGCCACCGCGCAGGCGGGAGGCCGGTAGTTGAGGGGGGAGAAGGGGCCTGAATTACGGCTTGCTTTCTCTTCGCGTGAGACGCGGCCGACTCGGCAGGATTCCTTTGCCGTGCACCGTCTGCCGATGAGCGCAATCGCCCAACTCTCGGCAGGGGGCGGTGATCTCGAAACCGTCGGCCTGCTCCGTGACGGGCAGCGAAGCAAGCGCCTCGTGGTGCTCCGCATGGTCTTCGAAGCCGTCACGGCGGATCCCGCCGTGATGGGATCTCTCCCGTCCGTGAGTTCCGCCTGGAAGCTGCTCGGCCGGGTCCAGTACGAGAGCGCGAGTGCATTTGACGCGGTATTCATGCACCCCTCGACCGGCGTATGGGCCGCCCACGTTCTCCGGCGCATGCGAGGCGTCACGTCCAGCGACGTTCCCTTGTGGGTGGAGGTCGGCTACCTGCATACGCTGGCGGCCGCCGCCGCCATGCGGGCCGGTGTCGAGTTCTCCGCCCAGGTGCCGGTGCGGGACGGCGCCCTGGTTCATTTCCCCTCGCTCGGCACGGTCGTGCTTCCGCACAGCAGTGGCGGGGAGGAAGCGCAGCCCCACGTCGCCACGGTGCGGCGGGCCGGCCGAGGAGCCGGCAGCACGGCGGTCATCACCCCGAAAGGGGCGTGCGTGCTGTTGCCGGACCGCCTGGAATCGGCCGCGCCCAACTGGCGTCCGCTCCCCGGCGTCGGAGCCGCCGTGGGTCGGCACGCCCTGCGGCTCTCGCTGGACGACGTCGACCCCTACGGGTCCTTCGAATCAACGCTGGAACCCGCGGCCTTGAACACCCAGAGCCGGATTCGGTGGCAGATCCTGGTCGAACAGGCATGGGAAACCCTGGTCGACAACCATGCCGAGACCGCCGACAGCCTCGCGGACGCGATGTGCACCCTCGTCCCGCTGCCGCCCGCCACCAGGACGGAGCCGTACAGCGCCACGTCGCCCGAGTCGTTCGGCGCCGCGATGATGGCACTGCCGATGACCGCCACGTCTCTCGCCGTCTGCCTGGTCCACGAGTTCCAGCACATCAAACTGGGCGCGCTCCTGGACCTGGTCACGCTGACGAGGGAGGAACTCGGCAGCGTCCATTACGCGCCCTGGCGCGGTGACCCCCGCCCGGTCTACGGGCTGCTGCAGGGCGCGTACGCGCATCTCGGCATCGTCGCCTTCTGGCGCCGCCACCGGCTGACGGCCTCCGACGAAGAGGCCCTCTGGGCCGAGTTCGGCTACGCGCTGTGGCGTCACGGCACCCTGGCCGTCCTGGACGACCTGCTGGCATCGGGCGAGTTGACGGACCTGGGCGCTTCCTTCGTGTCCACCATGCGGTCGGTCATGGCGCCGTGGTGCGAGGAGCCTCTCTCACCTCTCGCGGAGTCCGACGCGGGCCTGGTCGCCGCCGATCATCGCGGTATGTGGCGGCTGCGGAACAGCGAACCGTCCCCGTCCGGTGTCCGGCGGCTGGTGGAACGCTGGCACAGCGGTCTGGAGCCGGAAGGTTTCTGCGCCGGAGAATCCGTCGTACGCGCCGATGTGCTGCCCCGGGAACCGGCTGTCCGGTCCCAGCTGGTGAAACTCAGGTGGGAGGATCCCCGGAGATTCGACTGGCTGCGCCGCAATCCCGACTCGGTCGGTGCGACCTCCGCCGACATCGCCCTTGCGGACGGCGACTTCGGCGCGGCGCTGCGCGGCTATGCGCACGAGGTGGCGAGTCGGCCCGAGGCGTCGAGTCCCTGGGTGGGCCTCGGACTGGCGGCCAAGGCCACGGGACGCCCCCGGGCCGCGACCGCCTTGCTGGAACGGCCGGAGCTGGTGCGAGCCGTCCATCTGCGACTGGCTGACGACGCCGCGACACCTGATCCGCTCGCGGTGGCCGAGTACGTGGGTCTTCAGCACGAGAGGGAGCACGAGAGGGAGAGGGAGGCGGCGGTCGTGGTCTCACCGCCGCCTCGGCTCGCGTAGCGCTCCGTCGGATTCAGATGACGTACACCTCGGCATCGCAGTTGGCCCGGTCGCCTCGCGACGCGGCCGCGGTGGCCGGGTGCTCCTGCCCGAGCGCCTGACGCAGGGCGCTCAGCGTGCCGGCGTACAGCGACTCCGCCCGCTTCGCCCGGCCCAGGACCCGGAGATCGGCCGAGAGATTGAGCGCACAGGCCAAGGTGGTCGGGTGCAGCTCGCCCAACTCCTGCGTGGTGCGCCGAAGGGTCTCCTCGTCCAGCTCGGCCGCGGCCTGGGCGTCTCCCAGGGTGAAGAGATCACTGGCCAGGTTGATGGCCACGGACAAGGTGTAGGGGTGGTTCGGGCCCACGGTGGCCATGAGGCCGTCATGAGCCTGCCGGTTCAGGATCAGCGCCTGCTCGGTCTGTTCCTTGCGGCGGAGCGAGACCGCCAGGTTCGTCATGACTCCGAAGGTGAAGGGGTGCCCCTCGCCGAGGCTCCGCTTGAACTGGTCCAGTGTCCTCTCGCCCAGTTCGACGGACTCGTCCAGGCGGTCCGCCTGGCGCAGCGCGATCACCAGACTCGACGCCGCGCACTGGGTGTTGATGTGGCGTTCGCCGTTGCGGCGCAGGTTGCGCTCCCACGACTCCAGGCAGGCCGCGTGTCCGCCCTCGTGGTCTCCCGCCTTGCGGCGCGCCTCGCCCAGATGGCGCAGCGCCATCAGGGTGGCCGGGGTCTCGCTGCCCGCCAGGCGTTCGAAGCGGATCGAGTTGTTCTCCTGCATCTCGCAGGCGCCCACGTAGTCGCCGCACTCCCGGAGATCGACCGCGAGCAGGCTGACGAGCATCATGGTGAGCAGTCCGTCCTCGCCGAGGACGTCGACCGCGAGCTGGAGACTGACCGCGTCGAGGTCGCGGGCGGCGGTGAACTCGCCGGTGAGGCGCAGCGCCGTCCCGTAGTCCACGGCCGCTGCGATGGCCTGCGGATCACGCTCGCCGAACGAGCGCACGGCCTGTTCGTAGGTCTCCTTGTTGAGCTTGGCGGAGGACGCGAAGTCCCCGGCGGCGCGCAGGTCGACGGCGACGGCGCGGGCCGCGAGCAGTGTGTCCTCGTGGGTGTCGCCGACCGTCCTGCGGCGGCGCTCCAGACTGTCCTCGTTGAGCTGTGCGGCCTCGGAGTACAGGCTGAGCGCCCGTAGGGCGTGGGCGCAGTAGCGTGCCACGCTCAGCGTCTGGGGGTCGTCGGGGCCGATGTTGGCCCGCCAGGTCTCCAGCGCCTCCTGGGCGAGTTCCAGACAGGCGTCGTGGTCGCCCCAGGCGAAGAGGTAGGTGACGGTGTTGACGATGAGATTGCGTACCCAGTGGTTCTCGCACTCGACCGCGCGCGACGCCCGGATATGGGGCAACAGCTCGGCGTAGCGGGGCCAGTTGGAGGTCACTCCCGGCTCGCCCGGGTCGCCGCCCGCGAGCAGCAGATGGGCCGCCTCGCGCATCGACGCCTGCTCCGCGGGAGTCATCTGGTCGATGAGCACCGCTTGGACGAGCCGGTGCAGCTGGATGCTGTTGGTGCGGTGGTCGATGCGCGCCAGCGCGTACCGGTTGACCTCGCGCAGCGCCTGGCCGAGGCGGATCGGGTCGCTGAGCACCTCGCCGAGCAGCCCGGGCAGGTTGGCGTTGCGGCCCGCCATGAAGAGGCTGCGGGAGACCGGCTCGGGCGCGAAATAGGAGCAGACCTGGAGGAGTTGGAGGGCGCTGGGGTTGGTGTCCCGCAGGCGGTCGAGGGAGACGTTCCAGGCCGCCGCGACCGGCAATTGATAGTCCATCGGCGGGGCGAGTTCCAACAGCTCGGCGCGACGGTTCACGAACTCTTCCCTTTTTCCTTCGAAGAGTTCGAGGTATTCCTCGGCCGGCATTCCGGTCTCGGTGAGCCAGACGGCGGCCTGTTCGATGGCGAGCGGAAGGTCGCCGAGCGCTTCGGACAGTCGATTCGCGTTGTGGTCGGTGAGCTCCGGGCCCCGGCGTCGCAAAAGCTCGACACTCTCCGCGCGTGCGAAAACATCCACCTCGATGGTCCGTGCCATGTTGACCCATTGTCCGTTTCGGGAAGTGACGAGAATCCGGCCGGTGCCGCCCTGTGGGAAGAAGGATGTGACCGTTTCCGGGCTTTCAGCATTGTCGAACACCAGGAGCCAATTGCGATAAGGCTCGCCCAGTCGGAGGGCTTCCAGAACGGCTGGAACGGCGGTGTTGGCTTCGACGCTGGTGGGCAGTCGCAGGCGTTGTGCCAGGTCCACGAAGGCGGCACGGATTTGGGCAGGTTGTTCAGCGGGTATCCACCAAACGATGTCATAGTCCGAACTATGGCGATAGGAGTATTCAATGGCAATCTGGGATTTGCCGACGCCGCCCATGCCGTGCAGTGCTTCGGGTAAAATCGCCGTAGTGCCCTGAGTGAGCCGTGCATGCAGGTCCTGGAGAGCGTCCACCCGTCCGGTGAAGTTCACATTCCGGGGTGGCACATTCCCCCAAACGGGTGGGGGACTGCCCACTTTGCGCCGTTCGGCGATCGCCCGCTCCACCGGCCCCAGAGGTCGTACGTTTGCATCGCTCATAGAACCTGGCTCTCCTCTGTCCGCCGCTGCCTGTCCTTCGGGCCTCGGTGTCATGTGTTCGGGAACGGCCGATAATTGCTGGTGTGTGACCGTTTTTGAACAAGAGTCGGGCACAGGTCCGTCCGGCATGGATGACCCGCCAAATTCTAGGGGATCAACGCCGTTGTCCTGTGCCGAAAAACGCTCGACCCTCGCGCTCAATCGGTCCGCCCAAGGCCGATAGGGCCCGGACAACGAACGCAGGGTGCGGATGAACGGGGCGAGGTCGCCGCTCGACTCCCTCGGTATCTCCACCGTCCGCTCCGCCCAGGGCGCCGTGAGCACGTGGGCGAGGTCCCGCAGCTCGGGGACCGACACCGCCAGCCGGACGATGACGTGCAGCATCACCTCCGCGGTGGCGGTCCGCCCGCTGGTGGCGAGGAGCTCCTCGGCCACCCCCGGCACGAAGGAGTACCGGTGTGCGGTCGCCGCGAACGGGTCGACGGCCCGGCCGTCCTCCGTGACGAGCAGTCCCGAGGTGAGGACCTCGGCCATATGGGCGGGACGCGAGCCCGGCTGGGTGAGCTGCTGGACCGTCTCCATCACGGCGAGCTCCAACGGCGCCACCGCGAGATGCTGGGCCAGCCGGAAGGCGGTGGGGGAGGCCCCGGCGCGGAACTCGAGGACGCGTTCGGCCGGCGTCGGCGGCCGGGCCGGGTCGAACTCCCGGTCCGGCTCGGGATCGCCGCCGTGCGCACCGGACTGCACGGACAGCACCCGCGCGCCCGGCCAGTCGCCGCCGTCGCCCATGAGCAGCTGCGCCCAGCGCGCCAGCCGCTCCGGAGCCAGCTCGACGACGGGCACGGCCGAGGCGAGGGGAGCGCCGCCCGCACCGCTGACGCTCGCCGTGCAGTGCGGGCCGCAGGGCAGCGGCCCGGTGGCCCGGATGCGGGCGGGGTCGGTGGCGATCCAGGTGCGGTGCCAGGAGCGCTGAGGGAGCAGCTGGGCGACCACGACGGGCACATGTTCACCCCAGTGGGTGATGAGCCGTTGGGCGGCTCCGGTGCGCCAGGCGGCGCCCGCGCCGTCGGTGAGCACCACGACGGCCCGCCGCCGGGGCGGCAGCGTGGGGGCCGACAGGCCGAACTCGGGGCCGGCCGGGCCGGGTCCGTACAGCCGCAGCTCCTCGTCCGGCTCCCGGTCCGTGCCGAGCAGCCGGATGCTGAGCGTGCGGAAGGCGCCCAGGCCGCTCAGCAGCCGGGCGAACTCGCGCACGCTGTGCCGCCAGGCGGCCATCGACACCCCGGCGTCCACGACGAGCACCAGATCCAGCCAGCGGTCCCGGGCCGGCCGGTACCGGGGCAGCCGGGGCTCCGCCTCCACGAGGGCCTCGGCGGTCCGCTCCTCGTCCAGCTCCCGCCCGTGCGCGGAGGCGACCGTACGGCGGAAGGGGCGCAGCGCCCGTTCCAGCAGCCGCCGGTTCTCCAGACCGGGGACGGAGGTCCATACGGCCGCCACCGCGTCGACGGCCGGGGACCGGGAGGACTGGGCCGGGTCGACGAAAGAGGCCGGCATGGCCGGCGCCCGGGGCATCGGCTCCGGCCCCGGCGGTGACGGCCGCCGGGGCTCGGCCGACGGCTCGCCCTCCCGGTCCGCCGCGGGCGCCGGAGCGGGGCGCGGCGACTCGGCGGATCGCGGCGACTCGGCGGGGCGCGCCGCACCCCGTCGGCGTCGCCGCAGGGCGGAGGGCCCGCCGTCCCGGGGGCGGGTGCGCTGGGCCAGGCACATGGCGAGCCACAGCCCGTCGGAGAGCTCGTACGGCGTCAGCTCCGCGCTTCCCAGCGGACGGGGCGCCGGCGGCGAAGGCCGGGGGGCGGCAGCCATCACGGCCTCGTCGTGTCGAGGCTGCGCCACAGCGAGTCGACGAGCCGCTCCCAGTGCTCGTCGCCTTCGAACCGGTCGGACGTCGCCAGATGTACGCTGTTCAACAACTGGTCGGCGGACATTCCGCCCTCGCGCGCGCTGCGGGCGACGAAGAGCCGGACGAGCTCCTGCCCGCGGGCGCCGGCCCGTTGGCCGAAGCGCGCCGCCACCATCGCGGCGAGCTGGTCGATGTCCGGCGGCGGCAGTTCGAGGCGCAGGCACCTGCGCAAAAGCGCCGGCGGGAACTCCTTCTCCCCGTTCGACGTGATGAGGATCAGCGGAAACGCGCGGCAGCGCACACGGCCGCCCGCGATCCGGGCCGACGCGCCCGGGTCGGCGGTCAGCACCTCGGCCTCCGGCTCGCGGGAGGCGATGCGGACCAGTTCGGGGATGTCGAACTCGCCCTCCTCGATGATGTTGAGGAGGTCGTTCGGCAGGTCTATGTCGCTCTTGTCCAGCTCGTCGATGAGCAGGATCCGGGGCAGCCGGTACGGCAGCAGCGCCGTGCCCAGCGGGCCCAGCCTGATGTAGTCACCGATCCGGGTCCGGCCGTCGGCGGGCCCCGGTGCCGCCTCCGTCGCCGCGCGGTAGGCGGCGGCGTCCTGCGCCCGCCCTATGGCGTCGTACTCGTAGAGCCCCGATTTGAGCGTCGTACGCGTCGTGACCGGCCAGCGCAGGACGCGGCCCAGGCGTAACTCGCGTGCCACGCGGTAGGCGAGGCTCGACTTGCCGGTGCCGGGACGGCCCGTGATCAGCAAGGGCCGACGCAAATACAGGGCCGCGTTCACCATGTCCGCCTCGTCGACGTCGACGGGCCGGCGCGGATCGCCGTCGCGCAGCGGCGGCCCGATGCGACGGGTCGTCTCCGCCTCGTCCTTCGCCGGGCGCGGCTGCAGCGGGCCGCCGTCGAACGTGCGCCAGGGCGGCGGGCCCATGAGCAGATCGTCGAGATCACGGGCGGCCAGAGTGCGCCCGTCGCCGTGGTACACCCACCACGGCGCGGGGTTCTGGGGACGAGGGTCCTGCCCGGTGTCCGGAGCGGACCCGCCGTCGGCGGGCCGGCCGTCGCTCATCGAGGCTCCTTCGTGGATACCCCGGCCTTCAGGCCGGTGTGGGGGTGCCTCCCGCTTGCGGGGGAGAAACGAAGCCCCTGCGGAGCAGGGAAGGGAAAGGTTGATCGCCGCCAGGGCAGTTCGCCGTATGCGACCACCGACCGACCCCCGCCACTCACACGGAAGCCGATATTGTGTGAGGCGTGATGCAGCAGGTCAAGCGGGCGTTCAAGTACCGCTTTTACCCCACGGACGAGCAGGCGGCGGAGCTGTCGCGCACGTTCGGCTGCGTCCGCCTGGTGTACAACAAGGCGCTGGAGGAGCGCACTCGTGCTTGGTACGGCGAGCAGCGCCGGATCTCCTACGTGCAGTCGTCCGCCGCGCTGACGGAGTGGAAGAAGACCGAGGAGCTGGCCTTCCTGACGGAGGTGTCCTCGGTGCCGCTCCAGCAGGCGCTCCGCCACCTTCAGAGCGCGTTCGGGAGCTTCTTCGCCAGGCGTGCGAAGTACCCGCGCTACAAGAGCCGGAAGAAGTCCCGCGCGTCGGCGGAGTACACGCGCAGTGCCTTCAAGTGGCGTGACGGGCAGCTGACTCTGGCCAAGATGGCGGAGCCGCTGGACATCCGTTGGTCGCGTCCCCTCCCGCAGGGGGCGGAGCCCACGACGGTGACCGTGTCCCGCGACAGCGCCGGACGCTGGTTCGTGTCGATGCTGTGCGATGACCGCATCGCCCCGGCTTCGTCCACGGCGAACGCGGTCGGCATCGACGCGGGCATCACCTCCCTGGTGACCCTGTCCACCGGGGAGAAGATCGCCAACCCCCGGCACGAGCGCCGCGACCGCGCACGCCTTGTTCGGGCGCAGCGGGAGCTGTCCCGCAAGGCCAAGGGCTCCGACAACCGGGCCAAGGCCTGTGTGAAGGCCGCCCGCATCCATGCCCGGATCGCCGACCGGCGCCGGGACTTCCTGCACAAACTGTCGACTCGGCTCGTCCGTGAGAACCAAACGGTCGTGATCGAGGACCTCACCGTCCGCAACCTGCTGAAGAACGGCAAGCTCGCGCGCGCCGTCTCCGACGCGGCCTGGACGGAACTGCGCTCCATGCTGGAGTACAAGTGCGCGTGGTACGGGCGTGAACTCGTCGTGATCGACCGCTGGTTCCCGTCCAGCAAGCTGTGCGGGAACTGCGGCACGGTCCGGGAGAAGCTGCCGTTGAACGTCCGCGAGTGGACGTGCGACTGCGGCACCGTGCATGACCGCGACGTGAACGCGGCACGCAACATCCTGGCCGCCGGGCTGGCGGCGTCTGCCTGTGGAGACGGTGTAAGACCTCAACGGGAGTCCTCCCGGACGGGGCGGTCGTCGGTGAAGCAGGAACCCCAGCGGGCGACCGCTGGAATCCACCGCCTCTAGGCGGAGGAGGAAGTCAAGACTGCGTCCTTCCCTTCTGCGGCGACTGGTAGCGGCGTAGGGGTACATAGAGGTTCTCGGGGTCGTCGATCAATACGAGCAACCCGTCGGAGAGCAGCGATCCCCGGGACTCGTGGACCTTCGCGGCCAGCGCGTTGAGCTGGTTCGCCGTGAACAGCCGGCCGGCGAGATCGCCCAGCCCGGGGTCGGCACGGGCGGAGCGGGTCCACAGCATCGCGGGGACGCCCTCGCGCAGCGCGATGTCGTAGGGGTGGACGATCCCGGGCTCGGGTTTGCGGGGCGCGTCGAGCAGCGCGACCGCGACCACCCGTCCGTTGCGGTCCCGGCCCAGCAGGTCCTGCAGATCGGAGGGGCTCAGGCCGCCCGCCCCGCCGCACGCGTGCCAGGAGCACTCCTGCGGGGTGTCGCGCATGCTGCGCCAGCGTCGCTTCAGCACCCGCTGGATCGACGGGTCGCGCTGCCGCTCCAGGCTGCGGATCACCGTCTGGTAGTGGCGCACCAGGGAGCGCGGCAGACCGGAGGAGCGGTGGGTGGAGAGCTCCTCGACGGGCAGGTCGACGAGGTCCCGGCCGAGCACGAACTCCAGTTGCACGGGCGTGTCGAGGCCGGCCAGGGCGGCCTCGCCGCTGGAGATGGCGCGCTCCACCGTCATCTCCAGATCGCCGTCGGAGCAGGCGAAGTCGAGGAAGTCCGGGCAGGCGGGGGAGGAGAGGTCCTCCTTCGTCCACGAGGACACGAGATATCCGGCCCCGTGTTCGTCGCCGTATGGATCCGCGTGTCCGTCGCCGTGTTCGTGGCCGTCGTCCGCCCGTTCGATCTGGATCGCGAGGTAGGCCACGCTCTCGGTGTGCTCGGGCGGTACGGGGACGAGCGCGGCGCAGGCCGCGTCCAGCGCGTCGCGCACCCCGAGGCCGTCGGCCACCGTGGCGTTCCACTCGCGCAACCGCCGGGCCGGCCCATCGGGCGAGAGCACGGCGACATGCTCGACGTACAGCATGAACGGGAACAGGCCGTCCGCCCGCGCGTTCGCCTCCACCAGGTGGTCGAAGGCCAGCACGATGTCGTCGTGCCCGGGCGGAAGCCGGTCGTAGGCGCCCCGGGCCGCCCGATGGATCCGGCCGACCGGCACCTTGGGAGCCTGCCGCAACAGCTCCTGGACGTCGCGCAGTCCGGCCTCCGTCAGCGGCGGCTGCACGAACGTCGAGCGCACCAGGTGATGGAACGCCTCCGTGGGCCGGGCGCCCGGGGCGAAGAAGCGGACGGTCTCGGCCAGCACCATGAGGCCGCCGGGGATGTCGCCCAGAAGCCGTACGACGTCGTAGAGCTGGCTTCGCGTGTTTACGCCCTGGAGTACGAGCCCCGTGAGATCGACGTTCAGCCGGCCCCCCGCCACCTCCAGGCACTGGCGTCGCAGCTCCGGGTCCCCCATGGGTCTGGTGCGTTCCAGGACCTCCACGAGCTTGCTGGTGCGCACCCAGCCCGATGGGTCGTCGATTGTGTCCGTCATCCCCGTTTTCCCGTAAGGCGTCCAGGCGTGGACAGGCTCGGCCACGCAGAGTCCGGCCACGCAGAGTGTCGAATGTCCGGTCACCGGCGCCCCTCCTCCTCAAAACGCCGCAACTCGGCGGCGATCGATCGGACGGCGCGGGAATCGCCCACCAACGTCCGCACGGCGCCGATGAGTTCGTCCATGCCTCCTTCGTATTCGGAACTCGTGCGCACCACGTTGTACAAGTGGGCGTGCGGCTCGGGGCGTTCGGCTATGACCGAGCCGATTTCCGTGGGCAGCAGGGAGACGAGATCCTGTCGGCCGCCGAGTGTCCCGAAGTGCCGGATCGAGGCCATCAGCCGGGCCAGCTCGGCGCATTGAGGGGCCGTCAGTTCAACGGCCGCCGTCGACCCCGTCCGCTCGATCAGCGCGGCGAGCGGCGGCCACTCGCGGGCCACGGCGGCCAGCGGCATCATCCAGGCCACCCGTTCGACGGACGAGCTGTAGGCGGCGACGACCAGGCCGATGACTCCGCCGAGCCCCCGGTCCCACACCCCGGCCCCGCTGAACCCCTGCTGGACGGCCACGCCGTGCGCCCTGCCGTCCAGTTGCCGCCAGGCCGGGTTGGGCCCGCCGGGCCCGGTCGCGGTCACCTCGACCCACACCCCGTCGTCGAGCCCACGGCGTGGATGGCCGTAGACGCTCACCTCGGCCGGCTGCGCGCCGTCGCCCGCGAAGAGGACCGCCGGACGCACCTCGGCGGGCGGTCCGTCCCGGGTCAGCTCCAGGACCGCGATGTCGCCGGACGTGGGCCGGACCGGGAACCAGCCGCCGTCGACCGTCCGCGCGGGCCGCGGTCGCGCGTCGCCGGACGGCGCGAAGTCCACCACCACCGTGCTGCCCGCGGGAACCGTCTCCTGCTCGGTGCGTCCGAGCGCCTCGGTGACGACATGCGCGCACGTCAGGATCAGGCCGTCGCCGATGAAGACGCCCGCGCCGCTCAGGCTCTTCCCGCCGGGACCCATGATCCGAACGCGCCAATTGCCCACGACCCAGCACCCCCCTCCAGGCTCGCGGGCGTACCCTCCCCCGGTGAAGGCCGGATCACGCACGCCGAGCCTGAGAAAAACCCTACGCATCCGCCGGGCTCCCGGCGAGAGCGCAGCGTGGACTGGTTGTGACGGTCCGCCACGGAGACCGTCCCCGTAGGCGAGCCGGTGAGGCGACCAAGCGCCCCGCTGGGAGTACCGCGGTGTGCCGTCTTTCCGATGCGGCGCCGTTGTGGCTGGTCGCGCGGTTCCCCGCGCCCCTTCAGGGCGCTGCCGCACCGCAGCCGACTTCCCCCGATCCGTTTGGGTGAGGCGAGCCGGCGAACGGCGGCGCGGGTTCAGCGGAGCAGCAACGCGTCCCCCGAGTGCTGGACCGCCAGGACCGCGGCGACCGCCACGATCACCGCCAGGGCCGGCACGGCGATGTGCACCGCTGCGCGGCCGCTGTCCCACGCGGGAAGGAGCCCCGCGGGAACGGCCAACACCAGTAGGACGACGACGAGTCCGGCCAAGGAGCCTTCGACGAGCACGCTGCTCCACACCTCGAACGGATGCTTCCAGGAGCCGAAGCGGGCCGCCCACAGGGCGGTCACGGTGAGCACGGTCGTCAGGGGAGCGGCGTACAGGGCATGGCCGAGCCCGCCGGATCCCCGGAGCGCGACGAGCATGACGGCGCACACGGACCCGGCGCACAGCGCGGTCAGCAGATCGAGTCGCCAGGTGCCCGTCCAGTCGCCCGCCGTCGCGGACGACCGGTACGTCAGACGGGTCGCCGTCGCGGCGACGGCGGCGGCGACGGCCGTCAGGGCCGGGAGCCAGCGGCGCAGCCGGCGACCGGGTCCGGGCCGGTGGGAGTCGCGGACGACGCACCACACGGCCGCCCCGGCGACCGCCGCCGACGCGGCGGCCTTGTGGGCGCCCGACGGCGAGTAGGGACCGGTGAGCAGGGCCGCGCCGAGCACCGGGTCCGCGGAGAACAGCCTCAGGAAGACGCAGAAGTCCATGGCGAGCCACAACGCGCCGCTGAACAGCAGCGTGCTGACGGCGATCACCGTCAGCCGGTCCCGGACCGTGCTGCGGCCGGCCCCGCGCCGCCGGCTCCACAGCCCCGCGAACGCCGTGCTCAGCGCCGCGGCCCCCACGACCGCCAGGGGGAGGACGACCAGCAGCGGCCACCCGAGCATGGGCCCGTTCGCCGTGGTGCCCGCGCCCTGCAGACGCACCAGCAGCCCGGCCGCCGCACTCGCCCCCAGGACCAGGTGGAGCCAACGCGACGGCGGAGCGGCCCCGTTGCGCCCGGCGAGGGCGGCGCGCCACACCGGCAGGCCCCAGCCGACGGCGAGCAGCAGACCGGCGGCCGGCGCGCTGACGCCCGCCGCGCTCCACGAGGTTCCGGTGAGCACCAGGGTGGCCAGGCCGTGCACGGAGTCCAGCAGGACGGCCGCGAGCAGCCCGACGACGAGGGTGTCCAGGACGGTCGGGGCCAGGTGCAGGTGCGGGGCGCGCAGCACGCTCATCCGGCGCAGGTGGGTGGGATGGCTGGCGCGCGCTGCGTCGAGCCGGCTGCGCGGGGCCGGCAGGGGGCCGCCGAGCAGGGTCTCCCAAGGAGCTGCCGACTGCCCGCGCACGGCGGCCAGATCCGCCTCGTGCTCCCGCGATCGCATGATCAGCTGGGCGACGAGCGTGGCGATCACCGCCAGCACCGAAGCCCGTACGGCGTACTCGGCCCAGAAGGGCTGGGCGAGCATGCGCCAGGGGCTCGTGTCCGGCGACCGCCAACCCTGCACCGCGGCCACCAGGGGCGCGGTGAGCAGGACGGGCGGGAGCGCCCACCACACGCCGCGGGTGAGCCAGACCAGGGTGACGTCGCCCGCGGCGAGATGCCCCGTCTCGTGCCGGAGGATCGCCTCCGCCTCCGCGTCGCCGAGCAGCCGCATGTCCCGCGGCAGGATGATCCGGGAGCGGCTGCCGCGGCCGAGCGCGAACGCCTCCCGCACCCGGGGCCCGCCCCACATCACGCACGGCGGGCGCCTGACGCCCATCTCGGCGGCGATCCGGCCGGCGCGCTCCTGCCACTGAGCCGGTGCGGTCTTCAACGGCCCGGCGCCGCGCAGCAGACGGCGCGGCAGGATCCCCATGACCGCCAGCCCCAGCAGCAGCACGGCCGCCGCCCCGGCCACGGAGACCAGGGCCTGGCGCCGTTGCAGCGGTCCGGTGCAACGGCTCCAGTGCTCGGCCTGACGCTGGCCGGAGTCGGGGAACAGGCGGCGGCCTTCCTCCCAGCACCGCAGCGCATCCTCGGCCCACGACGGGCCGAGCACCAGGCCGTGGATCACCTGGCCCGCGAAGGCGCCGGCGAGCACCAGGGTGACGATCAGCAGCACATAGCGTGCGCCGGTGGGGGACAGGACCCGCCCGGGCCGACGCCCGGGCTCGGCCTCGGTCCCCGGCTCCGCCCGGGTTGCCGTCTCGGCGGCCGCACGGCTCTCGCTGACCGTCACCGACCCGGTCCTCCGCCTTCGCCCGCACGCAGGACCCTGATGATCGCCTCGGCCACCGAGCAGGCCTGGGCGGCGTCCGCGCCGATGCTCTCGGCCCACGCCGCCAGCGCCGCGCGGGCCGCCTGCTCCTCGTCGGCGTCCATCGGGACGGGCGTCGCCGCGTCGTCCGTCCCCTCGGCGCAGGTCCGGGACCGGCGGCGTCGGAGGAGGCGGGCGATCTTCTCGCGGGTGGCGTCGCTGAGGGCGTCCATGGCCTGGACGGCGAGGCGTTCGGTGGCCACCTTCAACAGCCAGGCCGTCACCGGAAGGATGTAGGGGAGCGCCGAGGACACGGTGATGCCGGAGGCCACGGCCGGGGTGAGCGCGGGCCGCACCACACCCTGCGGATCCTCGCGGAACTCCTCGAACAACTCCGCGTAGTCGGCGCGCGTATCGCCGCACAGCACGGTGAAGACGTCCCGTCCGAGCGATTCCAGGACAGCCCATTCGTCCCATTCGTCGATCCGGCCGCCCTCTTGCGCGGCGGATTCCGGAACCGGCACCACGGGCCGCGAACTCCTCGTCCTGCGCGACAGAAACATGGATCCCCCCAGGTGCATGCCACCCCGTCCGCCCCGGGACGGGGCAGGAATCCACACCGTAGTGTCAGCTTTCGCGCCCGCAGCGGGTGCTTCCGAAGTGATCGAAATCGTGGCGGAACACGAGACGTGCGCGGCGAAATCTGCAATCGATCGGTCGGATTACGAGCCCCGAGTGTGGCAATTTCGTCGATCTCCTGCTCCGATGGGTAACTCCGATACGCAAGGGATCTTTCTTGGAGCCCATATGGAGCTGTATCGACCGGCCCGACGACGGTTACGGCGCACGGCCCTGATGGGCGCACTCAGCGTGCTGCTCCTCGCCGCGGGCACGGCCCCGGCCCCAGGGGCGACCAGCGCTCCCGGCGCTCCCGGCGGTCCGTCCCACCGCGTCGCCGCCCTCATCGCGCGGATGACGCTGGACGAGAAGCTGTCCTTCGTCCACGGCGACACCGACCCCGAGGCGCTCGGCCAGGCCGGATACATCCCCGGCGTGCCCCGCCTCGGCATCCCCGAACTGCGGCTCACCGACGGCCCGGCCGGCGTCCGGGTCAACGCCCACGCCACCGCGATGCCCGCGCCGGTCGCCCTCGCCTCGTCCTTCGACGACCGGCTGGCCCGTACCTTCGGCCAGGTCATCGGGCGCGACGGCCGTGCGCTCGGCCAGGACGTCCTGCTCTCGCCGATGACGAACATCATCCGGGTGCCGTACGCGGGACGGAACTTCGAGACCTTCAGCGAAGATCCCCTGCTCAGTTCCCGCATGGTGTCCGGCGAGATCGCGGGCGTCCAGAGCCAGGGACTGATCGCCACCGTCAAGCACTATGCGGCGAACAACCAGGAGGACAACCGCATGGGTGTGAACGTCAACGTGGACGAGCAGACGCTGCGCGAGATCGAACTGCCCGCTTTCGAGGCCGCCGTGAAAGCCGGCGCCGGGGCGGTGATGTGCTCCTACAATTCGGTGAACGGCAGCCATGGCTGCGGCAGCGACGAACTGCTCAATTCGATCCTCAAGGAGCAGTGGGGCTTTCGGGGCTGGGTCATGTCGGACTGGGGCGCGACCCATGCGACGACCGATATCGTCGACGGCCTCGACCAGGAGATGCCGACCGCCGCCTATCTGGGCGCGGAACTGAAGACCGCGATCGAGAACGGCACCGTCCCGGTGGCGGAGCTGAACGACTCCGTCGCCCGGATCCTGGGCCGGATGGAGCAGTTCGGCCTCCTCGACGGCAAGGCCGACCAGCGGCCCGCACGCGATCCGGCGGGCGGCGCCAGGGCCGCCCAGCAGGTGGCGGAGGCCGGGGCGGTCCTGCTGAAGAACACCGCCGGGTCGCTTCCGCTGACCGGCGACGACACCAGCATCGGCCTGATCGGCCCGACCGCGAAGACGCCGAAGGTCACCGGTGGCGGCAGCTCCAACGTCGTACCGGACTTCGCGGCCTCGCCGCTCGACACCATCACCGAGCGGGCCGGCGCGGGCGCCACGGTGCGTTACGCGGCCGGCGGCGACAGCACGGGCCTGCCGATCCCGGCGACGGCCCTCAGCCCCGCCCTGCCGGTCGGCCCGGACGGCGCCGTCACCGTCACCCCGGAGGAGTCCTTCTTCCACAGCGGCACGCTCACCGTGCCGACCGAGGGCGACTACTCCTTCGTCTTCGACCTGCCCGCGGCCTATGGCGCGGTGCTGATCGACGGCAGCAACGTCCTGACCGGCTTCCTCGGGACCAGCACCGCCAGGGTGCATCTGACGGCCGGCGCGCACAGCTTCGCGGCCGGCGCCCTCGCCATCCAGGGCGCGCCGACGAAGGTACGGCTGAACTGGGTCACCCCGCAGGCCGCGCAGGCCGCCCGGGAGGAGGCCGTCGCCCTCGCCCGCCAGGTGCGGACCCCGGTCGTCTTCGCCTACGACGACGGCACCGAGGGCGTCGACCGCAAGGACCTCTCCCTCCCCGCGGACCAGGACGGGCTCATCTCCGCGGTGGCCGCCGTCAACCCGAACACCATCGTGGTCCTCAACACCGGATCGTCGATCACCATGCCGTGGCTGTCCGAGGTCAAGGCCGTCCTCGACATGTACTACCCCGGCCAGAACGGGGCCGAGGCCACCGCCCGGCTGCTCTACGGCGATGTGAACCCGTCGGGCAAGCTCAGCCAGACGTTCCCCGCCGACGAGTCGGTCACCCCGGTCGCCGGCGACCCGCTCCGGTATCCCGGAGTGGACAACCAGGAGAACTACTCCGAGGGCGTCCACGTCGGCTACCGCTGGTACGACAAGGAAGGCGCCGAACCGCTGTTCCCCTTCGGGTACGGGCTGTCGTACACCTCGTTCTCCTACCGCGACCTCCAGGTGCGGCAGCGGCACGGCGAGCTCACCGTGTCCTTCACCCTGAAGAACACCGGCACGCGCGACGGCGCCGAGGTCGCCCAGGTCTATGTCGGCGCGAGCCCGGACACCACCGCGCAGCAGGCGGTGCGCTCGCTGGCCGGCTACCAGAAGGTGCAGCTGCGCGCCGGTCAGTCCAAGACCGTCCGGATCCGGGTCGACGCCCAGCAGCTGAAGTACTGGAACACGACCGCCGACGCCTGGGCGCTCGGCACCGGGAAGCGGGGCGTGTGGGTCGGCGGCTCGTCGCGGACGCTCCCCCTGCACGGCAGCGTGCACGTCACCCGTTAGACCCGGCTGTCGGACCCGGCCGGTTTCCCTCCTCCCCCCACAGCAGAGGTGTTCATGACTGCCCGTAGGCTCCGCAACGCCATAGGCGCCGCGCTCGCCCTGGCGCTCTCCGTCGGCGGGCTGCTGCCCGCCACGGCCTCCGCGAGCGCGTCGACCGCGAGCGCGTCGACCGCGAGCGCGTCGACCGCGAGCGCGTCGACCGTGAAGTCGTCGACCGTCGTGTCCACCGACAGGGGCGCCGTGCGCGGCGCGACCTCGAAGGGCGTCGAGCGGTTCCTCGGCATCCCCTACGCCGCCGCCCCCACCGGGGCGCTGCGCTGGAAGCCGCCGCAGCGCGCGGCGCGCTGGACCGGGGTGCGCGAGGCCGCCGACTTCGGCGACCCCTGTCCCGTGCTGCCCAGCGGCAACGGGCCGCGCAGCGAGACCGAGGACTGTCTCGCCGTCAACGTGTGGCGGCCGTCGGGCGTCCGGGCGGGCGCGCGGCTTCCGGTGCACGTGTTCCTCCACGGCGGCGGTCTGACCAACGGCAGCGGCGCGCAGATGGACGAGTCGAAGCTGGTCGGCGAGACCGGCGTCATCGGCGTCTCGCTCAACTACCGGCTCGGCGTCTTCGGCTTCCTCGGCCTGAGCGGCCTCACCGAGGAGAGCGGCGAGTCCGGCAACTACGGCTTCCTGGACCAGCAGGCCGCCCTGCGCTGGGTGCAGCGCAACATCGCCGCGTTCGGCGGGAACCCCGCCGAGGTCACCGTCGACGGCGAGTCCGCGGGCGGCTGGTCCGTCTGCGGACATCTGGTGTCGCCCGGCTCGCGCGGTCTGTTCGCCCGCGCCATGATCCAGAGCGGGTCCTGCGTCAGCCGCACGCAGGCGCAGGCGGACAGCGCGGGCACGGCGTTCGCGCAGCGGGCGGGCTGCGCCGGCCCCGACCAGGGGGCCGTTCTCAGCTGTCTGCGGTCGGCTCCGGCGGGCGCGCTCCTCGACGCGAGCAGCGGCTACCCGGCCCAGTTCACCGCCGGCACCCCGACGTTCCCCGTCGGCGTCCGCGAGGCGGTGGACAGCGGGAAGTTCACCCGCGTCCCCGTGGTCGTCGGCGCGACCCGCGACGAGGGCCGCACCTTCGCCACCGGCTTCATCGGCGCGGGCCAGGACGCGTACCTCGGCTTCGTCCGGAGCGTCGCAGGCGACCGCACCGAGGAGGCCCTCGCCCGCTACCCCTGGCCCGAGACGTCCGACCGGTTCACGGCCGCGTACCTCGTCGGCGCGATCATGACCGACTCGGGAATGATCAGCGGGATAGGCGGCTGCGGGCTGCGCTCGCTGGCGCAGAGCTTCGAGCGGTACACCCCGACCTACGCGTACGAGTTCGACCACCGCACGGGCCCCGGCCTGACGCAGATCCCCGGCTACGAGTGGGGCGCCGGCCACGCCGCCGAACTCGCCTACCTCTGGCCGAGCTTCGACAACGGCACGCCCATCGCCCCGCTGTTCGACGCCGGTGAGCGCCGGCTCGCCCGCGAGATGGTGCAGTACTGGGGCGCGTTCACGAAGAACGCCCGCCCGGACGTCGCCGGGCAGCGCGCCTGGCCCCGCTACCGCGAGGCCACGGGCGGTCGCATGCTCTCACTGCGGGCGGGCGGCCGGAGCGTCCTCGGCGACGACGACCGGTACGCCGCGGAACACCAGTGCTCCTTCTGGGACTCGACGCCGCTCACCGCCCGACAGGCCTCTTAGCCACGGCGAGCACGGCGACCACGGCGACCCGCGGTGCCTCCACCGGGCCGCCGCACGGTGGAGGCACCGGTGGCTTCTCAGCCGCAGGAGCCGGTGAAGACGTCCACCTGGTCGTTGTTGCTGCTCGCCACGACCAGGTCCTGGGTGCCGTCGGACGTCAGGTCGGCGGCCGAGGCCTCGTAGGCGCCGTCGGACGTCAGTTCGGTCAGCTCGGTCAGTCCGCCGCCCGAGGTGCCCTGGAAGACGCTGACGGAGCTCCCCTTCAGGGAGGAGACGAGGACGTCCGTCACGTCGTCGCCGTCCACGTCGGCGGCTCCCACGGCCACCGGCAGGGCGGACGTGGTGGAGGCGACGGAGTCGTCGAACGTGCCGTCGCCGTTGCCCGCGAACACCTCCAGGGTGTTGGAGCCGTTGCTGATGGTCGCCAGGTCGGTCGTGCCGTCGCCGTCGAAGTCGCCGTGGGCGATGGAGTAGAGGCGGGCGACGCTGGCGTACTCGGTGACCGCGCCGAAGGTTCCGTCGCCGTTGCCGAGCGCCACGCTGACGCCGCCCGCCGTGGCGACGCTGGCGGTGGCGATGTCCAGGTCGCCGTCGTCGTCGAAGTCGGTGAGGACCAGGCCGTGCGGCCTGGTCACGGTCACCGCCTCGACGTCGACGGTGAAGGCGCCCTCGCCGTCGCCCGTCAACAGGCTGACGCCGCCGCCCTGTTCCTCGGCCACCGCCAGATCGAGGTCGCCGTCCCCGTCCAGGTCGCCCGGGACCAGGGAGCGGGCGCCCGCGCCGACGGTGTACTGGACGGCGGTGCCGAAGGCTCCCGCACCGGTGCCGAGCAGGACGCTGACCGTGCCGCCGGTGAAGTCGGCGGTGGCGAGGTCCGGGTTGCCGTCGTCGTCGAAGTCGGCGATGACGGACTGGTAGGGCTGGTCGCCCACCGGGTATGCGGTGGCCACGCCGAAGGTGCCGTCGCCGTTGCCCAGCAGGACGGAGAGCGAGTCGCCGTCGTTGTCGGCGGCCACGACGTCCGCGTTCCCGTCGCCGTCGAGGTCGCCGGTCACCACATGGCGGGGGTTGTCGCCGACGTCGAGGGAGGTGGCCGATCGGGTGAAGGCGAGCGACGAGCAGGCGGCGGTCGGTGCGGCGAGCGATCCGGTCGCCGACGCCAGGGCCGCGACGCTCGTGCCCATCGCCAGGGCGCCGGCCGTGCCGAGGACCAGAACGCGCCGGGCCTTGCGTTTCCTGTGGTTGTTCATGAGAGCGAGCCCCTTCACTGCTGGAGGTGGGATTGTCATGTACCTGTCTGGAAATTAGGGGCGTCTGCTGTGATGCACGTGTATAAGGACCGTGCTTTCGCACTCAAAGCGACACAGGGGTCACAGCATCAGGCCGTCACGGCGTCAGCGTGATCGCTCCGGTGTAGGTCCCGCCCGGCACGACGGGGGTCGGCGTCCCGTCCACCGTCATCGTCACGGCGGAGCCGTCCGGGGCGGTCACCGCCGAGTCCGCGTCGAGCGTCAGCGCGCTGAGGTACGACGTGCCGGTCACCGTCCACGCCGAACCGCCGGTCAGGGTGACGAGGACGCCGTTGTTGACGACCGGCCCGACGGTGTTGGTGACATGGCCCAGCTCGGTGTACTCGGCGGAGCCGATGGAGTCGACGGCGTGCCGGGAGACGGAGGCGGACAGGACGCCCTCGACCGTCGACCCGTCGAAGGCCAGCGCCAGGTTCTGCCCGCTGCGGCGCGCGTTGTAGAAGTCGCCCCGGACGGCGATGGCGGTGAAGGACGCCGTGGTGTCGGCGTCGTGCACCGCCGTCACGTCGAAGCCCTCGTCGCGTACCGGGTCGTCGGTGGGCTCGGTGTACACGCCGTTGAGGGAACCGGGGTTGTCGGTCTCCATCAGCTGGAGGACGACGCCGTCGCCGGCGGTGATCCGGGCGCCCTGGGAGCCGTCGACGGTGATGGTGGCGCGGACGGCCTTGACGAGGAAGACGGTGTGGCGGGTCGTCAGCACCGTGGAGCCGTGGATGTGCAGGGTCCCGGCCCCGTGCCACAGCACGCCGAATCCCCGGGACGCGATCTGCGAGCCCCGTGCCGGGAGGTCGGCCAGCTCCGTGTCCGAGAGGCCGAGGGCGAGTTCGGAGTCGAGGGCCGCGACGGCCTCCGCGGTGCTGTCGCCGTAGGTCACGGTGGCGTTGGAGGCGCCGATGATCGTCGCGTACGTGCCCGCGTCGATCTCGCAGCCCAGGAGGCGCTCCACGACGTTTCCGTCCGCGAACGTGCCGTAGCCCTCGTCGCCCAGGTTGGCGATCCGGCAGTTGACGGCCGTGGCCTTCGAGTTCGACGTCGAGTCCACGGAGAAGGCGCCCCAGGTCTCGGACTCGACGGTGCAGGAGAGATAGGTGGCCGTCGTGTTCGCGCCCAGCAGGTTGGTCGCCCGGACGTTGCCGGAGATGCCGAGCCGCCAGGGCACGACCAGCATGTTCGCGCCGCCCGCCGGGACGTAGTCGGCCGGCAGGATCCCGTTCAGGCAGCGGACGGTCGAGTTCTTGACCAGGAGCGCGCTGCCGTCCGCGGCGACGACGCCGCTGCGGACGACGCCCTTGTTCATGATGGTCACGCCGTCCAGGACCAGGCTCGTGCCCGCGCCGGTCCCGACCACGGCGGTGCCGTCCCCGATGAAGTCGCAGCGCCCGTTGCCGGTGAAGGCGATCGCCGAGCCGCGCAGGGTGTAGGCGCCGCCGCCCGCCACGTACACCCCATTGAACGCCTCGCCGTTCGAGACGATGCCGACCGCGCTCGCCTCGGAGTGCGTCACCAGGCCCCCGGTCACCGCCGACAGCGCCGACTTGGCCGTGACGATCCCGGCGGCGCCGACGTACAGGGCCTGCCGGATCGGGAAGGTCACGTTCGCGAACGTCGCCGTGTTCTGCTCGGCCACGGTGAGCACGATGTCGCCCTCGTACGCGCCGGGCGCGAGGGTCGTGCCGGTGGCCAGCGTCGCCGTGAGCACCGAGCCGGTCTCCACGCCGTCGACGGTCATCGTCAGGCTGTAGCCGGCCGGTACGGCGAGCGTGCCGCCCTCGGCGATCGAGAGGGCGGCCAGCCGGGTCGTCGTACTGAGCAGGTAGGTCTCGCCGGCGCCGACGGAGAGCGTGTCCCCGTTCGAGGCGGCGGCTCGGGCGGGCGCGGCGGGTAGCGCGAGGGCCGACGCCCCGAGGGCGAGGGCCCGCACGCGGGCTCGCATGGTCATGGACCTCATGGACAACGAACTCCCTGTGTCGCGGCAGGCGTGCTCGACGTGGTCGGTGTGACTACTGGGGCAGCACTACCTTCCTAGTGTCGACACTAGGGGGTCGTCAATGGCTACTTCGGTGATTCCGGCCTTAACTGTCGACAGTATTGGTGGTCGCTTCTGCGCCGGTCGAGCCGGTCGAGCCGGTCGAGCCGGTCGAGTCCGTCGGGTCGGTCGGACCGGCGAGGGGCGGCCTCGCGCGACGAACTGGGTGTACATATGGCCATGGCCGAAACGTCCCGAACGCCCCGACAGCCAGGAGGCTGACGCACATGCAGTATCTGATCATCGGCGTCGTCGGAGTGTTCGCCGGGATCCGGGCGCTGGCGCTGCGGCGCAAGCAGCTGAGCGGGGCCGGTGGGGCGTCCGCCCAGCTGATCCTGCGTCCCTCGTTCCTGGCCGTCCTCGCCGGCATCGCCATCGTCGGCGGAGCCTTCCTGCTGGCGGGCGGCGTCGCGGCCCTGATGCGAGGCTGAGCGGCTCGGGCGAGGTCGGCTGCGGTGCGGCAGCGCCCTGAAGGGGCGCGGGGAACTGCGCGACCGGCCACGATGGCGCCGCAGCAAAACGACGGCACATCGTGGCACGTCCAGCGGGCGAGCTCAGAGACTCGACGCCCAGGTCAACTGCCGGGCGAGTTCCGCGTCGTCGGGCTGGGCCGCGGGCGGCGGCGGGCCGGGCGTGCGGGGCTGCGGCACCGCCGCGCCCCGGGAGATGTTGCCGCTGACGGTCGTGTTGTGCTCCACGCGCGGCCGCCGCAGCTCCTCGTAGCGGGAGAGCGCCGAGTCGAGGTCCGGGGCGTCGCGCAGGGACTTGGCGAGGATCACCGCGTCCTCCAGCGCCATGGACGCGCCCTGCCCGGTCGCGGGGGAGGCCGCGTGGGCCGCGTCCCCGACGAGCAGGGTCCGGCCGCGGCGCCACGGGGTGCCGTTCGGGATCTCCGTGGCGTTGGTGACCAGCACGGGCTCCGTGGTCGCCGCGACGATCTCCGCGACGCCGGTCGGGTCCTTGCGCAGCAACGGAACGAGCAGGTCACGCCAGTGGGCCGGGGCGACGTCGGCCATCTCCTCGGCGGCCAGCGGCGCGTCGGCGTCGACGCGGACGAACCAGTACGTCTCCCCGCCGGGTGACGTCATATGGCCGAACGCGGCCCCGCTGCCGCGGGTCATCGTGATGCACGCGCTGTCGTCCCCGTCGGCCTTCGGCGCGGCGCCGGTGTAGCCGTAGAAGACGCGCTGGCCCGCGTAACACGGCTGGACGGGTGCCTCCGTGGGCGCGGTGAGCCGGCGGACCGTGGAGTTCAGACCGTCGGCGCCGAGCAGCAGCTCGCCCGTGGCCGTGCTGCCGTCGGCGAAGTGCGCGGTGACGCCGTCCGGCCCGTCCTGGACGGAGACGAGCCGCGCCCCGTGGACGATCCGGATCCCCCGCCGGACGGCCTCCGCCTGGAGCGCCGCGTTGAGCTCGCCGCGCCGCAGACACCGGTACTGCAGCCGGGGGTCGCCGAACTCGCCCAGCGGAGCGCGCACGACCTCCGCGCCCGTCGCGTCGACGACGCGCATCGAGGTGAGCGGAAAGCCGATCGAGGTCACCGCGTCGGTCGCGTCGATCTGCGCCAGCGCCCGCAGACCGTTGCTCGCGAGCGTGAGGAACGCGCCGATGTCCTCCGCGGTGTCCGGATGCGCCTCGAAGACGGCGACCTCCTGCCCCGCCTTGCTCAGCGCCAGAGCCGCCGCCGTGCCCGCGATCCCGCCGCCGATGATGAGTACCCGCGCCATGCAGAAACACCCCGTTCTTCCGTGTAGGGACCTCCTGATCGTATGGCCCCTACCCGTCCGCCCGCGCCCCCGGTGCTCCTGCGTCAGCGACCGCCCTCGCGTCCCAAGGCGCCGAGTACGCCCGCGAGTTGGCGCAGCGGCTCCTCGCCGACGAGGCGCAGGACGACCGTGTCGGCGCCGGCCGCGGCCAGCTCGCCGATGCGTCCGACGGCTTCGGCCGCGGTGCCGGAGACGGTGAACACGTCCTCCTGCGGACGGCCGAGCCAGGCGCCGTGGCCCTCGGTGTGCGGATGGAGGGTGCGGGCGACGGCGTCGGGGTCGTCGCCGACGCAGGCGAAGGCGAGGACGGTCAGCGTGTGGTCGGCGCCGGCGCCGCCCTTGGCCGTCAGCGCCCGGGTGTTCGCCAGGTCCTGCGGGCCGTGGCCCTCGGCGATCAGCGTGCCGTCCGCGACCTTGCCGGACAGTTCGAGGGAGCGGGGCCGCACCACACCGGCCACCACCGGCGGGACCTGGCTCGGCGGATGCACCAACTGGACGCCGTCCAGCCGCACTTCGCGCCCGTCCAGCTCGACCCGCGCACCGCGCAGCAGGGCGCGCACGGAGGTGATCGTCTCCTCCAGGAGGGTCAGCGGCGAGCGCGGCGCGACGCCGACCGACTCCATCCACTCCCGCACCCCGTGCCCGATCCCGGCCACCAGCCGGCCGGGGAACACCCGGGCCAGGGTGGCCAGTTCCATCGCCAGCAGCGCGGGACTGCGCAGCGGGGCGGGCGCGATGCCGATGCCCACCCGCAGCCGCTCGGTCGCGCCCAGCGCCACGGCCGCGGCCGACACCCCGCCGTTCCAGCCGAGGTCCTCGACCACCCAGAGGTCGTCCACCCCGAGCGCCTCGGCCTGCCGGGCGAACCCGGGCAGTCCCTCGGGCGCCCAGTCGCGGTCGTACATGACGCCGATCCGCACGTCTGTCACAGCCGGCTCGCCTTTCGCAACGGTCATGCCGGTCAGTCCTTGACGGGCTTGCCGCGGCCCCAGGCCCAGGCGAGGCGGTCGGCGCCGGACTGGTTGGTGGTGGCCAGCCAGGGGCGGGCGGTCGTGCCGGTGAGGGTCTGCAGCGAGTAGGTGTCGTCGGTGCGCAGGCCCGGCCAGTACACGGAGCCCATCTTCAGCTCGCGGAAGGTGTCGGTGACGGCCTGGACGTAGTTGACGAAGTTGTCGTCCGGCGTCTTCACGTTGTAGTCCAGGCCGGTCGTCATCGGGGCCCCGAACTCGTCCGCGACGGTCCGGCCCACGCAGTCGCCGATGCGGACCTTGAGGTCGGCCACCCACTGGTCGTAGGTCGCGTACTCCTTCCAGAACCCGTAGTGGTGCAGCGAGAGATACGTGCCCTTCAGACGCGGGTCGGCGCAGACGGTCGTCACATGGTCGTTGTAGCCGGCGCCGCTGACGAACACCCGGTTGCGCGGGACCTTCGCGTACGTCGACAGCCACTTGGCCGCGAGGTCGGCCCACTCGGCGTCCGTGTAGCCGTGCGGCTCGTTCATCGGCTCGAAGTAGACGCGCTGGTCGTCCTTGTACGCCTTGACGACGGTGTCCCACATCGGCCAGTAGCGGGCCGTGTCGTCGATGAAGCCGTCCTTCTGCGCGCCGGTGCCCTCCCAGTAGGAGACGATCACCTTGAACCCCTGGTCCGAGGCCGCGTCGATGACTCCGCGGTAGGACTTCCAGTAGGCGCCGTTGACCGTGTAGGGGTTGATGGGCAGCCGGACGGTGTTCGCCCCGAGGTTCGCCCGGAACGCGGCGATGATCCGGCTCGCCTTGGCGTAGGTCTGCCGGTAGGTGTCCGAGGTCGACAGGCCGGACAACTGCAGGTAGTCGTCGGCGAAGTTGTCCCGCGGGTCGGCCCAGTTCACGCCCTTGAACCGGGTCGGGTCGAGGGTCGGCGCGGCGGCGCTCGCCGGCGCGGAGGTGGCCGAGGCGGGGCTGCCGGCCAGGGTCGCGCCGGTGACGGCGGCGACGGCGACCGCGACGCAGGCGGCGCGCAGTCGGGGGGAGAGGGAGGACGCTCTGGTGGGGGACTTGCGCATCAACTAGCCCTTTCAAGTTCATGTTTGCGTAAACATGAAGGCCCGCAGTGGCAGATGTTTACGTAAACATAGCGGCGCCGGAATCGTGGCACCCGGGCTGGTGATCGTCAAGGTTTCGCACACGTAACGTGCCCCCGCGCGGGAGGGCGAGGATCCCGCTCGGGGTGCGCTCGTCTTCGGGGCGGCGGCCCGGCGCGCCGAGGCGTCGGGGTACGTGTCACGCGCCCAGCGGGTTCAGCGTCAGTGGCTCGATCTTGCCCTCCAGCATTGCGCCGAGGCCCTGGGCCGCGCAGATGTCGGGGCGTTCGGCGATGTGCACCGGCATGCCGGTGGCCTGACGGAGCATCTGGTCGAAGCCGGGCAGCAGCGCGGAGCCGCCGACCATCATGATCCCGCGGTCCGCGAGGTCGGCGACCAGGTCCGGCGGGCACTCGCGCAGCACCCTGCCGATGCCGTCGAGCACGGCGGTCAGCGGCGTCTCGATGGCGTCCCGGACGGCCGCGGTGTCGACCTGCACGCAGCGCGCGAGGCCGGTGGCGACGTCCCGTCCGTGGATCTCGGTGGACGCCGGCCCGTGCGGGGTGAGGCCGTTGCCGGACAGGGCGAGCTGCAGCGGCCGGACCGACTGGCTGGGCAGCATCAACTCGTGCTCGTGGCGCAGGTGTTGGACGATCGCGTGGTCCACCGCCTCGCCGCCGACCGGAATGCGTTCGGCGGTCACGATCGAGCCCAGGGAGAGCACGGCGACCTGCGTCGCGGCCGCCCCGCACACCATGATCATGGTGGCCTCGGGGCGCTCGACGGGCAGCCCGCAGCCCACGGCGGCGGCGATGAGCGTGTCGACCAGCTCCACCCGCCGGGCGCCGAGACCGACCAGGGTCTCGATCGCGGCGCGCTGGGCCAGCGGGTCGGCGTCGTGCGGGGTGCAGGCGGCGGCGCGCAGGAACGGCTTGCGGCGCAGCTGACGGCGGATCTTGTCGCCGAGCAGATGGCGCAGCATGCGCTGCGCCATCTCGATGTCGACGACCGTGCCGCCGGAGACCGGGCGCATCACGCGGATGTAGTGCGGGGTGCGGCCCGTCATCTTCTCGGCGAACTCGCCGACCGCGATCAGCGCACCGGTGCGGGTGTTGACGGCGGCGGCGGACGGCTGGTCGACGACGAGCCCGGCGCCCTTCACGTACACCCGCGTCCGCGCCGCTCCCAGATCGACGGCGAAGTGGCAACGGCGCAGCTGCTCCAGACTGGCGGTCATGGCGGTTCCTCCCGAGAGCACAGACCGTGGCGGGCCGCCGGGCGATCGGTCGGCCTCCCTCGCATCGTGCGGGGGCGGGGCGCGGAGCGCCTTTTCGGGTGGGCCGGGCGGGGCGCGGCCGAATGGGGGTTCTTGGACCGACCGGCAAATGGGGGGCGGCGTCGCGGGGCTGGGCACGCTCCCCCAGAGGGGGTACCCCCACCCCCAGAGGGGGCCCCCAGCGGCGTTGTCGTCGGTCTCCCCCACGCTCGGCTTCTCCCCCACTCTCGGCTCCGCTCGAGCGGGAGGGACCCCCATCGCTCCGCGTTGCCTCCCTCCTCCGCCTTGCAGCTGCACGCACCCAGCCCCGCTCCTTCTCCCACCCCCCATTTGCCGGTCGGTCTTATCGCGCGCGGGCCGCTTCCAGCACCGGCGTGAGGGAGGGGACCGCCACATCGCAGCCCGCCCGCAGCAGGGCCTGCTCGACCGTCGGGTTGCGGGCGAGGCCGATGAAGCGCAGGCCCGCGGCCTGTGCGGCGGCGAGCTCGGCGAGCGTGGAGCCGATCACCAACCCCGTGGCGGCGGGCGCGCCCAGGGCGCTCAGCGCGCGCAGCAGACAGTGCGGATCCGGCATCAGGTGGCCGAGGTCGTCGTCGCGGCCGTGCACGCCCTCCAGGAGCGGCAGCAGCCGGTAGGACTCCAGATGGCGGCGGACGGCGGGTTCGTGCACGTCCGTGGCGACGGCGACCCGGCGCCCGGAGTCGCGGAGCGCGCGGACGAGGGCCACGGAGTGGTGGGTGGTCGGCGCGTCCGGCACGGCGTCCAGCTCCAGTCGGTCGAGGCGCGCCCGCAGGACGGGGGCCAGCCGGCGGTCGTGGGCGAAGGTGCGCAGGACGTCGAGCGGGTGCACGAACAGCTCCCGGCCCGCCGACCCGCCCGGCTCGACCGGCGGACGGCCCGCCAGGGCGTCCTCGGGGTGGCGGTGTTCGGCGACGACGGCGAGCAGGTCGAGGGCGGCCGCGCGGGCGGAGGTCGCCGTGAACAGGCGGGCGAGGGGGCCGTCGAAGCCGAACAGCACGGTCTCGGAGTCGGCCAGCAGGTCCGCCGGCGGGCGGTCGGCGGATCCGGTCGGCCGGCGCGGCTCGGGGGGCGGGGCGTAGTCCGGCGCGAGCGTGACCGCGCAGGTCACCGCCAGCCCCGGCGCCGTCCAGCGGCCGAGCTGCGTGTTCACCGCGCGCTGCGCGCCGGGCGCCCGCCGGACGGAGTGGTGGCGGGTGATCAGGGCCCCCGCCTCCCGGAAGTGCGCCAGCAGCCGCTCGGACACGCCGACGGCCTCCGCGCGCACGAACGCCACCGGGTCGGCCACCCGCCAGGACAGCTGCACGGCCGCCGCGAACGCGCCCTTTCCGGAGCTGGGCAGGGAGACGCGGTGGACGGTCTGCTGGGGCGTGAGGTCCACCTCGTAGTAGGTGGTCGGAGCGGGCGGGCGTCCGCCGTACGGATCGGCGGGGTTGAGGAGCGTGAGCGGGCCGTCGGGACGTGTGTGGACGATCGCGGTGCGGCCGGGGGCGGGTATGCCGAGCTGTCTGAGGTCACGGGTGAGCAGCGGCCCGCGCACCAGGTCGCGCTCGTCCTCCACGGCACGCGGCGCGGGCAGCGGGCAGTGCCAGGCGAGCGGCGGGGCGTCCTCGGCGTCGCCGTACAGCGGGCGGAAGCGGTGCGGGCCGGAGGCGGCGGAACTGTGGGCGAAGTCGTCGTAGAGCGCGGGCGGGACGGTGATGAGGACGGGCGCGTCGCCCTGTGCCGGCCGTGGGGACTCCGCCCCTTCCTGGAACGTCACGCGCAGGCGCGGCGGTTCGGCCAGATCGGCCAGCGGGCCCGGGAGCCAGCGCAGGGCGGCGGCGAGGACGGGGAGGAGATAGGCGTCGGGATGGAACCGGACGAGGTAGCCGTCCCCCCGAACCCGGATCTCGTACTGCTGCGGGCTGAGAGCCCCCCGCGCCAGCACTTCGTGCACGGCGACTTCGAGCGTGATGCGCGTCTCGGGCCGAGTGGAGAGATCGGCATCGGTGGTGAAGAGGAGCGTGGGGGCGGGGGAGGTAGTGGAGGCGGACGTGCGCGCTGGCGCGGGGCTGGGTGTGACGGAGGATGAGGGCGTGGGGGTGGGACCGGGCGAGGACGTGTCGGAGGGAGCGGGGCTGGGCGTGGGGGCGCGCGTGGGCGTGGAGGAGGGGATGGGGCTGGACGTGGGAGCGCGCGTGGGGGAGGGCGCGCGCGTGGGCGTGGGCGCGGGGCTGGGTGTGTCGGAGGGGGTGGGGGCGGGCATGGGCGTGGGGCTGGGCGTGGGCGTGGCAGCGGGAGCGGGAGCGGGGGAGGGAGTGGGGCTGGGCGTAGGGGAGGTCGTGGCAGCGGGCGTGGGAGCCGGAGCGGGAGCGGGTGTAAGCGAAGGCGCCGTGGTGGCGGTGGGCTCGGGCGATGAGGTGGGGGGGTTCGTCGGCTCGTCTCCGCCCAGGCGGGTCACCGTTTCCGCGCTCACCGTTGCGAACGCCGGGCCGTCGCCGTTCCCGCTGTCGCCGCCGGTCTCGGCGCGGAACTCGCCCGCCGTGCGGCCCGCTCGTTCGTCGATCAGGCCGCCGATGCGCTCCAAGAGCTCGCGTGCGCGGCCGCGGGTCGTGCGCGGCAGGGTGCGCAGCAGGAGGTCGCGGACGCCGGGGCGGAAGTCGTAGGAGCCCGCTGGGCCGGGGACGGTGGTGAGCATGCCGCTGAGGATCACCTCGGCCAGGTGCTGGGGCCGCGGGTCGCGGTTCACGGCACGCTGGACCAGCCGCATCACCGGCACGGACGGCACGGCGAGCGCCAGATGACCGGCCAGCCGGAAGGCCTCCGGGGAGGCGGTGGCGCGAAACCGCAGGACCAGGTCCTGGGCGGTCAGGGCGGCCGGGTCGGAGGCCTCCCGCTCGATGGACGCGGGGGCGACGGGGGCCGGCGGGAGCCAGGCCGCCGCTCCGGGGGTGCGGGCGCCGCCCGGCCCGGCCACCAGCGCCGCCCAGTTGGCCAGCCAGGGTGCGCCCGGTTCCAGCACCGGCAGGGGCAGCGCCCCGTCGGGCACGGGCCGACCGGCCTCGGGGTCGGTGTCGGTGTCGGTGTCGTACGGGGTGAACGCGAGCGCGGTCAGCGGGGCCGCCATGGCGGGGGACGCGAGCAGACCCGGCTCGGCGGGCAGCGCCGTCGTCGGCCACAGGTGTTCGGGGAGCGGCTGGACGACGGCCAGCGGCATCCGGGTCGCCCAGTGCCGCAGGGTGTCGTACCAGCGGGTCCCCGCCGGGCCGGGGCGCCACTGCGGGCCCATGCAGTCGCTGACGACGAGGGTGACGGTCCGCCCGTCGGCGGGGGCGGGGAGGTGCCGGGCCCGGCCGTCGGGCGTGGCCGGGTGCAGGGTGACCGTGCGGAAGATGCCCGACTGGACCAGCACGGTGTGCAGTTCGCGGACGAGCGGCCGCCAGACCGGCATCGTCGGGCCCGTGTCGTGGACGAGGTGGAGCCGCAGCCAGCGGTCGCGCGCCGGGCGCAGGACGGGCAGCCATATGTCCGGGTGCGCGCCCAGCCGGGCGATGCGGTCGGCCGTCGCCCGCTCGTCGAGCTGCCGGTCGCGCGCCGACGGCACGGTCCGCTTCAGCGGGCGCAGGGCGCGCTGGAGGGCGAGGGGGCGGGGGAGCATCGGCGGCGCGGGCGCGAGGAGCGGCCGGCTGCCGGCGCCGGCCGTGCCGCCCCGGGCGCCGGGCAGGCGGAGAGGGACGCGCTCGGCGGGAGCGGCGGGAGCGGCCGGGACCGCGGGGTCGATCGGCGGGTCCGGCCGCGCGGTCGGCGGTGTCCCGCTCGCGGTATGACCGGTCGCACTCTCTCCCGTCCCGTCCGCCGTCCCGTCCGCCGACCCGTCGGCCGTTCCGTCCGCGGTCTCCGTGGCCCGGTCCTCGCCCGCCTCCGACTGCCCGGCCAGCCAGAGCAGTTCGGCCAGCTCGCGCGGGGTCGGCGGGGTCTGCGCGGTGGCCGTCAGGAGTGCGGTCAGCCGGGCGAGGGCGGAGGAGTCCTCGGCCGCGCGCGCCGGGGGCTCCTCAGAAGCCATCGCCGTCCGCCGTCGTGCTCAGGTAGGGCATCAGCTGTTCGGCCAGCGCATCCCGGGAGTCCGCGTCGAGGCCGGTGACGCCGGTGAGGTAGAGGGCGTTCAGCAGCTGGTCGGTGGCGAGTTCGCCGTCGGCCGCGCGGGTCAGGAAGCGGCCGATGAGGCGCTCCGCCTCGCCGCTCGGGGTGTCGAGGTGGGCCCGGACGATGTCGGTGAGCTGGGCGCGGTCGGGGCGGCGCAGCCGCAGCCGGACGCAGCGGCGCAGGAACGCGGGCGGGAACTCGCGCTCGCCGTTGCTGGTCAGGACGACGAACGGGAACGCGCGGCAGCGGACCCGGCCGCGGGTGACGGCGACCGGGGTGTCCGAGCCGTCGGACAGCACCTCGGCCGTGGCGTCCGCGGCGGAGTGGCGGGCGGCGCGCATGAGTTCGGGGATTTCGTACTGGCCCTCCTCCAGGACGTTCAGCAGGTCGTTGGGGAGGTCTAGGTCGCTCTTGTCGATCTCGTCGACGAGCAGGGCGCGCGGCCGGTCGTAGGGGAGCAGGGCGGTGCCGAGCGGGCCGAGCCGCAGATGGTCCTCGACCCCGCCGCCCGGGGTCTCGACGTCCGCCTCCGCCCCCGCCCCCGTCCGCGCCGCCTGCCGGGCCGCGTACAGCCGGGACAGCGGGTCGTACTGGTAGAGGCCGTCGGCCAGGGCGGAGCGGCTGGTGATGTTCCAGCGCAGCACCGGGCCGAGGCCCAGCTCGCGGGCGACCGCGTAGGCCAGGGAGGACTTGCCGGTGCCGGGCGGGCCGGTGACCAGCAGCGGGCGGCGCAGCACCAGCGCCGCGTTGACGAGCTGGACGCTCTCCGGGGTGGCGACGTAACTGCGGGCGCGGTGGACGCGGTCGGGCGACACGGCCGCCTCGTCGTCGGCGTCCCGGGGCGGCGGCACGACCGGCGCGCCGTCGAACGCACGCCAGGGCGGCGGCGCGGGCAGCCGGTCGATGCCGTCGTGCGGCTCGCTGCTTCCGGTGTAGACGGACCAGTGGGGCATGGATCTCCGAAACATGGGGGCGGGGCGGCGGCTCAGGCCACGGGGGAGTGCACATGGGCGGGCGCGCCGCCGTGCGGGTCGGTGAAGACGCGTGGGTCGTCCCACAGCAGCTGGATGTCGTGCGCCCAGTGGCCGTCCTCCGCGTCGGCCTCCTCGCGCAAGGCCAGGATCCGGCGCGGGAGTTCGGCGGGCGGCACCTGGGACAGACAGACGTCGAGCTCGTCCAGGAACGTCTTGCCCGCGCACCCGTCCCCGCCGGCGCAGGGCTCGTCGGGCCCGTCGGCGCAGCCCTCGCGGGACCAGACGACTATCGGGGCGGGCGCGTTGAGCGAGGTGTCGAAGTGCGGACGGGTGCGGGGCACGCCCGGGGCGGTCGCGAAACCGGCGAGGCAGGCGTCGTCCTGGCGCAGCCGTATCCGCAGCCGGCGGGGCTCCTCGGGGCCGCCGCACTCGACCCGGTGCACCCGCGCGCCCGGCGCGGAGTCGAGCCGGTTCCACGCCCGGGTGAGCTGGTGGCGCACGCTCGCCCTGCGGCGCGCCTGGTCGGTGACGACGAGCGGGTACACACAGCCGAGCGGGGTGTCGTCGTCGGGGGCGCTGGCCCAGCGGTCGACGGGCAGGTCGATCCAGTCGCGGGGCAGCGCGAACGCGATCAACTCGTCGCAGCCGGGCGTCAGATACCGGAAGGCGGCCTCGATCCGGTCCTGCACATAGGCGCGCAGCCCGGCCTGCGGGACGGTGTCGGAGCCGACCGGATGCCGACGGCCCCCGCTGTACGCGGACACCTCGACGCGGACGTGTCCGTCGCCCGCGCCGCTGTGCTGGAGGTCGACGAGGATCGGCGACCAGTCGGGCGCCGCCGCCGTCTCGACGGGGGCCTGGAACATCGACTCCACGTGCGCGGTGAAGCGGGCGACGGTGGCCGCCGCGTCGGCGCCGTCGACCTCGCACAGCACGAACAGGGCGGCCGACCACAGCGAGTCGAACCCCTCGTCGGGCGCGTCCGGGTCCAGCGGACCCCGGGCCGCCTCGTAGAGCCGCACGCGCCGCCCGGGAGCGCCCGGATCGCCGTCCAGGCCCTCGCGGACGGCGCGTTCGACGAGTTCGCGCAGCCGGGCGCGGTCGGCGGTGCGGTGGTCGGAGGTGGGCACCAGACCCGCCAGGTCGGGCCAGTAGCGGGCCATGACCTCGACCGGCATCATCCGCCCGTTGTGCACGCCCCGGTCGCCCGCGGCCGCGGTGACCATGCCGACGACCTCGCCGGTGTCGGCGAGCGTGACGGCCGCGCCGCTGAACCCGGGCGCGAGCGGCTGCCCGCCGGGCTGCCAGGCCTCCAGCTGCATCCACTCACGGTTGAGCAACTGGGTCGCGGTGATGCGGTACTCGGCGAGCGTGCCCTCGTCGAAGCCGACCGGGAAGCCGTACACGACGAGCTTGCGCGGCCGGTCGGACCGGTGGGCGTGGGCGTCGCCGACGGGGGCCAGCGCGGCCGGGGCCACCGGGACCTCGTGGGCCAGCTCCAGGACGGCCAGGTCGCCCAGGTCGGTCGACGAGCCGCCCCAGCCGCCGTCGGCCACCACCCGGGCCGGCACGGCCGGCGCGCCGGGGCGCTCGGTGAACGTCACCGTCAGCGCGCCCGCGGCGGCCCGGTGGACGACATGGGCGCAGGTCAGCACCTTGCGCGGGGTGATCAGGAAGCCCGCCCCGGCCACCTCGCCGGCGCTCTCGATCCGGGCGTGCCACTCGGCGCTGTTCATGAGACGGCGGCGGGCCCCGGCTCCTCCACGGAGGACGGCGACCAGGTCAGCTTCACCACGAGATGCCCCTCCGCCGTGCCCTTGGCGATGATCGCGCCCGTCTCCGCCGACAGCTTCACCCCGAACTCGATCTCCACCCCGTCCGGCTTCAGCGCCCCGTCCCGGAACACCCGCAGCGCGGACTCGGCGGCCGCGCGCACGCCCTCCAGGGCGCCCTCGAAGGTGCGGGCCGCCTGGACGGTGCCGTCGCCCCGGGCCACCAGCCGCGAACCGGGCCGCGCCTGGGTGACCGCCTCGACGGCGACCACCGCGCCGCTGTCGGTCCTGAACTCCACCAGTTCTTCCACTACGCCCCCGTAGCCCCTTTCCGTTCCCATGCCGTTCCCGTACCGCTCCCGGCGCTCTGCCGCCCTGCGGCTCTGCGCGCATCCATTGTCACGGACGGTACTCGGGATTGTCCCGCGTTCAGTGCGGCGGCGTGCGACGGATCACTCCCAGCTCCGCCAAGTCCTGCGGCCGGATGCGCAGTTGGTCCGCCGTCAGTTCCACTTCCGCCTCCGGGCGCTTGAGGATCGCGGCGGCGAGCTCCGGGGCGATCACCGAGAAGTAGCTGTCCGGCGTGGCCCAGGTGCGGCCGGGAGCGGCCAGCGCCAGCGCGCCGCCTGAGCCGCCCTCGCCGATCACCAGCGTGGTGAGCGGGGTGCGGGCCCCGGCGACCACGCCGAACAGCTCCGCGATCGCCGCGCCCGCCCCCTGCCGCTCCGCCTCGGCGTCGTTGGCCGCGCCCGGGGTGTCCACCAGGGTGAGCACCGGGATGCCGAGCCGGTCCGCGAGCCGGATCAGCCGGGCGGCCGTGCGGTAACCGGCGGGCCGGGTCGCCGCCCCGGTCTGCGCGGCGTACGCGACCGTACGGCCCCGGTGGGCGCCGAAGCCGCACAGCATGCCGGCGGGGTCCGCGCCGCCGCACCGGTCGCCGGAGATCGCGAGCCGCTCGGTGAAGTAGGCGTCCAAGTAACGGGCGGCACCCGGGCGTTGCGGCGAACGGGCCCGGGCCACGGCATCCCAGCCGGAGGCCGGGAGGTCCGTCGCCCCGAGGGCCTCGGGCACCGGAGCCGGGTCGGTCGAGACGCCCGTCAGCAGCCGCAGCCAGCGCCCCAGCGTCGCCCGCAGCTCCTGCGGCTGGACGACCGCGTCCGCCGACCCCGCCGCGACCTGCGCCTCGGCCGTGTAGGCGGCCGGGTCCGCGTCCGCCGGCCGGACCCGCGACCCCGCGAAGCCGACCTGCGCGCCCGGCAGCGCCAGCACCACGTCGGCGCCCGCGCCCAGGGTGGCCCAGCCGCCGCCGGTCGTCGGATCCCGCAGGACCGCGATCTGGGCCAGCCCGGCTTCCCGGGTCAGCGCCGACTGCCGGGCCACCCGCTGGAGTTGGGCGAGAGCGAGCATGCCCTCCTGCATCCGGCTGCCGCCGGTGGCCACCAACGGCACGACCGGCAGCCGGTGTTCACGGGCGTACGCGTACGCGGCCTCCAGCCGGTCGCCGGTGCGCTCGCCCAGCGAACCGCCCAGGAAGCCGAACTCGAAGGCGATCAGCACGGCTTGCGCGCCCTCGACGCGTCCGACGCCGCAGACCACGGACTCCGACTCGCCGGTGCGCCGGGCGGCGCGGGCCCGCGCGTCGTCGTACCCGGGCCAGGCCAGAGGTCCGTCGGGGCCGAAGTCCCGCTCCTCGTGGGGGAGTTCACGGAAGTCGTCGGCGACGAGGGCGATGATCTCCCGGGCGCTCGCCCGCTGCCGCGTCGTCATGACGGCAGCGCCCGCTTCATGATCTTCCCCATGTCGTTGCGGGGCAGCGCGTCGAGATACCGGACCACGCGGGGCCGCTTGTGCGGCGCGAGCCGACGGGCCACGTGATCGGCCAACTCCCGTTCGTCCGGCGGCGACTGCGGATCCGACGGCACGATCCAGGCGACGATCCGCTCCCCGAGATCCGCGTCCGGCTCCCCGGTGACGGCGGCCTCGCGCACCCCCGGATGCTCCAGCAGCGCGTTCTCGATCTCACCGGCCCCGATCTTGTACCCGCCGCTCTTGATCAGATCGGTGGCCTTGCGCCCCACGATCCGGACATACCCGTCGGGATCGCGCACGGCCACGTCCCCGGTGCGGAACCAGCCGTCGGCGGTGAAGGCGGCGGCGGTCGCGTCGGGACGGTTGAGGTACTCGGTGAACAGGTTCGGCCCGCGCACCTGGATCTCCCCGACGCTCTCCCCGTCGTACGCCGTCACGACGGTCCCGTCCTCCTCCACGAGCCGCAGCTCGACGCCCGGCAGCGGCACCCCGACGGTCCCCGCCCGCGCCTCCCCGTCCGCCCGGACGCTGGTGTTCATCAGCGTCTCCGTCATGCCGTACCGCTCGATCACCCGCCGTCCGGTCGCCGCCCGGATCCGCTCGTGGTCGTGCACCGGCAGGGCGGCCGAACCGGACACCAGGAGCCGGGCCCCGCCCAGCGCCGCGGCCAGCTCCGGCTGCTCGGGGAGGTCCTGGGCGATCCGGTGGTACATCGTCGGGACGCCGAACAACATGGTCGCGCCGGCGTTCAGTTCCCGGGCCACGCCCTCGGTGGTGAACCGGCCGAGGTGACGGACCGAGCCGCCGCGCCGCAGCGGGCCGAGAACGCCCAGGACCAGGCCGTGGACGTGGAACAGGGGCAGGCCGTGCACCAGCACGTCCTCGTCGGTCCACTGCCAGGCGTCGGCCAGCGCGTCCAGGGTCGTGGCGACCGCCCGGCGCGGAATGACGGCGCCCTTCGGCGGGCCGGTGGTGCCGGAGGTGTAGACGACGAGGGCGGGGGCCTCGGCCGACGCCCCACTCCCGGGAGCGCCGCCGCCCGTGCCGTGCGCGTCGACCTCGACCCGTGCCAAGTCCCGTACCGGAGAGGGAAGTTCGGTGCCCGGCGCGACCAGCACCAGGGTCGGCGCACTGTCGTTCAGGATGTGCCCGAGCTCCTTCTCCCCGGACTTCGGGTTCAGCGGCACGGCGGCGACGCCCGCCTCCAGCGCCGCCACCACGGCCACCGCGGTCTCCAGTTCCGGCGTCGCCCAGACGGCCACCCGGTCGTGGCCCGCGAGGCGGCCGGCCAGCGCGCCGGTCGCGGCGGCCAGCTCCGCGTACGTCAGGGAGCGGTCGCCGAACCTCAGGGCGGCCCGCCCCGCCGAGGCGTCCGTCAGGGCCGGGAAGAGAGAGGACACGCGTCGTGCTCCTTAGCTGTCGCTGCCTGCGCCTGCGCCTGCTGCCTTTCGGCGGCCGGGCCTACCCGAACCCTGGCACGACCGCCACCGGCCACACCACCACGGGGCGAGTCGGCAGCGCCCCTTTAGGGGCGCGGGGCGCTGACATATGCGGCTCCGCCGCGATGGGGGTCCCCCCGCTCGAGCGCAGCCGAGAGTGGGGGAGCGACCAGCCACGACGGCGCCGCAGCAAAACGACGGCCCATCCCGGCACTTCCAGCGGACGCGTACCCTGCACGGGTGCGCGAAAGGCGTACACATGTACAGACGTGCTGAAGCACTGGAACGGAGTCCCGCCGTGCCCCGAGTCGCCCTCGTCACCTATGACCCCCGGCCGGAGCCGAGCAAGGACCGCGATCTTCCGGTGCTGCGAGCCGCGCTGGAGGCGGCCGGGGCCGACGCCGACACCGTGGTCTGGGACGACGCCGAGGTCGACTGGGCCTCCTACGACCTCGCCGTCATCCGTTCGACCTGGGACTACAGCTGGCGTGCGGACGAGTTCACGACGTGGGCGGAGCGGTGCGGCAAGTTGACGCGGCTGGCGAATCCGGCCGCCGTCGTGCGCTGGAACAGCGACAAGCGCTACCTCGGCGAGCTCGCGTCGGCCGGGGTGCCCACGGTCCCCACGCGCTACCTCGCCCCGGGCGAGCCCGTCGGCCTCGACGGCTCAGCCGGCCCCGACGGACTGCCCGGCGACCACGAGTACGTCGTCAAGCCCGCGTCGGGGGCCGGCGCCCGCTACGCCGCCCGGTACACGCCCGAGCAGCACGAGACGGCCGTACGGCACCTCGCGCGGATGCACGCGGAGGGGCTGACGGCGATGGTGCAGCCGTATCTGCGCGCCATCGACACCGGCGGCGAGCGGGCCCTGCAGTTCTTCGGCGGACGCTTCCTGCACGCCAGCCGCAAGCAGGCGGTGCTGGCTCCCGGCACCGCCTTCGACGCGGACAAGGTCGCCCACCCCGGCCTGGAGCCCTGGACCCCGACACGGGCCGAGCTCGCCGTCGCCGAGCGCGCCCTGGCCGCCGTGCCGGACGCGCCCGAGCTGCTCTACGCGCGGGTCGACCTGGTGGACGGCGACGACGGCGAACCGCGCGTGATGGAGCTGGAGCTGGTCGAGCCGAACCTCTTCCTGTTCCTGCACCCGGAGTCGGTGTCGGCCGTGGCGGCGGCGATCCTGGCGGCGGCCGTCACTGCCTGAGCGTCGTCCGTTGCAGCAGGCCCCAGGTGAACTCGGAGATGACGTCCCGCCGCACGCCCCGGCCGTCCGGTGCGGTGTAGGCGAGGCCCGAGCGGGTGGGGGCGGTGCCCTCCAGCGGGTGGGCCGGGGGGAAGGCCGCGGCGACCTCGTCGATCGTGCAGGACCAGGGGGTGAGGTCGGCGAGGCTGGTCAGGGTGGGCGGTTCGGCCTGCGGGGCGCGGACCAGCCACTCGTTCCAGGCCGTGCCGTTCGGTGCGATCAGCAACTCGAACTGCAGCTCGGGCCAGAGCTGGACCGGCCAGCGCCAGGCCTCGCAGTCGAGGTCGCCGATCCGGCGGGGGGTTCTGGACACCGGTTCGCCGAGGACGGTGCGGTAGCGGGCCGGCGCGCCCCGGGAGTGCGGGGAGTGGGTCATGGACTGCCAACGGTGGTTGGCTTCCCGCATCTGGGTGAGGGAGACGCCGAGTCCGCGGCGTGCCGTGTCCACCATTTCCGGGTTGTGGTCGTTCATGCGGCGGAGTAGAACGAGTTGGAAGTCGAACGCTGCGAAAGAGCCGGCAAGGCGCTTCTGGGTCGGCATGCCCCCCATCCTGGCCCACCCGCGCGTTTCACGACCATTGCCCAGCGGAAAGCCATATGACAGCCTGTGTTCGTCATGCCGATCGCCTGTTGAAATCTCGAACACAGGCCCTGAGACCACCAGCTAAGGGAGGGGGCCGGACATGGGACGCCTCGTACCTGCCGTGACCCGAGCGCTCGACATTCTCGAGCTCTTCCTCGACGGGGACGGTTCGCTCTCCGCCCCCGACATAGTGCGCAAGCTCCAGCTTCCGCGCACCACCGTGCACGAACTCGTGACCACGCTCTCGGCGCGGTCGTACATCGTTCCGGTGCCCGGACAGCCCGGACGGTACCGACTGGGCGTCCGCCCGTACCAGCTCGGCAGCCGCTACGCGGAGCAGCTCGACCTCGCCGCCGAGGGTCAGCAGGTCGCGCGCACCGTCGCTGAAACGTGTGACGAGACAGTCCACGTGGCGATCCTCGAGGGCGCCGACGTCATCTACATCGCCAAGGTCGACTCGACGCACGCGGTGCGGATGGTCTCGGCCGCGGGCCGCCGGCTGCCCGCCCACTGCACCTCCGTCGGCAAGATGCTGCTGGCCTCGCTCTCCGAGCCGGAGTTCAGCGCGCGCATCCCGGCCGACGCCGACCTCGTCCGGATGACCCCCAACAGCATCACCGAGCCCGACGCCCTGCGCGCGGCCCTGGCGGAGATCCGCGAGCGAGGGGTCGCCGTCGAGAGCCGCGAGTCCAATCCGGACGTCAGCTGTGTCGCGGCCCCGGTGCGCGACCGCACGGGTCAGGTCGTCGCCGCCCTGTCCATCTCGGTGCCGATGATCCGCTGGAGCGACGAGCGCCGCGTCGAGCTGGAGCAGCTCGCCATGAAGGGCGCGGCCGAGCTCTCCGAGCTCCTGGGCTACCGGAGCGTGGCATGACGACGACCCGCACGTCCTACGAGGTCGCGGTCCGGGCCGAGGCGACCCTCGGCGAGGGCCCGACCTGGGACCCGTCCGCCGGCCGGCTGCTCTGGCTCGACATACTCGGCTCCCGGCTGCACACCTACGACCCCGCGACCGGCCGCCGCACGGTCCGGGTGACCGACCAGCACGTGGGCGCGGCCAAGCCCCGCGCCGGCGGCGGCCTGGTCCTCAATCTGCGGGACGGCGTGGGCCTGCTCGACGCCGACGGCGGCTTCCGCTGGCTGCACCACGAGCCGGTCCCCGGCCGCCGCGCCAACGACGCGGCCGTGGCCCCCGACGGCTCCCTGTGGGCCGGCACCATGCGCTACGACGAGGCGCCCGGCGGCGGCACCCTGTCCCGGTTCACGGGGGACGGCGCGGTCGAGCCGATCCTCGACGACGTGGCGGTGAGCAACGGGACGGGCTGGAGCCCGGACGGCACGCTGATGTACTACATCGACTCGCCGACCCGCCGCGTGGACGTCTTCGACCGCGCGCCGGACGGACGGGTGTCCGGCCGCCGTCCCCTGGTCGAGATCGAGGACGGCGCGGGCTTCCCCGACGGCCTGACCGTCGACGCCGACGGCTGTGTGTGGGTGGCGCTGTGGGACGGGGCGGCGGTCCGCCGCTACACCCCGGACGGCGCACTGGACCGCGTGATCGCCCTGCCGACGCCCCGCGTCACGGCCTGCGCGTTCGGCGGCCCGGACCTGACGGACCTGTACATCACCACGGCCCGGGTGGGCCTGACCGCCCCCCACCCGGTGGCGGGCTCCCTCCTGGTGATCCCGGGAGCGGGAAAGGGCGTGGCCCAGCCCCCGTTCAACGGCTGACACCCCGCAGCCACAGACCGCCGTGCCGCCGGGGCGATGGGGTCCCCCTGTTCGGGCGAAGCCGAGAGCGGGGGGAGCGAGGGCGCGGCGGCCCCCGGCAATCGCCGGCCCGCGCACCCTGGCGGACCGCGCTACCGCAGCCCCGTCAAGGCTGACAGCCCGCGGCCACGGCCAGTCGTGCCGCCGGGGCGGCTTCCGCCCCACCGAGGTCGGCACCGGCCCGCGGGCCCTCCCCGGTGCCCTGGCGGACCGCGGTACCGCATCCCCGTCAAGGCTGACAGCCCGCGGCCACGGCCAGTCGTGCCGCCGGGGCGGCTTCCGACCCACCGAGGTCGGCACCGGCACGCGCCGGCCCGCGGGCCCTCCCCGGTGCCCTGGCGGACCGCGGTACCGCATCCCCGTCAAGGCTGACAGCTCGTGACTGCGGCCAGTCGTGCCGCCGGGGCGGAAGCCGCCCCACCGAGGTCGGCACCGGCACGCGCCGGCCCGCGGGCTCTCCCCGGTGTCCTGGCGGACCGCGGTACCGCATCCCCGTCAAGGCTGACACCCCGCGGCCACGGCCAGTCGTGCCGCCGGGGCGGCTTCCGACCCACCGAGGTCGGCACCCGGCACACGCCGGCCCCGGCGGCACGCGCTACTGCAACCCCGCCCGCTTCAGTTCGTCTCCCGACAGCGGCGGTCCGCTCAACGCGGGCTTCAGCGACCCCACGGCGGCGGCCACCAGGACCGACGGAGTCAACAGCACCTGCGGGCCGCGCTCCAGCGAGGTCACGTCCGTCACCCGGCGGGCGATCCGGCCGCTGCCGGTGGCCGTGTGCATCAGGCGGCCGACGTACGCCGACTGGAGCCGGTCCTGCAGCGTCGGCCCGTTCTCGGTCGCGCCCGGGTAGAACACGTCCTGGCCGACCGCGAGGTCCCACGCGGCCCGGGCCGGCCGGGCCACCGCCTTCTGGACGCGACGGGCCAGCCCGGGCGAACCCCACCCGTGCCGCCGGACGACGTCCCGCAGGGCCACCGCGCTCTGCGCGGCGACCGCGAGACCGTGGCCGTAGAGCGGGTTGTACGCGGCGAGCGCGTCCCCGAGGACGGCGAAGTTCTCCGGCCAGGCCCGCATCCGCTCGTAGAAGTGCCGGCGGTTGACGGTGGTCCGGGTGTACGACACGTCGGACAGCGGCTCGGCCTGTTCCAGGAGCTGCCCGATGACGGGGTGGCGCAGTTCCTCACGGGCGAAGCGGACGAAGTCGTCGTTCGCGGCGGAGGGTTCGCCGCCCCGGGTGCCGTTCAGGGTGACGATCCAGCGGCCGTCCTCGATGGGCAGCAGAAACCCCGCCCGCCCGGGCCGGCCGTCCCGCGGGTCGGGCTGCACGTTGACGATCGGGTACCCGGACCGCGCCTGCTCGGGCGCGAGATAGAGCCGACTCGCATACGCCAGCCCGGAGTCCACCTCGCGCCGCTCCGCCGGCGGCAGCCCGAGCTTCCCCAGCCACCCCTCGGCCCGCGATCCCCGCCCGGTCGCGTCGACGACGAACCCGGCCGGGATCACCCGCTCCACGCCGGATCGTTCCTGCGCCCGCACCCCGGTGACCGCCCCCGCGTCGCCCACGAGCCCCACCGCCTCGGTTCCGGACAGCAGTTCGACCCGGTCGTCCGCGACGACCTGCGCGCGGATCGTCGCGTCCAGGAGGTCACGGCCGGCCAGGATCACATGGTGGGACTCGGGCCAGCGGCGGAACCAGCCGCGCGGGCCCAGCACGACCATGTCCGTCGTCACCGGCGACCGGCGCGCCCCGGCGGCCTGCAGCGCCTCGACGACGTCCGGCAGCAGCTCCGCCACCGCCCGCACCCCGCCCGACCACAGCATGTGGGCGTGGCGGGCCTGCGGCAGGCCCTTGCGGGGCGCGGGGCCGTCGGGCAGCACGTCCCGCTCGACGACGACGACCCGGTCGGCGAGGCCCGTCAGGGCGCGTGCCGCGAGCATGCCCGCATGGGATCCCCCCAGGACTACGGCGGTTCTGGCGGGGTTGGAGGGTTCACTCATGCGTGGACAAGCTCTCTGCCGGGGCGTTCGCGCGGGCGCGCACCGCCTGGATGTCGTCGGGATGGCGCAGGGCGAGGGACACGGCCTGGATCTCCCGCAGGAGGTAGGTGGTGTCGGCGCAGGGCGGGGAGGACGGGGAAGCGGCGGAGGGGGAGGGGGAGGGTGAGGTGGAGAGGGGGGAGGGAGCGGCGGCCGTGGAGGCGGGGCGCTCCGGCACGGGCTTCCGCACGGACGCGGGCGGCTGCGGCTGTACGGGCAGTTGCGCGGGCGGCTGTGCGGGCGGCCGGGACTGCTGCTCCCTCGCCTCGACGGCGTCCAGGAGCGTCACCGCGGCGGCCAGCGTCTGGGCGACGCCGCGCTCGAAGCCGAGGGCGACGGCGGCTTCGTAGGACCGGGCGCGCAGGTCGTCGTCGAGGTGCCGGGCCAGTTGGAGGAGGGTGTCGCGGATGAACGTCTCGCGGCGGATCAGCCGCAGTTCCGGGGTGGCGCGCAGGTCGAACGGCTCGCGCCCGCCCGCGACGGACCGGATCAGCCGGGACAGCGGCTTGAGGCTGCGGTACCGGCGGCGGATCCGCCACCGCTCCTGGAGGTACTGCCCGGCGTGCGGGACGATGAAGCCGATCGCGACCAGCGTGGCGGCGATACAGGCCGCCGACGGCGCGATGCTGGTGTTCAGCCAGTCCAGGTCGTGTCCGGTCCAACGGGCCGCGACGGCCGTCAGCTTCGCCGCGCTGAACACCAGGTTCGTCACATAGCCGGCCCCCAGGAACCTCAGGCCCCAGCGCAGCCAGGCGTCGAGGCCGTCGGTGCGGCTCCAGTTCCACACGAGCCGGGCGGTGACCGAGCAGGCCACCGTGTGCGCGAGCAGGTAGAGCAGGATCTCCTCGCGCATGAACGGCGTGTTGGCGTAGTAGGTGTCCAGGTCCTGGATCTGCTCCACGGGGACGTCGGCGAGCGCGAACAGCACCCACAGCGCGACCACCACGCCCGCGTAGACGGAGACCACCCAGCGGGTCGCGCGCCGGGTCTGGGCGGAGCGCTCGGTGCGGCCGTTGCGCCAGGCGATGATCAGCAGCAGCCAGGACGCGGACAGCGCGGTGAGCAGGGAGTACACCCAGGGGGCCGCGATGTTCGGCACGCCGGTGACCCGGTTGGTCCAGGCGATGGTCTTCGGGGCCGCGAACACGAACACCGCGCAGGCGAACACCAGCAGACCGCCGACGGCGCGCAGCAGCGGGTCCCGCCAGAGCTTGAGGATGCTGGGCAGCTTGATGGCGAGGGCCGCGCCCAGGACCACGGTCGGCAGCCAGAACGAGATGTACATCCCGTGGCTCACCGTGTCGCACCCCGGCGTCCGCGGTAGCCGAGGGTCCGCTGGACCGCGGAGGTCTCGGCGGCGAGGTCGGCGGAGCCCGACGGTCCTATCGACCCTGCCGACCCTGCCGGTCCGGTGTGTCCCGCGGATCGGGCGGGCCCGGAGACCGTCGCCGGGGAGTCGGTCAGGTAGCGCCGGACGCGGGCGGCGAGCCGGTGCCCGAAGTCGTCGGCCTCGGCCTCGTCGTCCGCCCGGGAGCCGTTGCGGGCGGCGACGGTCAGCGCGATGGAGGCCCAGTCGGAGCGGTCGGCGATCCGGTCGGCCAGGACGCCCGCCGCGGCCGTGCCGACGCCGTGGTGGTGATGCCGGTGCCCGGCGTGCAGATGCCACAGCTCATGGCCGAGGATGACCAGCTGCTGCACGTCCTCGGCCCGCTCCTCGACGATGACCAGGTCGAAGTCCTGGAACTCCACCCACAGCCCGGTCACCTCGAAGGCGTCGGGGAAGCGCTCGAAGCGCAGTTCGACGGGCCGTCCGCCGCGCAGCGCGGCCATCTCCTCGCACAGGGCCCGGCAGACGTCCCGTACACCGCAGGGCCGGCAGGGGCGCGCCCGCAACGCGGCGGAGAGAACGCCGGTCAGCTCGCGCATGGCGGGTCCGGTCCTCGCGCGCCGCAGTACCGAGGCGATCCGGGCCGCCTTCCCGCGCGCGCCCGCGACGTCCATCGCTCCCCCTTCTCGACCGCTGTACGGCGGCCTGTTCGAGACTACGCGGCTGGTCGTGTCCCCGTCACGAGAAGTCGTCGAGGACTCCACGGTAGAAAGCGCTATCAGAGATCCTGTCGAAAGCATTGACGTGCAAGCGCTTCGAAATTTACGGTCCGTTCGAGGCCACGAGCGTGATCCGAAATGTCGAACAATCTTGCCGACTGGAAACAGAACGAAAGGCGCACATGCACACCGCCCACTTCACCCTCGACCCCGCGTTCACCATCGGCGAAGTGAACCCCCGGCTCTTCGGCAGCTTCGTGGAACACCTCGGCCGCTGTGTGTACACGGGCCTCTTCGAACCGGACCACCCCACCGCCGACGAGGCCGGCCTGCGCCAGGACGTCCTGGAGCTCGTCCGCGAACTCGGCGTCACGGCCATCCGCTACCCCGGCGGCAACTTCGTCTCCGGCTACAAGTGGGAGGACTCGGTGGGCCCGGTGGAGAGCCGCCCGCGCCGCCTGGACCTCGCCTGGCGCTCGACGGAGACGAACCGCTTCGGACTCTCCGAGTACATCGCCTTCCTGAAGAAGGTCGGCCCGCAGGCCGAGCCCATGATGGCGATCAACCTCGGCACGCGGGGCGTGGCGGAGGCCCTGGAACTCCAGGAGTACGCCAACCACCCGGCCGGCACGGCGCTCTCGGAACTGCGCGCCGACCACGGCGACAAGGACCCCTTCGGGATCAAGCTGTGGTGTCTGGGCAACGAGATGGACGGCCCCTGGCAGACCGGCCACAAGACCGCCGAGGAATACGGCCGCATCGCCGCCGAGACCGCTCGCGCCATGCGCCAGCTGGACCCGTCAGTGGAACTCGTCGCCTGCGGCTCCTCCAGCCAGTCCATGCCGACCTTCGCCGAGTGGGAGGCGAAGGTCCTCGCCGAGACGTACGACTTGGTCGACTACATCTCCCTGCACGCCTACTACGAGCCGCAGGACGGCGACGTCGACTCCTTCCTGGCCTCCGCCGTGGACATGGAGTCGTTCATCGAGAACGTCGTCGCGACCTGCGACCACATCGGCGCGAAGCTCAAGTCGAAGAAGAAGATCAACCTCTCCTTCGACGAGTGGAACGTCTGGTACATCTCGGGGTGGCACGCGATCGAGAACTCCGGCGCGCGCGACTGGGAGGAGGCTCCCCGCCTCCTGGAGGACAACTACAGCGTCATGGACGCGGTCGTCTTCGGCTCGCTCCTCATCGCGTTGCTCCGGCACGCCGACCGGGTGACGGTCGCCTGTCTCGCCCAGCTCGTCAACGTGATCGCGCCGATCCTCACCGAGCCGGGCGGCCCGGCCTGGCGGCAGACGACGTTCTTCCCGTTCGCGCAGGCCTCGAAGTACGGCCGCGGCACGGTCCTCGACGTGCGGGTGGACTCGCCGACGTACGAGACGGCGAAGTACGGCGAGGCGGACCTGCTGCACGCGACCGCCGTCCGCGCCGAGGACGGCACGGTCACCGTCTTCGCCGTCAACCGCAGCCGCACCGAGGCGCTGCCCCTCCAGGTCGGGCTGAACGGGCTGGACCTGACGACGGTCGTCGAGCACAGCGTGCTCGCGGACGCCGACCCGGACGCGCGCAACACGCTCGCCGACCCCGACCGCGTCGCCCCGCACCCGGCGGAGGGAACCGCGCTGACGGACGGCCGGCTGACGGCGACGCTGGAGCCGCTGTCCTGGAACGTGATCAGGCTGGCCTGACGGGATCCGGTGCGGGGATGACCTCACAATAGGGGGCATGAGGATCTCGGCAAGGGCGGACTACGCGGTGCGGGCGGTGCTGGAGCTCGCCGTGCGGCAGGGCGGCGGCGACCCGGTGAAGGCGGAGCAGATCGCCTCCGAGCAGGACATTCCGCACAAGTTCCTGGAGGGGATCCTCGGCGATCTGCGGCGCGGCGGGATCGTCGACAGCCGACGCGGCGGCGGAGGCGGCTACCGGCTGGCCCGTGATCCGGCGGCGATCACCGTGGCGGACGTGATCAGGGCGGTGGACGGCCCGATCGTGTCCGTACGCGGCGAACGTCCCACGGGCCTGACGTACACGGGCTCCGCGCAGCCCCTGCTGCCGCTGTGGATCGCGTTGCGGGCGAACGTGCGCCGCGTCCTGGAGGGCGTCACGATCGCCGACATCGCCGCGGACGCCCTGCCGACCCCGGTGAAGGACCTGGCAGCGGAACCCGCGGCCTGGGAGAACCCCTAGGCGTTTTTAGGGGCGCGGGGAACTGCGCGACCAGCCACGACGGCGCAGCAGCCGAACGACCCAGCCGAGGTGCGGGCCGCCGCTCTCGTGAAGCGGCGGCTCGCACCGCGGGGGTTCGCGCCGCGGGGGTTCGCGCGTGCCGGTCAGGCGTCAGGCGGAGTCGACGCCCACGGTCAGGGTCGCCTTGTAGCCGTCGGACACGCTGGAGCCGAGGGCGGTCAGGGTGAGCAGCCCGGAGGACGCGCCGCCGTCGTCGTAGATGCTGTCGTCGGCCAGGGCCGTCTCCTTGGTGGTGTTCGCGGAGTACGGCGAGGTCGCCTGGATCTCCTCGTTGATGTCGGCGTCGAAGAAGAGCTGACCGGTGTGGATGACGTCGCCGCCGGTGTACGAGTCGTCGGTGAGCGTCACCTCGGTGTGCACCCGCATGTGGACGTGCACGGCGCGGGAGACGTAGTGGCCGGGCCAGATCGAGGTGATGCTGCACTGGCCGTTGGCGTCGGTCATCTGACCGCCGCGCAGGAAGGTGCCGTTGTCCTCCTCGGTGTGGCCGTTGCCGCCCACGAAGCCGGAGTACTCGCCCAGCGCGTCGCAGTGCCAGATCTCGACCAGCGCGTCGGCGAGCGGCGCGCAGTCGTTGGCCTGGTCGACGACGGTGAAGGTGTACTGGACCTCGAAGCCCTCCTTGTCCTCCCGGATGTCCTCGCGGACGAGGGCGCCGTCCAGGGAGTACGGGCCCTCGGTGACCTCGGCGTTGAGGGTGCAGACGCCGCTGGACGCGGTGGTCGTGGCCTCGGCCTCGGCGGCCGCGGTGGTCTCGGGGGTGCTGTCGGACGCCGAGGCGAACCCGGCGACCGCGAGGCCGCCGGCGGCGGCGACCGCGGTGCCGCCGATCAGGACGCGGCGCCGTTTCATGCTCTTGTCGAGCCGGTGCCTGCCCGGCTGGTTGTCGTCGGTGTCGATGGACTCGTCGTGGTGCTCGGTGTTTCCCGTCATGCAGAGGAAGTTAGAAGCGGACCTGAGGAAATCCTTGATGCGGGGCTGTGCGGGACCTGGGGATGCAACGGTCAACTGCCGTTCTTTCCACGTTAGTTCGGACATGGCCCGGACGCGGCTCGGACATGGCGAAACACCGGGCGCGAGATCCGCGATCTCTCTAGCGTGGGGCTGCGCCGCACCGACCCGAGGGGGACCCATGGCAGACGACCGCGTCGAACTGGCCGACGCAGTGCAGGCAGTACGGGACGAGCTGATCACGGCCGCGAGCCGCGCCGGCGGGCAGGACGTCGTCTTCGAACTCGGTGACATCGAGCTGGAGTTCACCGTCGAGATCCGCAAGGAGACCGCGGGCGGCCTCAAGGTGAAGGCCTACGTCATCGAGGCGGGGGCGGACGCCCGGGGCGGCAGCTCCCGCACCCACAAGGTCGCGGTCACCCTCAAGGCCCTGGACGCGCGCACCGGGCAGCCGTGGAAGGTCGGGAACGAGAACAGGGGGAGCGTGGCGCGCTTCGGGCGCAGCGGTGACGGGCGGTGATCGCAGGGACGGCGCTGGGCCGGGTCGTCGCCGTGCGGGCCGACGGCCAGGGGAGCGGGGTGCTCGTCGACACCCACTTCGTGCTGACGGCCCGGCACTTGGTGGAAGGGCACGACCTCATCGAGGTGATCCACCCGTCCGGCTCGGCGGTGGAGTGCACGGTCGAGTGGGCGGACGAGTCCTTCGACGTCGCGCTGCTGCACGCCAGGGAGCGGGTGATCGCGCCCGAGAGCGAAGCCGCGCTGGGCGTCTTCCGCAACGGCCGGATCGACACCGTCCAGCCCGTCCCGCACTGCCAGATCGTCGGCTTCCCGGGGGTCCAGCGCTACGGGGAGCGCGGCGAGGAGCTGGAGTTCGACCAGTACCGGGCGACCGTGCTGCCGTTGGCCGGACGGATGCGCGACCTCCTGGTCTGCGAACTCGACCGGCCGGCCGCGGCGGAACTCGGCGGCGAGGCCTCGCCGTTGCAGGGGCTGTCGGGTGCGCCGGTCTTCGCCGGGGAGGTGCTGCTCGGCGTCGTGACCCAGGTACCGCGCGGCCGCAATCACCTGCGGATCGAAGCCGCCCCGATCGAGGCGGCGTTGAGCGTGTCGCGCAGCTCGGGCTTCGGGATCCCCTGGTTCGAGGCGGTCACCGAGGTCCATCCCCAGGACCAGCTGTTCGAGAACCGCTATGCGGCCGACCTGAGTTCGCAGTACCGCAAGACGGAGATCTTCGGCATCGACGATCTCGGCAGGAGCGAATCGCGCTGGGATCTCGACACCGCCTATCTGAGCCTGCAGGCCGACGAGCCCCGGGTCCTCGCCGACAGCGGCTCCCGGGCGTCCGACACCTCGCCGCAGCGCATCGACAGCCTGCTGACCGCTCGGCCCCGCGTGCTGCTGCGGGGCGAGGCCGGGGCCGGCAAGACCACCCTCGTCTGGTGGCTCGCCGCGCATGCGGCGAACGGCACCCTCGGGCCGGAACTCGCCGAACTCAACGGTCTCGTCCCCTTCGTGATCCCGCTGCGCGAGATGTACGCGCGCGGCGGACGCTTCCCCACGGTCTCGGAGCTGCCGTCCGTCGGCCGGGGCATCACGGACGGCGCACCCCACGGCTGGACCCGCCGGGTGCTGGAAGCCCGCCGGGCCCTGCTCCTGGTGGACGGGCTGGACGAGGTCCCGGGCCGGCAGCGGGAGGAGGCCCGCCGCTGGCTCTCCGCCCTCCTGGACCGCTACCAGTTCACCCGCTGTCTGGCGACCGTCCGCCCCAACGCCGTCGAGAAGGACTGGCTGGCGCAGGACGGCTTCGCCGAGCTGACGCTGCTCCCCATGAGCGACGAGGACATCACCACCTTCGTCGGCGCCTGGCACGACGCCGCCCGGCTGGAGTGCGACCACCTCTTCGACACCCGGCGCGGCGTCGACGAGCGGGAGCTGCTGACCACCCTGGAGCAGGACCTGATCCACCAGCTGGGCCGCAACGCCGCGCTGCGCGACATGGCCCGCACACCCCTGCTGTGCGCCGTGATCTGCGCGCTGCACCGCCGTCGCCGGGGCCTGCTGCCCACCACCCGCTGGTCGCTGTACCGGGCCGCCCTCGCGATGCTCCTCGGCGGCCGGGACGCCGGACGGGGCGTCCTGCACACCGACCACGTCACCCTCGACTCCGATCTGCAGCACGAGTTGCTCCAGCGGCTCGCCGTCTGGCTGGTGCGCACCGGACAGCAGCAGATGACCCGCGCCCAGGCCCTCCGGCAGCTCGAACCGGCGATACGGGACGTGGACCAGCTCCGCGACGAGGAGACGCCCGAGCGGGTGCTGCTCTTCCTGCTCCACCGCAGCGGGCTGCTCCGGGAGCGCACGGACGACACCATCGAGTTCATCCACCGCACTTTCCAGGACTACCTCGCCGCGAAGGAGCTCCACGAGAGCGGCTACGTCCTGGAGCTGCTGAAGCACGCGGAGGACGAGACGTGGAGCGACGTCATCGTCCTGGCCGTCGGGCATGCCACGCGCAAGGACGCCCAGCACCTCGTCGAGGAACTGGTCCGGCGCGGGGACGCCGTCCCGAAGCGGGCGCAGCGGTGGCACTTCCATCTGCTGGCGGCGCGCTGCGCGACGAGTCTGCTGTCGCTGGACGAGCGGCTGATGGGCGGTGTGCGGGAGCGGGTCCGCAGCCTGATGCCGCCGCAGGGCGGCACCGAGGTCAGCGAGGTCACGGAGCTGGGCGACTGGGGCGTGGAGACGCTGCCAGGGCCGGACGGCCTCAGCGAGGAGACCGCCAGGAAGATCGTCGCGGTGCTCGTGCGGATCCGCACGGCACGAGCACGGCAGGCGCTCCGACGATTCGCCCCGCACCCGGCCGAGGACGTCCGACGGGACGTGGTGACGGGCTGGGCTCTGCAGCCCACCGAGGAGTACGCCCGGGACGTGCTGGCGGGGATGCACTGTCCGGTGCTTCGGGTCCGGACGAGCTCGGAGCTGGCCTGTCTCACCCGGTTCGGGGCCATCCGGCGGCTGGTCGTCAGCGGCTCCCACTCGGCGGAGGAGCTCGACGCCACGCTTCCGGCGCACGGGATCGAAGAGCTCGAACTGCGGGCCAACGCGGCGGTGCGGCATCTGGAATTCCTGCGCGAGCGCGACGATCTGCGGATTCTCGTGCTGTCGGGCTGCATCTCCCTGCGGGATCTGCGGGTGCTGCCCGACCTGAAGCTGACCTCGCTCTCCCTGCGGGTCCAGGGCTTCTCCCAGGAGCAGTTCGCTCTGCTGGCCGGGATGCGCGAACTGCGCGGACTCGCCCTCTTCGGCGTGCCGAGGGGCGGCTGGGCGGCCATGCGGCCGCACAGCGGGGTGCGCGAGTTGAGCGTGACGTCGGAACACGACGACTGGCTCGCGGATCTCGACGGCTGGGCGAGCCTGCGCCGGCTGCACGCGGACATCGCGGGCCGGGACGTTCCGGAGATCGTGCAGGCGCTGTCCCGGTCCCCGCAGGTCGAGGACCTGGCGCTGGCCGTCCGCTCAGTGCAGGAACTGGCGCCGGCCGCCCCACTGCCGCAGATCCGCAGCCTGGAGCTGTCCGGCCTCATCGAGTACGGCCATCTGTCCCAGCTGCGGCGGGTGTTCCCCGGGCTGCGCCGGCTGCACCTGTCGTTCGACCCCGCTTCGCGGGCCCCTCAGTCACTGGACCTGACGCCGCTGCTGGACATTCCCGACCTCGTCGTCGATCTCGTCGGCATCAGCCGCGACGGAGCCCGGATCGCCGGAGCGAAGGAGTTCGGCCCCCGGCTCGTGATCTCCGCGGTTTCCGCCCTGCGCCTGGTCGAGGTGTGAACGGGCCCGGGTGAATGGCCGGAGTTCGACCTGACTGTGGTTCAGGGGGCTCCCTACGATGCGATCGCCCCGGTTCTTCACAGCAGCTTCACAGTTTCGGCTTCACGGATTCTCCGTGGAGCCGGCGCCGCGTGGAGCCGGGCGCTGCCACCCCCCACCCTTCGATCGAAGGAGAGATCATGGCAAGTGGGCTGCTCCTGGGCGGCGCGGTCGCCGCTCTCATCACCGCGGCGATACCCGCGCAGAACTCGTCCCCCGTTTTCGACAACCCGCCGCCGGACCGGATCGTCATCGACGTCGCGACCGTGAACGGCTCCGGCTGCCCGGCCGGTACGGCGGCGGTCGCCGTCTCCGAGGACAACACCGCGTTCACCGTGACCTACAGCGACTACCTCGCCCAGGTCGGCGGGAGCTCCAACCCCACCGCCTTCCGCAAGAACTGCCAGCTCAACCTGGTCGTGCACGTCCCGTCGGGCTTCACGTACGCGATCGCCAAGGCGGACTACCGCGGCTACGCCTCGCTCCAGTCCGGCGCGAGCGCCGTCCAGCGGGCCTCGTACTACTTCCAGGGCTCGTCGCAGACGGTGTTCAAGAACCACAACTTCAGCGGCTCGCTCAACGACAGCTGGCAGGCGACCGACACCACGGACTGGGCCCAACTGGTCTGGGCCCCCTGTGGAGTTCAGCGCAACTTCAACATCAACACCGAGCTCCGGGTCAACGCCGGCACCTCGTCGCCGAGCAAGGTCAGCTTCATGACCATGGACTCGACCGACGGCGACCTCAGCACGATCTACCACATGGCCTGGCAGCAGTGCCCGGCCAAGTGAGCCCGCGCCAGGACCTGTTCTAGCGGCTCACGGCCCTCCTCCGGAACGCCGACTGGGCGTCACCGCGACTCGGTGACGCCCAGCCGGTCAGGTGGTGCTGCGGGTCAGCTCTCGACGCCCAGCGTCAGCGTCCCGGCGTAGCCCGAGGACGTCGAACTGCCCAGGGCCGTCAGGGTCACCAGGCCCGAGGCGGCGCCACCGTCGTCGTAGATGGAGTCCTGGGCGAGGGTGGTGCGGGTGACCGTGTTGGTCGAGTACGGGGAGACGGCCGCGACGGCGGTCGTGATCGTCTCGCTGAAGAAGAGCTGACCGGTGTGCAGTTCCTGGCCGCCGGTGAACGAGCCGTCCGAGGTCAGGGTGACGTTCGTGTGCACCTTGATGTGGATGTGGATGCAGCGGCCCCGGTACCAGCCGGGGTAGACCGTGGTGAGCGCGGCGACGCCGCTGGAGTTGGTCAGGACTCCGCCGCGCAGGAAGGTGCCGCTGTCCGGCTCGTTGTGGCCGTTGGCGCCGACGAAGCCGGAGTACTCGCCGAGGGCGTCGGCGTGCCAGATCTCCACGAGTGCGTTGGAGAGGGGCACGCAGGTGTCGTCGTCGACGACCGTGAGGTTCAGCTTCAGCGGGATGCCCGCCTTGCCCTCGGTGATGTTGGCGCGGACGTACTGTCCGTCGAGGTAGTAGGGGCCTTCGGTCATCTCCTTCGTGAGGGTGCAGACGGCCGCGGCGGCGACGGGGGCGGTGTCCGGCTGCTGCTCGGCGGCCGGCGCGGTGACGGCGGCCGTGGCGCCGACGGCCAGCGTCGCGGCGGTGGCGCCCGAGGCGATCAGCACGGTGCGCCGGCCGATGGGGTGCTCGATGGGGCGATCGGATGGGTGGGGGGTTCCGTTGGGGTTTCCCGTCATGTCTGTCATGAACACGGCACCGTAGAAACGGTTCCTGTAGGGAGGCTGTCAGTTAGGCAAAGTGAGTGCGCGTCAAGTTACTTGCCGGGCAAGTGTCGACACAAGACCGCCGCCCTCCGGTTACCCCGGAGGACGGCAGCGCCCGCACGGCCCGTGTGCGGAACTCCAAGCCCGCCGCGGTGTTCACCGTCGTCGTCCCCGGCTCGGCGCCGCCGTCGGAGACCCCCGTCGCCGTCCGCATCGTCCGGGCTGCGCTGGGCTTGAAGGTGCGACGGGGATCAGGTGACCAGCGACGGTGGTGCGATCGTCCGTGCTCGGTCGTACAGGTCGAGTGCCGTCGTGTTCTTCAGATGAGGGCGCAAGAGGCCGAACATCGCCTTCACGCGGTCGTCGGCGCGGCCGGACTGCACCTTGGGGTAGTCGTCGAGGGCCTGGTGCCAGGTGGCGCAGGCCGCTTCCAGGTGGCCGAGTTCCAGCTGCCGTTCGGCCAGCAGGCCACGACGGTGTACTCGTGTGCGCTGGTACACGCTGGGGCGGAGCCGGTCCGCTTGTTGCATGGCTTCGACGGCTCCGGCCTTGTCGCCCAGTTCGTAACGTACCTGGCTGACGTGGTAGTTGAGCGAAGAGGGATCGTACGAGCCGAACGCCTTGCCGCGTGACTCGGCACGTTCCATGGCCGCCTCGGCCTCCCGGATGTAGCGCAGCGCGCCCGCACGGTCGCCGCTCTGCGCGGCGGCGTGCGCCTGCTGGCCGACGAGGAAGGCCAGCATCCGAGGGCCGGCTTTCGGGGAGGCGGCGGCAGCGGCATCGGCCAGCTCCATGGCCTTCGCCCCGTGGCGGATGTCGACCGCTTGGACGCTCATGCCCCGCAGGGTGGTGCAGTACGTCAGGTGGTCCTCGGCCGCGCCCGCCAGCTCCAGGGCCTTGACGTAGTAGCGCTGCGCGAGACCGTGCAGCCCTTCGTCCACGGCCATGAAGCCGGTCAGGTAGAGCAGGTCCGAGGCGGCGGACAGCATCGCCTTGCGCACGTCCTCGGGTGCGTCGGCGCGCAGGTAGGAGGCCACGGTGTTGACCATGAACGCGGCCGCCATGGGGCGGGCGTGACGGCCCCCGAACTCGTCGTCCAGGTCTGAGACCCGCTCGGTCATGGCGACGACCATGTCCACTTCGTTCATGCCGATGTGCGTCGTTCGGCCGGACTGAACGGCATCGGCACGCCCGACCACATCCCGCCAGCCGGGAACGGTGACGGCCACGGAGAACAGGCCGACACCCAGGACACTGCGGCGGGACGGGTCCATATCCAGCCTCCCCAGGTCGATCACCCCTTCCACGGTATCCGCAGCGGTGGAGGAGCGATCGCGTGGAACGGGCAGTCCCGCCTCTGCATGGGTGACGGGGCGGCCGAGGCGGCGGGAGAGGGCTTCGAGTACGCATGCGCGCACCGCATCGCGCGGGACAGTGCCGCCCAGCCAGTGGCTCACCGCCGACTCGTCGTAGCGCAAGGGGATTCCGGTCTCCGTGCCGACGCGGTTCACCGCCCGCGCGAACTGGCGGTGAGTCCAGCGGCTTTCGGTGAGCATGCGCCCGAGCGCCGCGTTCGGTTCACGCTTGGCCATGCCCCAACTCCCCGTGCCCTTGCGAACTTTCAAGGCTTTCAAGTCCTGGTGCTGCGGCAACGGTACCGCTGAGCGTGGTCGTGCGGTTGCGTAGAGACAGCAGGGAACGGCGAGACCTCGCCGCAGCCGTCGTCCGAAGGGCTGAGGAATGAGAAGCGAAGCGCGGGCCCGTCTGGCCCGGCTGACTGAGGAGCGGGGCATGGACGGGGTGTTGAGGATCGACACCTACGAGGGCGCGGACCTGCCGCCGGGTCTGAATCGATTCTCGCCGTGTCGCTGCCCGCAGCACCGCAGTGCCACACCTGAGTACGGCGCGGAGAGGCTGAGCGCCGCAGTACGCGAGGCCAACGAGCGCAGCCGTGGAGAGCGGCTGTGAACCGGTTGGCCGCAGCCGTCGGCCGCTACGCCGGACCACTCCTGATCATCACCGTCTCGGGACCGGTCGGCTTCGTCCTTGGCGTGGCCGCCGCATCCACACCCACCTGACTCCTCCCCGTCGCGCATCCAGGCTCCCCACCTGTGACGAGGGAGGGCCCGCCGCCGGAAGCGGTGGGCACCCCGCTCGGCTGCCTTCTTCGCAAGGGTCCGGCAGCCGGACGGGTCCAACTCCGCAGCATCCGCCGTGGAGTCCACTGAAAACCGTAAGGGAGAGAACGATGAACGTGGACGAACTGTTCACCGGCGACCTGATCACCGGCGTCCCGGCCGTCGAGGCCGCGCTGCTCGACAAGATGCCGGGCGGTGGCGACAACAACGGCGACCACTGCAGCAAGTGATCCAGGGCTGACGCCAGGCGGGGCGGGGCCGTTCGCGGCCCCGCCCCGCCGCACGACATGGGAAGGGGACTACATGCTGTCGATGCGTCTGCGCCTGGCCGATCTCCAGGAGCCCAAATGGAGATCAGAGGGAGGCCGTTGGACCAATGGCGAGAGCTGGATCGAGCCCGCGAACGTGTCCACTCTGGTCATGGAGGTCAACGATGACCAAGCGCCGCGCGTACGGGTCCGCGTGAAGGAGTGCAAGCGGGCCGAGGCCGACTTCGTCGCACTCACCATGGAGCCCGGACAAGCCCGCCTGGCGGCGGGTGTCTTCGGCACAGCGCCGCTCTATCTGACAGAGAAGGCCGGCGAGCTGCACGCCTCTTGGGACCTGACACTACTGCGACCGTATATGCAGGCCCACCGCCTGGTGGCGCGCGTTGTCGCCCGCACGCTGACGAGGCAGCACCGCTACACGTCCGAGACACTTTTCGAAGGCGTCTACCGCCTCACCGAACGGGCAGCGGCCACGTTCACCACTTCGGGACTCAGCATCCACTACCCCGAGCCCGCCGAGCACGTACTTGAGCCACGTACGCTCCGGCTCGGAGTTGATCCACTCGCCGCTCTGGACGAGTTGCTGACCGACGTAATCGGCCAGGCGCCGACGGCAACCGGATGCGTGGGCGTCGAACTGTCCGGAGGCGCGGACTCCGGGAACGTCGCCCTGGCGGTGAAAGCCGCCCGCTTCCCCGAGGCGCACAGCTTCGGCCTGCTGGTGGGAGGAAGCACCGGCAGGCAACAGGGCGAGCGGCGCCGAGCCTTTGTGGAGCACTGCGGCTTCCGGGACACGGCCACCCCTGCCATGCAGCACGCACCCTTCTGCCCCGGAGGCGTGCGCGCTCTGCGCAGGCCACACGATCCTGCGGGAGCCTTCTACCAGGAGGCGTTCGATGTCGTGCGCGAGCAGGCAGCGGCCCGGCGGTGCGAGGTCATGTTCACCGGTAGCGGCGGGGACGAGGTCAACGCCCACCACTCCAGGACACGGGCCGAACTGCCGACGCCGGAACCCGTGCCGTGGCTCGGCGACAAAGCAATCCGAGCGCTCGCCGAAGTCAACGAGCACCTGGCTCCCATCCCAGTGCTGCCCGTACCGACCCTGATGGCGTTCGGGATGCACAACCCCGGATTCCTCCGGGCCGGAATCTGGCCGGTGAGTCCGCTCGCGCACCCGCGGATCGTGCGGTTCATGGAGCAGCTGCCGCACGAGCACAAGCGCGGCAAGGCGTTGTTCCGGGAGCGGATCCGACGGGCCGGGCTGCCCGAGTGGGTGGCCGCGCCGACCGAACCGGAGAACTTCCTGGCTGTCCTGGAGAAGGGTTTACGTTCCCACGGCTTGCCGGTCTTGGACGACATGCTGAAGGAGTCCATCCTGGTGGATCTCGGCTACGTTGACGGCAAGGCTCTCGCCAAGGCGGGGAGGAGCGCCGACTCCGCGCCGGTCGTCCCCGATCTGCTGTGCGATGTGCTCGCCCTGGAGGTCGGGCTGCGCAGCCTCATGTGACCAGCCCCGACACGGAAGCCGAGCACGTGGAAGCCACCAACCTCCTGTACCGCGATCCGGCACTTTACGACGTCGTCCAGTCCGACAGCACGAGCGCCGGAATGTGCCAGACCCTGATCGAGCTGCACCGGCCGGACGCCCGGACCCTCGTCGACTTCGGATGCGGTACCGGCCGCGACCTGGAGATCCTCGCCAAGCGCTTCGAATGCATCGGCGTGGACCTCCAGCCCGGCATGGTCGACTACGCCCACCAGGCCCGGCCCGGGCTGGACATCCGCATCGGCGATATGCGCACCGCGCGACTCGGCAAGCGCATGGACGTGGTGACGTGCATGGGTAACAGCCTCGCCTACGTGCACGACAACGAGGCGATCAGCCAGGTCTTCGCCACCTTCGCCGCCCACGCCCGGCCAGGAGCACTGCTCGTGCTGTGCTCCCCCGTCGCCCCGATCACCCGGCCCGAGCCGACCACCGCCACGGTGGACACCCCGACGGGATCCGCGACCGTCACCATCCGCCACACGTGGGACCTGCGGACCCAGATCAACACCATGCACCGGCACTGGGCGCTCCCCTCGGGCGACGAGGCCCGAGACGAGATCCGCAGGCGCGTCCTGTTCCCCCGCGAGCTGGAACGCTACGCGGAGGATGTCGGCTTCGAGGTCCTGGACATGAGCGACGGCGCAGACAGAGGGCTCACCGGCCCAACCGCGTACACCGTGGCCCGACGAACTCGGCGGTGACCGGCGGGGCGAGAATTGGCACCAGTGCCAGCCGTCCGACTCCTGACGGCATAGCTCGTGGGGTCGGCGCATCGACATGGCTGACGGGCGCTCACGCACTGTCGAGCAGGTGATCACCGAGGAGCCCGCCGTCGTCGGCCAGTACGACGGTCGGCAACAGTACGGGTCCCTACCATGGGGAATGATCAGGAGGGGAGGGTGAATGAGCTGGCCTTCCGTGTACGCCAGGACCTGGGCCGAGATCATCACCAGCCCGAATGTCGGCGGTCGGCACCTGCGGCGCGTGGGTGAACTGCTCATCGCTCATCAGGAGCTGAACGCCAGGTTCCTTGACCAGGACAAGGAGAAGATCCCGGACGACGTCTTCGACGAGATCCTGGAGAAGGCCGCGGAACTCGGCGACGCATACGTCGAGATTTGGCGGGCCTGTGGGAACGGCACCCAGGAATGGCGGCACACCGAAGGCCTGGCCGCCTTGGACGAGGCTCTTCGCCGAGCTGCGGAGTACTACCGGCACACCTCTCTGACCGTGTAGTGAGCCCTGTGGCACCGCTTGGATTGTTCCCTGATGACTCCTGGCGACCACAAGGACGGGCGCGGGCGTGCTGCCGGCCGAAGGCCGTGCAGCGCGCCCGCGCCCACGAAGATGTGACTGACTAGCTGACCTGGCCCATGCCCGCCGCGTTCGGCCAGCTCTGGGCGTTGGGCCAGCCGGTGGCGGCCGCGGGGGAGAGGCCGTTGGTGCCCCTGACCTGGGCGGCGGTGAGGCCGCCGCGGGCCGGGACGCCGGTCGGGGTCGGGCCCATCGGCGGGGCCTGGGCGGCCGGGGCCATGGCGGGCGCCATCGCTGCGGGCGCCATCGCCGCGGGGGCCATCGGCGCCGGGGCCATGGGCTGCGGGGCGGGCACCGGTGCCGGCATCTGCACGGGCTGGGGGAAGACCTGTGCCGCGGCCGGCATCGGCATCCCGATGCCGTCGGACGGTGCGGACTGGGCCATCATCGGGGCCATCGCGGGGGCGGCCATCGCCGGGGCGGCGGCGACCAGCCCCGGCATCTGGGCGCTCATGCCCATGGCCTGAGCGGCAAGGCCGGGCATGCCGGCCCCGTTGGTGACCAGCCGGTCGACCGCCGCAGTACCCGAGCTGTAGCTGATTCCGGGGCTCAGCTCGGGCACGGCAGTTCCCCGCCTGGTCCCGTAGAGCACCTGTTCCAGGCCGGTCACCAGGCGACGTACGTCCACCTGGGGGCGCACCACGAGCCTCACGAAGCGGCTCGACGAGCCGATCTTGTTGCCGCACTCGCGGATCAGGATGCGGTGCTCGGCGAGCAGCCGGTCGCGGACCACGGTGCCCTCGGCGCCGACGGGAAGGCGCACGAAGAGGAAGTTCCCCTGGGAGGGGTAGACGGTCAGCCCCGGCAGCGCGCTGAGCTGGCTCGCCATGTCGAGCCGGTCCCGGCGCACCTGCATCAGGCTCTGCGCGTACTCGGGGCCGTGCTCCTTCAGCATGAACACCACGTACTCGGCGAAGGCGTTGAGGTTCCACTTCGGCAGCATCGAGCGGACCCGGCCGGCCAGCGACGGGTTGGCGACCATGTAGCCGAAGCGGATGCCGTGCAGACCGAAGTTCTTGCCGAGGCTGCGCAGCACGATGACGTTCGGCCGGATCATCGCCTCCTGCACGACGCTCGGTTCCTGCTCCGCGTCGGCGAACTCCAGGAACGACTCGTCGATGATGATCAGGTCCAGGTCGGCCATCGCGTCCATGAACTGCACGAGCGCGTGCTTGTGCAGGAAGCCGCCGTCGGGGTTGTTCGGGTTGCAGATGACCGCGACCTTGGTGCCGCGGCTGCGGATGAACTCGGCGTACTGCGCGAGGTCCAGGGCGAAGCCGCTGGACTCCTGGAGCGGGAACATGTCGACCCGCTTGCCGGTCTCCATCGGCTGGTCGGTCCAGCGGCCGAAGGTGGGCACGGGGATGGCCAGCGACTCACGGACCAGCAGGTGGTCGATCCAGGTGATCAGCTCGGTCGAGCCGTTGCCCATGGCGACGGCCTGCGGCGGGAGTTGGAGCAGGTTGCAGAGCTCGGCCGTGATCGTGTCGGCGCCGCTGGGGTAGAACGTGACGATGTCCCGCAGCTTCGCGGACATGGTGTCCATCATGGCCGGGGTGGGGAAGTACGGGTTGCAGGGGATGCAGAAGTCCACCGGGCCGACCCCCTCGCCGCCCTCGCGAGTCAGTGCCGCCATCGACGGACTGTGGGCCGCAGTGTTGCGGAACAACGAGGAGACGTTGTCGGCCATGGAACCTCCGTATGGGGCGGGCCCGGCGGGGACGACCGGGCCCGTCGTCATTGGGTGGCCCGCGCGGGGGAGCGCGGGCCGCTCTTACATACGCATGCTGGCGGGGTGTTGTTCAACGCGTGTGAAATCAGTGTGAGTTCCTGTTTGGGTTCGGGAACCCTGGGCACGCGTACACCGTCTTAGCGCTATTCGAACGTATCGAACGTGCCGAACGTATGGATCGTCGTCGTCCGGTACGTCTCGCCGGGTCGCAGGACCGTGGAGGGGAACTCCGGCCGGTTCGGCGAGTCCGGGAAGCCCTGCGTCTCCAGACACAGGGCGTCGCCCTGGCGGTAGGCGCGGCCACCGGTGCCGACGAGCGTGCCGTCCAGGAAGTTGCCGGAGTAGAACTGCAGGCCCGGCTGGTCGGTGGCGATCTTCAGGGTGCGGCCGGAGCCCGGGTCGCGCAGCGTGGCCACGTGCGCCGGCTCGGCCGTGACGCCCTTGTCGAGGACCCAGTTGTGGTCGTAGCCCTGGGCGTGGAGCTGCTGGAGGTGACCGGCCCGGAGGTCCCGGCCGATCGTCTTGGGCGTGCGGAAGTCGAAGGGCGTGCCGGAGACGTCCGCCAGTTCGCCCGTCGGGATCAGGCCCGCGTCGGTGGGCGTGTAACGGCTCGCGGCGATCGTGAGCTCGTGCTCCTCGATCGTGCCGCTGCCCTCACCGGCCAGGTTCCAGTAGACGTGGCTGGTGAGGTTGACGACGGTCGCCTTGCTGGTGGTCGCCTCGTAGTCGATGCGCCACTCGCCGCGCTCGGTGAGGGTGTACGTGACCTTCACGTCGAGCGTGCCCGGGTAGCCCATCTCGCCGTCCGCGCTCGTGCGGGACAGGCACAGGCCGACGTCGGAGCCGTCGGTGAACGGCTCGACGTCCCAGAGCTGCTTGTCGAAGCCCGTCGCGCCGCCGTGCAGGCTGTTCGCGCCGTCGTTGACGTCGACCTGGTGGGCCGTGCCGTCGAGGGTGAACCGGCCCGCGCCGATGCGGTTGCCGTAGCGGCCGATCAGCGCGCCGAAGTACGGGGTCCTGGCGACGTAGTCCTCGATGCGGTCGAAGCCGAGGCAGACGTTGGCGTGGCGGCCGTGCCGGTCCGGGATCTCCAGGGACTGGACGACGCCGCCCCAGGAGAGCACCGTCAGCCGGGTGCCGCCGTTCTCCAGGAACCAGCTGGAGACCTCGACGCCGTCGGTCAGGGCGCCGAAGGGCCTCTTGACCGCCTTCACCGTCTTCCTCATGTGCTGCCTTCTGCCTTCCTCTGCCCGAACGCCGCTCTCTGCCTGGCGAAAACAGAAAAAGCGGGCCCCGCCTTCCGGCGGGGCCCGCTCCGGTTCAGGAACCGGACTTGCGCTTGTTCCAGACGTCGAACCCGACCGCGGCCAGCAGGGCGAGGCCCTTGATGACCTGCTGCCAGTCGGTGCCGACGCTGAGGAGGTTCATGCCGTTGTTCAGCACGCCGAGGACGAGACCGCCGATGATCGCGCCGAGGACGGTGCCGACACCGCCGCTCATGGACGCTCCACCGATGAACGACGAGGCGATCGCCTCGAGTTCGAAGCTGAGGCCCGCCTTCGGGGACGCCGCGTTCAGCCGCGCGGCGACCACGAGACCCGCCAGGGCCGCGAGCACGCCCATGTTCAGGAAGATCAGGAAGGTGACCTTCTTGTCCTTCACACCGGACAGCTTCGCGGCCGGCAGGTTGCCGCCGATCGCGTAGATGTGACGGCCGAAGACCGCGTTGCGCATGACGTAGCCGTAGCCGACCACCAGCACGGCCAGGACGATCAGGATGATCGGCGCGCCCTTGTAGCTGGCGAGCAGCATCGTGACCGTGAGGATCGCGGCGACGATGGCGACGAGCTTGAGCAGGAAGAGGTTCGTGGGAGCCACGTCGAGGGCGAACTCCTGCTGCCGCTTACGGTCACGGACCTCCTGGATGACCGCGAAGGCGATCAGCGTGAAGCCGAGCAGCAGCGTCAGGTTGTGGTAGTTCGTGTCCGGGCCGACCTCCGGCAGGAAGCCGTTGCCCATCTTCTGCAGGCCGTCCGGGAACGGGCCGAGGGTCTGACCCTTCAGCAGCATCTCCGTCAGACCGCGGAAGATCAGCATGCCCGCGAGGGTGACGATGAAGGAGGGTATGCCGAGGTAGGCGATCAGGAAGCCCTGGGCCGCGCCGGCCACCGCGCCGACGACCAGGCACAGCAGCAGCGCGAGCGGCCACGCGATGTCGTGCTCCACCGTCAGCACGGCGGCGAAGGCGCCGGTGAACGCCGTGAGCGAGCCGACCGACAGGTCGATGTGACCCGCGATGATCACCAGCATCATGCCGATCGCGAGGATCAGGATGTAGCTGTTCTGCAGCACCAGGTTGGAGACGTTGCGCGGCAGCAGCAGGTCGCCGTCGGTCCACACCTGGAACAGGAGCACGATCAGACCGAGGGCGATCAGCATGCCGTACTGGCGCATGTTGCGGCGCAGGCCGTCCAGCACCACCTGGAGCAGTCCGCCGCCGGAGGCCGACCCGCCGCTCTTGCCGGGCGGCGCCGCGGCCGGGCTCTTGTCGGTCACATCGGTGCTCATCGGGTTACCTCTTTGTCCTTCGTCATCTGACGCATCAGCACTTCCTGCGTGGCCTCGGCACGCGGGAACTCGCCCGTGAGCCGCCCGGCGGCCATGGTGTAGATGCGGTCGCACATACCGAGCAGTTCGGGCAGCTCGGAGGAGATGAAGACCACCGCTTTACCCTGGGCGGCCAGTTGGTCGATGACCGTGTAGATCTCGTACTTGGCGCCGACGTCGATGCCGCGCGTGGGCTCGTCCAGGATCAGCACGTCCGGACCCGCGAAGATCCACTTGCTGAGGACGACCTTCTGCTGGTTGCCGCCGGACAGCTTGCCGACCCGCTCGAACACGGTCGGAGCCTTGATGTTCATGGACTTGCGGAAGCCCTCGGAGACCTGCCGCTCCTCCTGCTCGTCGACGACGCCGCGCTTGGCCACCTTGCTCAGTGCGGTGAGTGAGATGTTGCGGTTGATCGTGTCGATGAGGTTGAGGCCGTAGTGCTTGCGGTCCTCCGTGACGTAGGCGATGCCGTTGTCGACCGCCTCCGCGACGGACTTCGTCCGGATCTCCTTGCCGTCCTTGAGGACCGTGCCGCCCGCGTACCGGCCGTAGGAGCGCCCGAAGACGCTCATCGCCAGTTCGGTGCGGCCGGCGCCCATCAGGCCGGCGATGCCGACGATCTCCCCGCGACGCACCTGGATGGACACGTCGTCGACGACCTTGCGCTGCTGGTCGATCGGGTGGTGCACGGTCCAGCCGCGGATCTCCAGGGCCGGAGCCGTGCCCTTCTCGGGCTCGTGCGGGGTGCGCTCGGGGAAGCGGTGGTCGAGGTCGCGGCCCACCATGCCGCTGATGATCCGGTCCTCGGTCGTCTCCGCCGACTTCACGTCGAGCGTCTCGATGGAGTGCCCGTCGCGAATGATCGTCACCGAGTCCGCGACCTTGCGGATCTCGTTGAGCTTGTGGGAGATGATGATCGAGGTGATGCCCTGATTCTTCAACTCCAGGATGAGATCGAGGAGTTTGTCGCTGTCCTCGTCGTTCAGCGCCGCCGTCGGCTCATCCAGGATGAGCAGCTTCACCTTCTTCGACAGCGCCTTCGCGATCTCCACGAGCTGCTGCTTGCCCACGCCGATGTCGGCGACGCGGGTCTCCGGGTGGTCGCTCAGACCGACCCGGCGCAGCAGTTCCGTGGCGTGCCCGAGGGTCTTCCTCCAGTCGATGAACCCGCCCTTGGCGTGTTCGTTGCCGAGGAAGATGTTCTCCGCGAGGGAGAGGTAGGGCGACAGCGCCAGTTCCTGGTGGATGATGACGATGCCGTGCTGCTCGCTCGCCCGGATGTCCTTGAAGGAGCAGACCTCTCCCTCGAAGAGGATGTCACCCTCGTAGCTGCCGTGCGGATGGACGCCGGAGAGCACCTTCATCAAGGTGGACTTCCCGGCGCCGTTCTCACCGCAGATGGCGTGGACCTCGCCCTGACGGACGGTCAGTGAGACGTCCGACAGCGCTTTTACGCCGGGAAAGGTCTTGACGATCGAGCGCATTTCCAGGACGGGTCCCGCCATGGTCGTGCCTTCCAATCCTTAAGGTTCTACGCTTACTTGAGCTGGTCAGCCGTGTAGTAGCCGCCGTCGACGAGCTCCTTCTGGTAGTTCGCCTTGTCGACGCTGACCGGCTGCAGCAGGTAGGCGGGGACGACCTTGGTGCCGTTGTCGTACGACTTGGTGTCGTTGATCTCGGGCTTCTTGCCCGTGAGCGAGGCGTCGACCATGTCCGTGGCGACCTGGGCGAGCTTGCGCAGGTCCTTGTAGACGGTCATGGACTGCTCGCCGGCGATGATCGACTTCACCGAGGCCAGCTCGGCGTCCTGGCCGGAGATGACCGGCAGCGGCTTGGCCTTGGTGCCGTAGGCGTCCGACTTCAGCGCGGCGAGGATGCCGATGGTGATGCCGTCGTAGGGCGAGAGGACCGCGTCGACCCGGCCGGTCTTGTACGTGGAGGTGAGGATGTCCTCCATGCGCCTCTGGGCGGTGGCGCCGTCCCAGCGCAGCGTGGTGACCTTGGTGAGCTCGGTCTGGCCGGACTTGACCACCAGCTTCTTGCTGTCGATGTACGGCTTGAGCACGCTCATCGCACCGTTGAAGAAGTACTTGGTGTTGTTGTCGTCGTTCGACCCGGCGAACAGCTCGATGTTGAACGGGCCCTTGCCGGCGGCCAGTCCGAGCTTGTCGACGAGGTAGGTGGCCTGGAGCTGGCCGACCTTCTCGTTGTCGAAGGACGCGTAGTAGTCGACGTTCTTCGTGCCGAGGATCAGGCGGTCGTAGGAGATGACCGGGATCTTGGCGTCGGCGGCCTGCTGAAGCACGTTGTTCAGGGACTTGTTGTCGATGGCGGCGATGATCAGCGCCTTGACGCCCTGCGTGATCAGGTTCTCGATCTGCGAGACCTGCTGGTCGGGGTCGTCCTCGCCGAAGACCAGCTTGGTCTTGTAGCCCTTGGCCTTGAGGTCCTTCTCGACGTTGGCGCCGTCGGTGATCCAGCGCTCCGAGGACTTGGTCGGCATCGCGATGCCGATCGTCCCGCCCTTGGCGTCGCCACCGGTGTCCTCGCTGCCGCCGTCGCCGGACTGTCCGCAGGCCGTCAGGGTCAGAGCGAGGGAAGCGGCTCCGGCTATGGCGGCGAGTGCTGCTCTGCGGTTACGCATGGTCATCATCCTTGATGTGTGTGCACGGATCGGTCTCGCGGTGCCGAAGGCGCTGGTGCTCCCGGAGTTGTGGCCGGGAAGACCGAGAAGAAACCGAAAAGAATATGTGTGGGATTCTGCGCGCCTGTGTCGGCTTGTGTGAAGCGGGGTTTCCGGAACGTTATGACTGAGCGTCGAACCTGTTCAGTTCGCCCGGCAGACGTGAGCCTAGAGCAGCCATGTGACCGTCCGCGCCATGCCGTGTCAGGAGGTCCAGTGCGAGCCGTCCGCGCCGCACCCGTTCCCGGGCCGTGGAGAGCGTCAGATCGCGCAGATGGTGACCGTACGGGTAGATTCCGGGGGCCTTGGAGAGGCCGAACTTCAGATACAGCGGCGCCCCGCGCCGGATCAACTCGGCGACCTCGTACATCCGGATGTAGCCGCCGAGATCGTCGGGAGCCTCGATGTACATGTCCATGGGAGCGCCCGACACCCGCCGGATCTCGGTGAGATGATCCAGCGTCAGATCGCTGGGCACGTTGACCGAATCTGCACCGAGCCGCTCGTACACCGCGTATGCTGCCGGGTTGACGGGACCAATGAGCGCCGACACCTTCAGCGTCGTGTCGGCCGGGATGATGCCGGCCTGGCGGGCCCGGTGCAGCGTCCACAGGACGCCCTCGTCGGCGACGAGCAGGCACTTGACACCCAACTCCGTTGCGCGGACGGCGTCTTCGACACAGCCGGCCACCGCGTCGTGGCCGCGGGCCCGCAGGCCCGCGCCGCGCGAGTCGGTCCGGGTGGAGCCGCCGATGTCCCAGGTGCCGCGCGGGCCGGTGAACAGGCAGAGCTCGATGTCGCGTTCGCCGGTCGCCTCGACCATCTCGGTGATCTCGGCGTCGGAGAGCATCCACACGCCGCTGCCCTGGCTGATCCGGTGGATCGGCACATCGAGCCGCGAGGCTTCCTTGAGGATGACGGCCAGCGCCTCGGGGCCCTCGCACGAAGGGACCTCGGTGCGCCAGCGGCCGCCGTCCGGGAAGGAGTGGGAGGAGGCGTCGGCGGGGTCGAGGGCGGGCGCGCCCAGGCCGAGCGCGGTGAGCGCCTGCTCGCCGGGTCGGCGGGCGCCCGGGGCGGAAGCGTCGGTCGTCACAAGCTGTCCTTCGTGTTCGATATTTCGGACGAGGTTCGCGGCTCAAGGCGTGCGGGATGTGGGTGTACGCCGGTACGGCAGCCGTCAGGTCGCCTCCGTACCGGCGTACGGTCAGGGGGTTTCGCCGGCGCTCGGCCGGCCTTTCCTAGGGGCGGAGCAGTACCTTGCCCACCTTCGGATCGCCGGATCCCACCAGCTCGATGGCCTCCGAGAACTCCGCCAGCGGCAGCTCATGGGTGACGAGCGGCAGCGGATCCAGCAACCCGGCCCCGAACACCCGCACGGTGTGCGACCAGGCGTCCGGCGGTGCGCCGAAGACGGTGTGCACCTCCAGCTGCCGCACGACCAGGTCCGTCGGGTCCAGCCCGTCGGCGCCCGCCGCGGGGATCCCCGTCAGCACCAGCCGTCCGCCGCGCCTGAGCAGCGAGGCGGCCGTGCGCGCGGCCGACGCGGAGCCGGCGGTCTCGATGACGACGTCGAAGTCGTCCGGCAGCTCCTGGTCCCGGGTGCGGAAGTCGGAGGCGCCGAACCGGCGGGACAGGCCCTCCCGGTCGTTGCGGGTCCCGACGACCAGCAGCTCGGCCGGGGAGCCCGCCTTCAGGAACTGGACGGCGAACATGCCCAGGGTGCCGGTGCCGACCACGGCCACCTTCTCGCCCGGCAGCGCGCGCGCCTTGATCGCGGCGGCCGCGATGCAGGCGGCCGGCTCCAGCAGGGCGGCGGCGGTGAGATCGGCGTCGTCCGCGAGCACGTGCAGCAGCCGGGCCGGCAGCGTGAGGGTGGCGGCCATGGCGCCCGGCTGGGTGAAGCCGGTCTCCTCGTACCCGTCCGTGCACAACGTTGTCTCGCCCGCGTGGCAGCGGTCGCAGACCTGGCAGTTGCGGAAGCCCTCGCCCACCACCTTGCGGCCGACGAGGGACGCGGGGACCCCCGCGCCGACCGCCTCGACCGTCCCGGACCACTCATGGCCGGGGGTCAGCGGGTAACGGACGTACCCCTCGGGCCGGTTGCCCTGGTACACCTCGCGGTCGCTGCCGCAGATGCCGGTCGCGTGGACCCGCACGAGCGCCTCGCCGGGCTCGGGCCGCCGGGGCTCGTGCGGCACGAGCCGGTGCTCGCCCGGCGCGTCGACGACGACTGCGGTGCTCACTTCTCGGCGCCCTTCGGCTTGCGCTGCTCCCAGCCCTCGGCCCACAGGTCGAAGCGGGCCTGCTGCTGCGGGAACTCGGCGGCGGCGTCCACGTCCAGCTCGACGCCCAGACCGGGCTTGTCGGAGAGGTGGAAGTAGCCGTCGATCACCTCGGGCGCGCCCTTGACGACCTTCTTGATCTCCGCGTCCGCGAAGTCGTTGAAGTGCTCGAGGATCTTGAAGTTCGGGGAGGTGAACCCGACCTGGAGGGAGGCGGCGGTCAGCACCGGGCCGCCGACGTTGTGCGGGGCGACCAGCACGTAGTGCGCCTCGGCGGTCGCGGCGAGCTTCCTGGTCTCCCAGATGCCGCCGATGTGGCCGACGTCCGGCTGGATGATGTCGACGGCCTGGCTCTCGAACAGCTCGCGGAACTCGATGCGGTCGTGGATGCGCTCACCGGTGGCGACCGGGATGTCGACCTTGGCCGCGACCTTCTCCAGCGCCTTCAGGTTCTCCGGCGGGCACGGCTCCTCCAGCCACGCGGGCTTGAAGGGCGCGAGCTCCTTGGCCAGCCGGATGGCGGTGGCCGGCGAGAACCGGCCGTGCATCTCCAGCATCAGCTCGGCGTCCGGCCCGATGGCGTCGCGCACGGCCTCGATGAGGGAGACGGCGTACAGGCTCTGCTCGTGGTCCAGCTCGAACTGGCCGGTGCCGAAGGGGTCGATCTTGAGCGCCTTGTAGCCGCGCTCCATGACCCCCTGGGCGGCCTTGTGGTAGGCCTCCGGGGTCCGCTCGGTGGTGTACCAGCCGTTGGCGTACGCCTTGACCTTGTCGGTGACCTTGCCGCCCAGCAGCTGCCAGACCGGGACGCCGAGGGCCTTGCCCTTGATGTCCCAGCAGGCCATCTCGACGACGGCGATGCCGGACATCACGATCTCGCCGGCGCGCCCGTAGTCGCCGTACTTCATCCGGCGGGTGAGGTCCTCGACAGCGAACGGGTCGGAGCCGAGAATATGGTTGGCCTCGGCCTCCTTCAGGTAGCCGATCAGCGCGTCGGTGTGGCCCAGCATGCGGGTCTCGCCGACACCCGTGATGCCCTCGTCGGTGTGCACCAGGACGTAGGTCAGGTTGCGCCAGGGCGTCCCGACCACGTGTGTGCTGATTCCGGTGATGCGCACGGAAGTTGCCCTTCGACTGTTCGAGATTTCGTCACTTGTTCGAAATGCTGGGCAGACAGTAAGGATGGCGCGAGCTGGGTGTCAATGGGTCGAACAGGTAACGGTTTCGACAGGTTCGGCCCGTCTTTCGGCAACGGACTGATCAACTCGCCACACCAGTATGATCGATTTCCCACACAACTTTCACAGTGGGACCTAGGAACGTGACCATCGGGGAACTTAGTCTTCCCGCGTCATGGACTACTGCAACCCGTGCCGAAGGCACCTCAACGGCGCCCTCGCCTGCCCGGGGTGCGGCACAGCCGCCGAACAGCTACGCGCGTCTCCCCGGGAACCGGCGCGGACGTGGGAGGAACCGGCGCCCACGCCCGAGCCCGAGCGTGTCGACGGCGTCGAGGGTGTCGAGGGTGAGAGCCCGGACGCCGAGCCGCAGGGCCGCGCCGCGCGCCGCCGCGAGCAGGGCCGGGGCGGCCGGCGGGCCCCCGCGGGCACGGCCGCCGCGTCGGACGCCAGCCGTCGCGATCGCAAGGCCACGGCACACCGGCGGCGCCGCAAGCGCACGATCCTGGTCACCGTCGGCTTCGTCCTGGCGGCGGGCGGCCTGAGCCTGGCCGAACTCGGCGTGGACGCGCCGGGGTTCTCCTCCACCCCGGACCCGGCGGCGGCCGGCGGCGAGTCGGCCGAGGTCGACGGTTCGACCGGGGAGCCGAGCGCGACCGCGCAGCCCCTGGACGACAGGACCGACACGGGCGCGGGCACGGCCTCGCCCTCCCCCGACCCCTCCGGCTCCCCGTCGGCGTCGTCCTCGGCCTCCGCGTCCCCGGACGACGGGACCGAAGCGACCCGGACCCCGGACAAGGAAGCCCAGTCGGCCCCCCTCCCCGGTTCCTCCGGCTCCACGACCCCGTCGGACCCCGACCCCACCCCGACGTCCGGCACCACACCGGGAAGCTCCCCGGAGCCGTCACCGTCGGAAACATGCACGCGGTTCCTCTGGTGGTGCTCGTAGGGCGCCCGAAGGGCGGTGCGCATCTGCCGTCCGACCCGCCCACACCGCCTCCGTCACCCCGGCCGAACGGCCCGTCGCGGACGGCGTGTTGAGCACCCGATCCGGCCAAGTTGCCCGCAGCCACCCGTAGCGCGCCCGCACGGGCGGATCGGCCCTGGTCCGCGCCCGCGTCGGCGGCTGCCCGTGCGAGGCGTGCCGCCACGTCCGTCGCCTCGGCCGAACGGTCCGCTGTGGACGGCGTGTTGAGCACCGGATTCGGCCAGGTTGCCCACGGCCGCTCGTAGCGCGCCCGCACGGGCGGATCGTCCTTGGTCCGCGCCCGCGTGGGCGGCTGCCCGTGCGAGGCGTGCCGCCACGTCTGTCGCCTCGGCCGAACGGCCAGCTGTGGACGGCGTGTTGAGCGCCCGATTCAGCCAAGTTGCCCACGGCCGCTCGTAGCGCGCTCGCGCGGGCGGATCGGCCCTGGTCCGGGCCCGGGTGGGCGGCTGCTGTGTGAGTCGCTCCACCACGTCCGTGTGTTCGGTCGAACGGGCCGCCGATGTGGGCGAGTTGAGCACCCTGTTTCGGTCAAGTTGCCCTCGGTTTTTCGTCGCATGCCAGCGGGGCGGATCGGTCGTGGTCCGCGTCGGGTGGGCGGCTGCCGTGTGGGCTGCCTCAGCGCCTCCGTGAGACCGGCCGAACGGCCCGCCGGGGAGGGGTTGTAGGGCATCCGATTCGGCCAAGTTCTCCTGTGGGAGGCGCAGTTGAGCTTGCCGGGGTTGGTGAATCGGGGGCTTGATTTGGCCAAGTTGCTTGTGGTGGGCCTGAGTTGGGCGTGTCGGGGGCAGCGCTTCCGGGGTCGGGGCGACGGGTGGCGCCGGCGGCCCGGGTCGCCGGGGGTCGGCGTCGGGGTGGCTGTCCCGTTCGCCCCCGCCGTCGGGCGCGTTATTCAACCGTGACGCCGTTCCGGCGCAACCCTCTTGACCGCCGTGAATTGTTAGCGCTCACAATGACCTCCGCATTCACCAGTTCGGCGTCCGGCGGCCGCGGCACGTCAACAGCCGCCCGCAGCAACGGACTTATCGGCAGACGATCGCCAAGGAGGTACGGCCGTGACCCGCGCGCAGCTTCGACCGCCCACCATGGCTGACGTGGCACGACTGGCCGGTGTGTCCCACCAGACGGTGTCCCGCGTGCTGGGGGATCACCCCAACGTGCGGGACGAGACCCGGTCCAGGGTGCTGCGAGCGATCGAGGAGATGGGATACCGTCGCAACTCCTCCGCACGAGCCCTGGCGACTCGGCGCACCCGGACCCTGGGTGTGGTCGCGTCCGACACCACCCTGTACGGGCCGGCCAGTACGTTGTTCGCACTCGAAGAGGCGGCGCGCGCCGAGGGATATCTCGTCTCGACGGTCAGTCTGCGCGAACTGACCATGGAGAAGGTGTCCGAGGCCCTGGACCACCTCAGCGAGGGCGGGGTGGAGGGCGTGGTCGCCATCGCCCCGCAGCGCTCGGCGGTGGAGGCTCTGGCCGAACTCCGCCATCCCTTCCCGGTGGTGGTCGTCGGCAGCGGTCCGGGCGTGGACGTCCCCAGCGTCAGCGTGGACCAGCACCTGGGGGCACGGCTGGCCACCGGTCACCTGCTGGCCGCCGGCCACCGCACGGTCTGGCATCTCGCCGGGCCGGAGGACTGGCAGGAGGCGGCCGACCGGGCCGCCGGCTGGCGGGCGACCCTCGAAGCGGCGGAGGTCGAACCGCCCATGCTGCTGCGGGGGGACTGGAGTCCGCTGTCGGGCTACCGGGCCGGTCAGGAACTGGCCGGCTGGGTGGGCCGAGGGCTGACCGCCGTCTTTGTCGCCAACGACCAGATGGCGCTGGGCGTGTTGCGCGCCCTGCGCGAGGCGGGGGTCCGAACCCCCCAGGACGTCGCGGTGGTCGGCTTCGACGACATCCCGGAGTCGGAGTTCTTCGCTCCTCCGCTCACCACCGTCCGACAGGACTTCTCGACGGTGGGCAGGCGGGGCATCGCACTGCTCCTGGAACTGATCGAGGGCCGGCCCCCGCAGGCCGCGTCCCGGTCCGCGATCGAACCCCAACTCGTCGTCCGTGCAAGCTCGTTCCCGTACGCCGCCCAGTCGGAAGGCGTACCTCTCTGACGGACCGACAGGTCGCCCCACCCCCCACCATGGCCGACATTCCGAACAATGATCGACAGGCTGGACGCAGTGCGGCCGGTGCTGTCGAGTGTCAACGGGTCCATCCCCGGCCCGGCTCTTCAAAGGAGAAGAACATGCTCAGCAGAAGGAACTTCCTCACCGCGGCGGTCGGCGTGGCGGCCGCGGGCGGCCTGACCGCCTGCGCCAAGAAGGACGACAACGCGTCCAGCTCCTCCGGGGACGGCGGCAAGGCGATCAGCCTCGGGTTCTCCCAGGTCGGCTCGGAGAGCGGCTGGCGCAGCGCCAACACCGACTCGGTGAAGGCGGCCGCGAAGGAAGCGGGGTACAGCCTCAAGTTCTCCGACGCCCAGCAGAAGCAGGAGAACCAGATCTCCGCCATCCGCAGCTACATCGCGCAGAAGGTGGACGTCATCGCCTTCTCGCCGGTGGTCGTCACCGGCTGGGACGCGGTGCTCAAGGAGGCGAAGGCCGCGAAGATCCCGGTGGTCCTCACCGACCGCTCCGTCGAGACCTCCGACGAGTCCCTCTACGTCACCCTGGTCGGCTCCGACTTCACCGACGAGGGCCGCCGCGCCGCGAAGATCCTGGAGAAGGTCATCGCGAAGGCCGGCCTCAAGGGCGCCGTGAAGATCGCGCAGCTGGAGGGCACCACCGGCGCCGCCCCGGCGATCGAGCGCGCCAAGGGCTTCAAGGAGGTCATGGACGCCGACCACGCCTCCGACTGGAAGGTCGTCGTCAGCCAGACCGGTGACTTCACCCGCGCCGGCGGCAAGCAGGTCATGGCGGCCTTCCTGCAGTCCAACCCGGACATCAACGTGCTCTTCGCGCACAACGACGACATGGCCATCGGCGCCATCCAGTCCATCGAGGCGGCGGGCAAGAAGCCGGGCAAGGACATCCTGATCGTCTCCATCGACGGCGTGAAGGACGGCTTCGTGGCCATGTCCGAGGGCAAGATCAACGCCATCGTCGAGTGCAACCCGCTCCTCGGCCCCCAGCTGATGGACGTCGTGAAGAAGGTCAAGGACGGCGAGACGGTCGAGCGCTGGATCAAGACCAAGGAGGGCGACTTCATGCAGGACCAGGCCGCGGCCGCGCTCCCGACCCGGAAGTACTGACCGACGCACCCACCGGCAGGGAGCCTCCGGCCGACCGAAATCTCGGTCGGCCGGGCCCTCTGGGCCTGCAGCGGCTCGATCTCACGAGGAGCACTGCCGTGACTCCGCCCCAGGTGAGGGGCTTCCAGCCCGAAAGCTGCGGTCCAGCCCGAACCGACCCCATACGGGGCGTAATCAATCTAACACGCAATGAATTCACCCACCGGGTATGGCCGGTGGCCTCCCTCACTAGGAGAGGTATGGCAGAGCCGCGGCCCGTCCTGGAGATGACGGGCATAGTCAAAGAGTTTCCGGGGGTACGGGCTCTGTCGGACGTCGACTTCCGGCTCTTCCCCGGCGAGATCCACGCCCTGATGGGCGAGAACGGCGCCGGGAAGTCCACCCTCATCAAGGTCCTGACGGGGGTCTACACCCTGGACGGCGGCACGATCACCCTGGACGGGAAGTCCGTGCGGTTCGGCAGCCCGCTGCAGGCGCAGCAGGCCGGCATCAGCACGGTGTACCAGGAGGTGAACCTCTGCCCCAACCTGTCGGTGGCGGAGAACATCTTCATCGGGCGCGAGCCCACCCGCATGGGCCGCATCCAGTGGAAGCGGATGCGCAAGGAGGCGGCGGAGCTGGTGGACCGGCTCGGCCTCGACATCGATGTGACCGCGCCGCTGTCCTCGTACCCGCTGGCCGTGCAGCAACTCGTCGCGATCGTGCGGTCGGTGGGCACCGGCGACAGCGACGGACAGGGTTCGGGCACCAAGGTGCTGGTCCTGGACGAGCCGACGTCCAGTCTCGACCGCGACGAGGTCCAGGAGCTGTTCCGTCTGATGCGGCAGCTCAAGGAGGAGGGCGTGGCGATCCTGTTCGTCTCGCACTTCCTCGACCAGATCTACGAGATCTGCGACCGTATGACGGTCCTGCGCAACGGCACGCTCGTCGGCGAGCACCTGGTCGCGGACCTCGACCAGGTCGGGCTGATCCAGCTGATGATCGGCAAGGCCCTGGACCAGCTGGAGGAGCTCCACGACCAGCAACTGCACGCCGACGTCGGCGAGACGCTGCTGAAGGCGGACGGCGTCGGCCGGACCGGCGGCATCGCCCCCTTCGACCTGGAGATCAAGAAGGGCGAGGTGATCGGGCTCGCCGGCCTCCTCGGCTCGGGCCGCACCGAACTCGCCCGGCTGCTCTTCGGCGCCGACCAGCCCGACAGCGGCAAGGTCACCATCGGCGGCAAGCAGGTCTCGATGAGCGCCCCGAACGACGCCATCGGTGCCGGCGTCGCGTTCTGCTCCGAGAACCGCAAGACCGAGGGCCTGGTGCCCGATCTGACGGTCCGGGAGAACATCATCCTGGCCCTCCAGGCCTCGCGCGGCTGGACCCGGCCCATCCCGGTCGCCCAGCGCGACGAACTCGTCGCCAAGTACATCAAGGCGCTGGACATCCGCCCCGCGAACCCCGAGGCCAGGGTCGGTCAGCTCAGCGGCGGCAACCAGCAGAAGGTGCTGCTGGCCCGCTGGCTCATCACCCAGCCGAAGCTGCTGATCCTCGACGAGCCGACGCGCGGCATCGACGTCGGCGCGAAAGCGGAGATCCAGAAGCTCGTCGTCTCGCTCTCCGAGGACGGCATGTCCGTCCTGTACATCGCGGCCGAACTCGAAGAGGTGCTCCGGCTCAGCCACACCATCGGAGTGCTGCGCGACCGCCGGCTGGTGGCGCAGCTGGCCAACGGGCCCGAGATCACCACGAGCCGGATCCTGGAGACCATCGCGAGCGGAGAGCACCAGTGACCACCTCCACCTCCACGCCGACCTCCACCCGATGGCGAGCGCTGACCCGCCATCACCTGTTCTGGCCGATAGCGGTCCTCGTCTTCCTGCTGCTCGTCAACGTCCCCTTCACCCCCGACTTCTTCTCGATCAAGATGGCGGACGGCCACCTCTACGGCAGCCTCGTCTCGATCGTGCTGTTCGGATCGCCGCTCATCCTGGTCGCGGTCGGCATGACCCTGGTCATCGCCACCGGCGGCATCGATCTGTCGGTCGGCGCGGTGGTCGCCATCACCGGCGCACTGGCCTGCTCGTACATCAGCGACCAGTCCGACCAGGGCGCCCTGTCCGGGGTGCTGCTCGCGATGGGCCTGGGCCTGCTGGCCGCGGTCGTCTGCGGACTGTGGAACGGCTTCCTGGTCGCCCGGATGGGCATCCAGCCGATCATCGCCACGCTGATCATCATGGTCGCCGGGCGCGGTGTCGCCCAGCTGATCACCGATGGCCAGATCATCACCATCAACAGCGAGCCGTACAAGCTGATCGGCGGCGGCTACTGGCTGACGCTGCCCTTCTCCATCTTCGTGGTGGCCGTGGTGGTGGCCGTCACCGTCGTGCTGACCCGGCGCACCGCGCTCGGACTGCTCGTCGAGTCGGTCGGCGGCAACGCCGAGGCCAGCCGACTGGTGGGCATCAGATCCCGCCGCATCAAGATCATGGTGTACGCGTTCTGTGCGCTGTGCGCGGGCATCGCGGGCCTGATGATCAGCTCCAACACCTCGGCGGCGGACGGCAACAACGCCGGCCTGTGGATCGAGCTCGACGCGATCCTCGCCGTGGTGATCGGCGGCACCTCCCTGCTGGGCGGCCGGTTCTCGATCGGCGGCACGGTGGTCGGCGCCCTCGTCATCCAGACGCTGACCACCACGATCTACACCATCGGCGTGCCGACCCAGACCAACCTGGTCTTCAAGGCCGCCGTCGTCATCGTCGTCTGTCTGCTGCAGTCCCCGAAGTTCCGGGCCAAGGTCTTCGGCGCCGGATTCGGCGCGAGGTTCGGCGCGAAGGCAGACGCCAAGTCGGCCGCGCCGCCCGCGGACGCCGCCGCGGCGACCGAGGCCGCTCCCAAGATGGAGGTGTCGTGATGAGCACGACCACCCAGACCCCCACGGCCGCCCCGGACAGCCGTACGCCCTCCAGGGCCGCGCGTCTGCTGGCCGACCGGCGGCTGCCCGTCGTGGCGACGGCCCTGCTCTTCCTCGTGATGTACGGCGTCGGCCTCGGCCGCTACCAGTACTACGGGTTCGCCGAACCGCAGGTCTTCCTCAACCTGTTCATCGACAACGGCTATCTGCTGGTCGCCGCCGTCGGCGTCACCTTCGTCATCCTGTCCGGCGGCATCGACCTGTCCGTCGGCTCGGTGATCGGCTTCACGACGATGTTCACGGCCTGGCTGGTCGAGCGCCAGGGGCTGCCGCTCGTGCTGGTGATCCCGCTGGCGCTGGGCGTGGGCGCCTTCGGCGGTTTCCTGATGGGTTATGTGATCCACAACTTCGAGATCCAGCCCTTCATCGTGACCCTCGCCGGCCTGTTCCTCTTCCGCGGGCTGTGCCTGGTCATCAGCAAGGAGTCGATCTCCATCAGCGACTCCTCGGTGAGCAGCATGGCCCAGGCGCAGGTGTCGCTGGGGATGGGCTTCGTGTCGATCGGCGCGATCGTCTCCCTGGTCGTCCTCGCCGTGGCGTTCTACGTCCTGCACTACACGCGCTTCGGGCGCCGGGTGTACGCCATCGGCGGCAACGAGCAGTCGGCGCTGCTGATGGGTCTCCCGCAGGGCGGCACGAAGATCGCCGTGTACACCGTGAGCGGGTTCTGCTCGGCTCTCGCCGGTCTGCTCTTCACGCTGTACATCCAGTCCGGCGACCCGCTGCACGCGACGGGCATGGAACTCGACGCGATCGCCGCGGTCGTCATCGGCGGCACCCTGCTGACCGGCGGCTCCGGCTATGTCCTGGGCACCCTCTTCGGTGTCCTCGTCCTGGGCCTGATCAAGAGCATCATCCAGTTCGAGGGCACGCTCAGCTCCTGGTGGACGAAGATCGCCACGGGTGTGCTGCTGTGCGCGTTCATCCTGATCCAGCGCTTCATGACGACCCGCAGAAAGACCTGACGGAGGAGAAGCCCCCGGTCCGCAGCGCCCCAAAGGGGCGCGGGGAACTGCGCGACCAGCCCCGACGGCGCCGCAGCAAAACGACGGCACATCGCGGCACTCCCAGCGGAGCGCCTAGTGGGCGCCGTCCGTCTTGAAGATCGTCCAGACCGTTTTGCCGATGGCGTGTTCCGTGATGCCGAAGTCGTCGGAGACATGGCGGGCCAGGTGGAGGCCGCGGCCCGAGCAGGCTTCGGAGGTCGGGGGGGCCGCGGGCGCCGGGTGATCGCCGGTGTCGCGGACGGCGAGGCGGATCAGCGGGCCGTCCAGGGTGAGGGTCACGCAGTACTGGCGGCCCGGGGGCACGCCGTGCAGCAGGGCGTTCGTGGCGAGCTCCGAGACGCACAGTCTTATGTCGTCCTGCCGGTCGACGCAGCCCCACTCCGTCAGGACCTGCTCGACGAAGGTGCGGGCGGCCCGTACGGAGGCGCGCGAGCGGGGGAAACGACGTTGCCGTGTCAGGGGCACGGGGGGCCACCTCCGGTGGTTCAGGGGCGTCCTGCGGCGATACCTTACTGTTATTCGCGAAAGGCAACAAGGTAGTGAAGGGTGGCTGAGGGTGGCTCGGGGTGGCGGTTGGCGGATCAGTCAAGTCGCCTACCGTGTAGGGCGGCAGGGTCGAAAGAACGGTCGGCCGTACAGGAGGACGTCTTGGGTGGGAGCGATTGGGTCAGCACGTCGTTGCCGTATCTGATGCCCCGGGGGGCGGGGCAGGGCGACCCCTGGGCCGCCGAGGCCGCGGCCCAGGGGCGACGGGGTACGCAGCGGATCGTGCATGCCGGCGAGGTGCCCGCCCCCGCCGACGTGGCGGCGCTGCTGGAGGTCCCGGAAGGCGAACCCGTCGTGGTGCGCCGACGGCTGATCCTCCTCGACGACGAGCCCACCGAGCTCACCGACACCTACTACCCGACGGCCATAGCGGCCGGCACCCGCCTGGCCGGCACCGCCAAGATCCGCGGCGGCGCCCTCGCCCTGCTCGCCGAACTCGGCCATGTCGGCGTCCTCGTCCGGGAGGACGTCACGGCCGGGATGCCGGACGCCGACGAGCGCCGGGCCCTGCGCACCGCCCCCGACGAGCCCGTCCTGCGGCTGATCCGGCTCACCCTGGACCGCGACGACCGGCCGATCCAGGTCGACCGTATGGTGATGCCTGCCCTACGGCAGAGGCTGCGCTACCAGATCAGGATCGGATGACCGTGCCCAAGGCAGAACCGGAAGCCGTCGACCGCCGATCCCTGCACGAGCGGATCGCGGCCGATCTGCGCGACGACATCATGAGCGGCGAGCTCGCCCCCGGCGCCAACCTGCCCACCACCGCCCAGCTCAAGGCCCGCTTCGACGCGTCCGGCGCCACTGTGCAGAAGGCCCTTCAACTCCTCAAGGACGAACGCCTGGTGATCGGCCGCGCGGGCGCCGCCGTCACCGTCCGCGAACACCGCCAGCGCACCGTCCGGCCCGCCGCCCTGATGGCCCCGGCCGCCCCCGGCGCGCCCTACCGCTGGCTCACCGAGGCGGCCAAGCACGGCACGCACGCCCGCATCGAACTCCTCGACGTGACCGAGACCCGCCCGCCCGCGGACGTCCGCGCCGCCCTCGGCCTCCCGCCGGACGGCACCGCCCTGCTGCGCGCCCAGATACTCCTCGTGGACGACGAACCCGCCGAACTCGTCGAGTCCTACTACCCGTCGGACCTCGCGCAGGGCACGCCGCTGGCCGAGCGCCGCCGGATCCGGGGCGGAACTCCCGCCCTGCTGACCGAACTCGGCCACCCGCCCCGCCGCAGCACGGACCGGGTCTCGGCCCGCGTGCCCACCCAGGACCAGTACCGGGCCCTGCGCCTCACCAGCAGCATGCCGGTGCTGCGTACACTGCGCGTGATCCACAGCGACGGCGACCGTCCCGTCGAGGTGACCGTGATGGTGAAGGCCGGCCATCTCTACGAATTGCAGTACGAGTTCACAGCGGAAGGAGGGGGAGGAGCGTGACCGTGCTCGTCCTCTCGGGGCTCCTCGTCCTCGTCCTCGGCGGCTGCGCCTGCGTCTGGTGGGCGGCGCGCGGCGGCCCTCGCTGGGCGCGCGGCGTGAGCGCCGTGGTGCTGGCCATCAGCGAGCTGATGACCCAGGCGAACCGCGGAAGCCGACGCGGCAACGGACAGTCGAACTCGGACGACGGCCAGAACGACTGAGCGGGTCGGGCGGAGTCGGCAGCGGTTCGGCAGCGCCCCAAAGGGGCGCGGGGAACTGCGCGACCAGCCACAACGGCGCCGCAGCAGAACGACGGCACATCGCGGCACTTCCAGCGGACCCGCTAGGCTCGGCCGCCCTCGGGCACGAGCATGCGCTGCAGCAGCCCCCGCAGCGCCTCCCGCTCCGCGGCCTCCAGCCCCGCCAGCGGCTCCCGGGCGAAGCGCAGCGACTCGCGCAGCCCCTTGGCGATCCGCCGCCCCTCGTCCGTGGCCGCCGCCAGCTTGACCCGGCGGTCGGCCGGGTCGGGCCGCCGCTCGACCAGACCGCGGGACTCCAGCCGGTCGACGATGCCGGTCACATTGGACGGCTCGCACTTCAGCTTCTTCGCCAGCTTCCGCATCGGCAGCGGCTCCAGCGAGAGCAGGCTCAGCAGCCGCGCCTGCGCCCCGGTGAGGGCGTGATCGGCGGCGGCCTCCTCGTAGTCCTCGTAGTAGCGGGCCACGACCTCGCCGATCAGTTCGACGACCTCCATGGTCAGCGGGTCGGGGAGGCGGGTCGCGGGTGAGGTCGGCATGCATTCAGCCTACCTCTTTACTTGACATCCTGAAATATTCAGAGGCATGGTTGTTTCAGGTACTGAAGTATTTTGCAGTGAAGCATGAAGCATGCGAAAGGCAGCCTCCCCATGACTGACTCGGCCCTCCCCACCACCAGCCGCGAATGGCGTCTGCTCAGCCGCCCCGTCGGCTGGCCGAAGCCCGAGGACTTCGAGCTGGCCGAGGCGGAGATCCGACAGCCCGCCGCGGGTGAGGTACTGGTCCGCAACGCATACGTCTCCGTCGACCCGTACATGCGCGGCCGCATGAGCAGCGCCAAGTCCTACGTCGCCCCCTTCGAGCTGGGCAAGGCCATGCAGGGCGGGGCGGTCGGCGAGGTCGTCGCCTCCGCCGCCGAGGGCATCGCCGTCGGCGACCACGTCCTGCACTTCGGCGGCTGGCGCGAGTACGCCACCGTCGACGCCAAGCAGGCCGTCAAGGTCGACCCCGAGGCCGCGCCGCTGTCCACCTACCTCGGCGTCCTCGGCATGACCGGCCTCACCGCCTACGCCGGCCTGCTGCGCACCGCCTCCTTCAAGGAGGGCGACTCGGTCTTCGTGTCGGGCGCGGCCGGCGCCGTCGGCAGCCAGGTCGGCCAGATCGCCAAGCTCAAGGGCGCCTCCCGGGTCATCGGCTCCGCCGGCTCGGACGACAAGGTCAAGCTCCTCGTCGAGGAGTACGGCTTCGACGCGGCCTTCAACTACAAGAACGGCCCCGTGGCCGAGCAGCTGCGCACCGCCGCTCCCGACGGCATCGACGTCTACTTCGACAACGTCGGCGGCGAACACCTGGAGGCCGCCATCGGCTCCCTCAACCTGCACGGCCGGATCGCGATCTGCGGCATGATCTCCGTCTACAACAACACCGAGCCCGCCCCCGGCCCGAAGAACCTCGCCCGTCTCATCGCCACCCGCGGCCGCATCGAGGGCCTCCTCGTCGGCGACCACTACGACCTCCAGTCGCAGTTCGTCGCGGAGGTCGGCGCCTGGGTCCGCTCCGGTGAGCTGAAGTACCGCGAGACGGTCGTTGAGGGCATCGAGAACAACCTGGAGGCGTTCCTCGGGGTGCTGCGCGGCGACAACACCGGCAAGATGATCGTCAAGCTCTGACCCGGCTCCGGTCCGGCGCTGATCCGCACGACGAAGGCCGCACGCCCTGGACGATGCTTCTCCAGGGGGTGCGGCCTTCGCCCGTCGTCAGCCGGTGGCCAGGGCCGCCCGATGCAGGGCCGCGACCAGCCGCTCGTTCTCCGGCGCCGCACCGCCCGGGAACGCGAACCGGCGTCGCGTGTAGCCGTAGGCGAGCCCGCTGCGCGGGTCCGCGAACGCCTGGCAGCCGCCCGCCCCACTGTGCCCGAACGCCCCGACGCCCAGGAACGGGTACCAGGTGTCCGCGGTCGCCTGGAAGCCCAGCCCGTACGACTTGTGCGTGCGCGCCACCACGTCGTACCCCACGGAGTGCAGCTGCCCGAACTCCGCCGCCGTGTCCTCCTTCAGCAGCGGAGCCTTCCCGTCGACCTCGCTGATCGCCGCCGCGTACAGCCCGGCCAGCCCGCGCGCCGAGGCCACCCCGCCCACCGAGGCCGGCCCCTTGGCGCGGATCAGCCGGTCGTTCGGCAGCAGTTCGAGGTCGGTCGGCTCGGCGGTGTGCCGGTTGAAGGCGACGGCGGCGAGGGTGTGCGGCCCGCCGGGCAGGGAGTCGAGCAGCGCCCGCTGCTCGGCGGTCGGCGCCATCGGCTGCGCCGCCCGGAAGCGCGGCTCGTGCACCGCGGGCAGCCCCAGGAAGAAGTCCAGCCCGTACGGGGCGCGCACCCGCTCCTCGTACACCTCCTGGAGCGTACGGCCGGTGGCCCGCCGGACGACCTCGCCGATGAGCGCCCCGATGACCAGCGCGTGGTAGCCGAAGGCGGTGCCCGGACGCCAGAACGGCCGTTGGTCGGCCAGGCGTTCGGCGATCTGCCGGTCGTCGGCCAGCTCCTGCGACGAGAACCCGCCGTCCGTGCCGATCACGCCCGCCCGGTGGGCGAGCAGTTCGCGCAGGGTCAGCGCGCCCTTGCCCTCGGCGGCGAACTCCGGCCAGTAGTAGGTGACTTTGCGGTCCAGCTCCAGGGTGCCCTCCTGGACGAGGAGCGCGACGACCAGATGGGCGGCGCCCTTGGTCGACGAGTACACGCCGTAGAGGGAGTCAGCGGCATCGGGGAAGTCGGGGGAGTCGGCGTCGTCGCCGGGAGCCCACAGGTCGACGACCCGTCGGCCGTGCACATACGCGCACAACTGGCCTTCGTAGTCGGGCCGTTGTGCCGTCTCCTCCGCCACGAACGCGGCGAACTCCTCCCGCACCGCGTCGAATCCGTCGGCGACGGTGCCGTGGATCTCCTTGGTCGTCCGAGTCAATCGAGTCATCCGTTCTCCTCAACCAGCCCGCTGCTTGCGTGTGCCATGGTGATCAACGCCTGTGCGACCTGCGGGAACGCGCCCTTCGGATGGTCCCGGAAGAGCGGTTCCGTGCCGAACAGGACGGCATGCGGCCCGCTCACGACCGAAGGCCGGCCGGCCGCGGCGGCGGGGCCGCCCGAGCCGTCGGCCAGGGCCCGCCAGTGGCCGGAGACGAGCGGGTTCCCGGTGGCGTACGACTGCTCGACGCGCACCCCGGAGCCGAGCCCGGTGAACCAGACCGGTGCGTAGACGAAGCTGTGATCGGGTGCGCCGGCCGTCACCGCACCGCTCGAACTCACCACCCGTACCACGCCGTTGGCGTTCCCGTTGCCCTCGACGGCCGTGACGTCGAGGAGCCCCGCGCCGGTGCCGACCTTGGCTCCGCCGAGGCCCCGGCCGACCAGACCGTGACCGGCCAGGAAGGCGTCCAGGGCGTTGCGGGCGGATACGCCGAGAGCGGCCCGGTCGAGCCCGGCGGACACGAACAGCACATCCACCGACGACCAGTCGAAGCCCGCGTTGAGCACGGCCGTGGAGACGGGTGTGACGTCGAAGCCCATCTCCCGCAGCGCGAACAGCTCGCCCGGGGTGACGGCGGCGGCGACCCGCACCGGACGCAGCGCGGTCGTCGCGCCGGTGGGTCCCGCGGCCGTGAACGAGACGTCGTACGCGCGTGCCACGACAGCGGCCCGGCCGCGCGCCGACGCGGGCACGACGACACTGCCGTCCGCGGCCCGCCGTACCGGAACCCCTTGCCGCAGCAGGGAGTTGAGGGCGGCCACGGCGTTCGGGTCGTCGAGCCGCAGCCGCAGATCGCCGCGCGGGGCGACGGCGGCGACCGGGGCCGCGGCGGAGACGGGCCGCAGGCCGAGCCCCGCCAGACCGCCGCCGGTCACCGGCACTGCCTCGGCGCCCCAGAGCCGCCCCAGACTCCAGCCCGAGATGTCGTACATCACCGACACCTTGTCGCTGATGTCCCGCCCGTCGGCGAGCAGCACGTTCGCCATGCCCCGCTTGGGCTGGTGCAGGTCGACGACGTAGGAGCCCTTCGGATACGTCCGCCCGCCGAGCCGGAACGCGCGCGTGGCGCGGGTGACCCGGACGTCGTTGGCGAGCAGATGGTCGACGAGCCGGGCGGCGGACGTCTTACCGGCCGGGATGACGTAGGCGCGCGGGAAGGCCGTCGTGTAGACGTCCTCCGGGCCGATGCCCGGCACCCCCGGCACGGTCTGCGCCGACACCGGCAGCTGCGCCGCGCCGGCGGAGCCGCGCCGGAACACCTCGATCTGGTCGGCGACCAGCGCGGCGCGGTGGGTCCGCACGAAGTCGAGGGTGGCGCGCAGGGCCGCCCCCGCCACCTCCACGTTGATCGCGGACCGCCGGCGCAGCTCCGTCACCGGCAGCGTGTTGTAGGCGGAGTTGTTGACGGCCAGCGGGATCTCCACCGTGTGCGCGGCGACCGTGCCGTGGAAGGCCGCGTACTGCGGGGTGAAGATCGGGGGCCAGTCGTCCCAGCCCTCCTCCTGGTCCCGGAACGGGATCTGGGCGGGCTGCACGCCGTCCTTCGCGGGCGTGTAGCCGAGGCCGTTGACGGCGGCCTCCATGCCGAGCGCGTTGGCGTAGGTGTTCTTCAGGAAGAGGTCGTACTCGTAGTTCTCGCCGTGCGGCGGGGTGGTCGGCTCGATCAGGGTGCCGTTGACATAGCCGTGCAGGTCCAGCATGACGGCGGGCTGCTTGTCGATCTCGATCTGCCGCATCGCGCGCGCCTCGGGCTGCGAGGCGGTGACGAAGTCCCGGTTGAGGTCGAAGCCGTTGGCGTTCGCCCGGGTTCCGGCGATCCGGCCGTCCGGATTGGCCGTGATGTTGAAGTAGAGGCGGCTGTGCGCGAGTAAGTCCTTCGTCCGCGCGTCGTTCGCGGTGGCGAGGCGCTCGACGAGGGCGAGGGAGGCGTCGGTGCCCTCCCACTCGTTGCCGTGGATGTTGTTGTTGAAGAAGACCGGGGCCTTGTAGCCGGCCTTGATCTCCTTGCTCCGGGCCGCCGTCACGGGCGCGTTCTCGATGAGCTCGCGCATCCGTTCCTGGGCCTGCGCCTGACGGGCGGTCTCCGGGGCGGTGACCGTGACCAGATAGAGCCGGTGCCCGCCCGCCGACCGCCCCGCGACCTCCACGCTCACCCGGTCGCCGAGCGCCTGGAGGGCGTTCAGCTTCGGGGCGATGGCGTGGTACGGGGTGAGACCGAGCTTGAGGGACTTGTCGGCGGGGTTCTCGGGATCGGCGGCGAGAAGCTGTCTGCGCGGGTAGCCGCGCACGCCGGTCTTCTCCGCCGCCGGTGCGGTCAGGGCGCGTTGGGCCGCGCTCTGCGGGGCGGCGGCGGCCGTGCGGTCGAGGGCGGAACCGGCGGCACCCTCCCGGGTGACGGGTTTCGGGTCGGCGTCGGCGGGGTGGGGGGTGAGCAGGAGAGAGCCCGTCGCGGCGAGGGCGAGGGCGCTGATCAGAACAGGTCGGGCAGGGCAGGTGCTCGTGGTGCGCACGTGTACCTCCTGGAGGACTTGCCGAGATCGTTGCTTCCGAAGAGCGGTACGGCGAGGTGTACCTGTTCGACTCAACTGCAACAAGAGGGTGTTGGTGTCACCGATACCCCGGATGGCCTAGGAGAGCTGTTCGAGCACGACCGATAGGGTTCGGGCATGCACGATCTAGGGCTGGGGTTCACGTACCTCCTGAAGGGCCAGCGGTGGGTGGCCCGGCACGGCAAGCAGTACGGGTTCGGGCTCGTTCCCGGCCTGATCACGTTCGTCCTCTACGCGGCGGCGCTGGTGGCGCTCGCGGTGTGGGGCGAGGACTTCGTCGGCTGGGCGACGCCGTTCGCCGACGACTGGTCGAGCCCCTGGCTGGGCCTGTTCCGCGGCTTCCTGACCGTCGTGCTGTTCGCCCTCGGCCTCCTGCTGGCCGTCCTCACCTTCACCGCGGTCACCCTGCTCATCGGGCAGCCGTTCTACGAGAGCCTCTCCGAGACGGTCGACCGGGACGTCTCGCCCGACGGCGCCGCCCCGGAGTCCCGGCTGCCGCTCTGGCGCGAACTGTGGATCTCCGCCCGCGACAGCCTGCGGATCCTGGCCCGGGCCCTGGTGTGGGCGGTGCTGCTGTTCGCCCTCGGCTTCATCCCGGTCGTCGGCCAGACCGTCGTCCCGGTGATCGGGTTCTTCGTCACCGGCTTCTTCCTCACCGAGGAACTCGCCGCCGTCGCCCTCCAGCGCCGGGACGTCGGCCTGCGCGCCCGACTCGCCCTGTTCCGCTCCCGCAAGGCCCTGATCTGGGGCTTCGGCACACCCCTGGGCCTGGCCTTCCTGGTCCCTTTCGTCGCGGTGTTCCTGATGCCGGGCGCGGTCGCCGGCGCCACCCTGCTGGCCCGCGAACTGCTCGGCGAGGAGATCCGCGAGAAAGAGGAAGCGGTCGCACCCGAGTCGGAGGACGTCACGTCATGACCGAGCTGCTCGCCGTCGCCCTCATCACCGTGCTGGCCGTCATCGCCCCCGGCGCCGACTTCGCGATGATCGTCCGCAACAGCTATCTCTACGGCCGCCGTACGGGACTGTTCGCGGCCACCGGAGTCGCCGCGGGCGTCCTCGTGCACGTCACGTACACGATGCTCGGCGTGGGCCTGCTGATCGCGTCCTCGACGTTCCTGTTCACGGTCATCAAGCTGGTCGGCGCCGCCTACCTCGTCTACATCGGCGTGCGCACCTTCCGCACCCGCGGCGAGGTCGAGATCGATCTGACCGGGAAGACCGAACTGACCCCGCTCGCCGCGCTGCGCACCGGCTTCCTCACCAACGTCCTCAACCCCAAGACGACCCTGTTCGTCGTCTCGACGTTCTCCCAGGTCGTCAGCCCCGGCACCCCGGCCCATCAGCAGGTCGGCTACGGCCTGTTCATGTCGCTGGCCCACCTGCTGTGGTTCGGTGTGGTCGCCGTCTTCTTCTCCCAGGACCGGATGCGCACGCTGATGCTGCGCGGTCAGAAGGTCCTCAACAAGGTCATCGGCTCGGTCCTGGCGGGCCTGGGCGTCAGCCTCGCGTTCGCTCCGTCGCACTGACCGCCACGGTCAGGATCGCCCGCACCTGGGCGACGATGTCCAGCCGGTTGCGCACGAACTCCGCATCGGTCACCTCGGTGGTGTTGCCGGCCCCGAACTGCAGGACCGGCGTGTGCACATGCCCGCCCGGCAGGCTGCGCAGGCCCAGCCGGTCGCGCAGCAGGGTGGCCCGGTAGGCGATTTCGTTGGAGAGGTAGTTCCCGCCGCCCCCGGCCCGCGCGGTCGACCCCTCCGTCGGCCCGTCCGGCCGCACCACCGCGGCCGTGCCGCCGGCCGGGATCTCCGTGACGCTCGTGTTGTCGTAGACCGGGAACCGCCCGGTGTCCGCCGCCACGATCGCCGGGTACGGCAGGGTCGTGGTCGTCCACTGCGGCTGCGAGGCGGGGTCGGCGACCGGGATCGTCTCCGTCCGCCCGATGGTGTCGTTGTCGGGGAAGCCGCCGCGCCAGGCCCCGTTGGTGCGCTCCACGTCGAACCGGCCGACGCGGCCCTGGCTGACGGTCGCGAACAGGTCGACGTGCGGCAGATACGGCCGCAGGGTGCGCTCCACCGTCCCCTCCGCGAAGTCCTGCCAGCGCACCGGGAAGACGGCCGTCTCCACCCGTGCCGGCCCGTCCGTGGTGTCGATCACCGTGCCGTCGAGGGCGAGCGCGGTGGCCCCGGACGGGTTGGAGATCCGGATGTCCCGGTCCAGGGTGAACGGATCGAAGCCGGTGACCAGGACGCGCTTGAGCCCCTTGGCGTGCGCCGGGTAGCGGAGGTCGCTCTGGCCGCGCGAGGTGCGCTCCAAGGCGTCGAGCAGCGCGGTCCGTTGGCGGTCGGTGACCGTGAACCCGGGCTCCCAGGTGCGCACTTGGCTCGTCATGCCGAGCCGCGCCCAGTACAGCGGCCGGTCGTCGTCCCGGCTGAGGTCCCCGCCGGCCGGACCGCGCCCCTGCACCCGGTCCACCGCCCGCCGCCACAGGGCAGTGCCCTCGCGGTCGACGATCCGCCGGGCCTGCGCATAGGAGTGCGAGGCCTGCAACAGCCGGGCGAACCGCGGAGCCACCGCGTCGAACCCGGACCGGGCGAGGATCTCCTGAGGAACGGCGCCCGCCAGCCGCTGTTCCTCGACGGTGGGCGCGGGCGCCGTCTCGGCCGCGGTGGTGGCGGTGGGGGCGGTGGGGGCGGTGGGGGAGGATAGCCCGGCCAACAGGGCCAGACCGAGGAGACCGACGCGAACTCGTATGGAATGCACGGGGGTTGAGGCCTTCCGTCGCTGTGGGGGAGAGCGTGGGCGTGGGACGGCGGAAGTATCCCGTGACAGCAGTGGTCTACGCCATGGCACACGGCATCGCGGACCTGAGTGGGTCGGGCGAAGTCGGCTACGGTTCGGCAGCGCCCCTTTAGGGGCGCGGGGCGCTGACATATGCGGCTCCGCCGCGCGGGCGCGACCAGCCACGACGGCGCCGCACCGGAACGACGGCGGCTAGGACCCGGTCGGCGCCTCGCCCAGCAAGTGCAGGAAGTCGCGGAACGCGCCCGGCATGTCCACCGACTCCGGGTCCAGCAGCCACTGGTACTGCAGGCCGTCCATCACCGCCACCAGCAGCGGGGCCGTGCGCTCCGGGGTGAGGCCGTTGGGGAGGCGGTCGCCGTACTCGGCGCGCAGCACCGCCGCCATGTTGGCCCGGACCTGGGCGTAGCGCTCGGTGAAGTAGTCCCGCGCGGGATGCCCGTCCGTGACGCTCTCGCCGAGCAGCGCCGCGAAGGTCTGGACGATGGCCGGCCGCATCGCGTTGTACTCGACCAGCGAGACCAGCAGCTCCGTCCGCCACCCGGTGTCCGGCACGGCGTCCCACTGGTCGCGCTCCTGGAGCACCGCCACCAGCAGCGTGTCCTTCGTCGGGAAGTGGTGCAGCAGTCCCTGCTGGGTCAGCCCGACCCGCTCGGCCACCGCCGCCAGGCTCGCCCCCCGGTAACCGCGTTCGGCGATCACCTCCAGGGCCGCCCGAACGATCTCGGCCCGCCGCTCCTGACTCCTGGCTCGTGCACTCATGTCGTCACCGTAGCGGCATCCGGGGCATTAAATGTAACGGATAGATAACGAAACCTACCGCTCTACAGGTAGTCGTGCAGAATGGAGATGCAGGACGGAGACGCGCGACGGAAGGCGTCGCACCGGCACGGCCGGGCGTGTCACGTCACTCAACGAGGAGGCACCGCATGGCGGGAACCGAGGAGGGTCGGGAAGCGGCCGTCGAGAGTGCTCTCGGCAAGCTCGACCTGGATGCCAAGACCCGACTGCTGGCCGGCCAGGACGTGTGGTCGCTGCCCGCACTGCCCGAGATCGGCCTGAGCTCCCTCGTCATGTCCGACGGCCCCATCGGCGTCCGGGGCGTGCGCTGGACCGCGGACGACCCGTCCGTCGCCCTGCCCTCCCCGACCGCCCTCGCCGCCGCCTGGGACCCGGACCTCGCCCGCCGCGCGGGCGTCCTGCTCGCCCAGGAGGCCCGCCGCAAGGGCGTCCACGTGCTGCTCGCCCCCACGGTCAACCTGCACCGCTCCCCGCTCGGCGGCCGCCACTTCGAGGCCTGCAGCGAGGACCCGTACCTCACCGGCGTGATCGGCGCGGGCTATGTGAAAGGCGTCCAGTCCGGCGGCGTCGGCACCACCGTCAAGCACTTCGTGGCCAACGACGCCGAGACCGACCGCTTCACCGTGGACAACCGCGTCTCCGAGCGCGCCCTGCGCGAGCTGTATCTCGCGCCCTTCGAGGCCATCGTCGCCCACGCCCGCCCCTGGGGCGTCATGACCGCCTACAACAAGGTCGACGGCACGACCATGACCGAGCACCGCCGGCTCGTCAACGAGGTCCTGCGCGGCGAATGGGGCTTCGACGGCTTCAACGTCTCCGACTGGATGGCCGCCCGCGACACCGTGGGCGCGCTCCGCGGCGGCCTGGACGTGGCCATGCCCGGCCCCAAGACCGTCTACGGCCCCGCACTCGCCCAGGCGGTACGCGACGGCCGCCTCGACGAGTCCGAGGTCGACGACGCCGTACGCCGCGTCCTGCGCCTGGCCGCCCGCGTCGGCGTCCTCGCGGACGTCGAACCGGCCGTCACCGCGCTCCCCGCCCCGGTCGACGGCGAGGCCCTGGCCCGCGAACTGGCCCGCCGCTCCTTCGTCCTGGTCCGCAACGAGGCGGGCGCGCTCCCGCTCAGGCCCGGCACGGTCGCCCTCATCGGCGCCGCCGCCCGCGACGCCCGCGTCCTCGGCGGCGGCTCGGCCACCGTCTTCCCGGCCCGCACGGTCTCCCCGCTGGACGGCCTGACCGCGGCCCTGCCCGAAGGCGCTCTCAGCTACGCGGTGGGCGCCGACCCCACCACCGAACTCGCGGTCGCCGGCAAGGGCTTCGAGCTGCGGACGGTCTGCCGGGACGCGGCCGGAGAGATCATCGGCGCCGCCTCCGCGCCGGGCGGCCTGATCCAGTGGATGGGCTCCGACCTCCCCGCGGGCGTCACCCACGACAACCTCCACACCATCGAGCTGACCGGCACCTTCACCCCGCGCGAGAGCGGCTCGCACACCTTCGGCATCAAGGGCACCGGCGCCTTCACCCTCACCGTCGCCGGCACGACGTACTTCGACGACGACCAGCTCCCCGCCGACACCACCGACCCCTTCGAGGCGTTCTTCGGCGCCCCGACCCCCCGCGGCCGGGCCGAACTGACCGCCGGCGAACCCGTCGAGGTCTCCCTCACCCATGTCTTCGCGCTGCCCGGGGACATCCCCTTCAAGGTCATCTCCTTCGCCCTGGCCCACCAGGGCCCGCAGCGCGACCCCGACGAGCTGATCGCCGAGGCCGCCGAGGCGGCGCGGGCCGCGGACACGGCCGTCGTCGTGGTCGCCACCACCGACCGCGTCGAGTCCGAGGGCTTCGACCGCAAGGACCTGCGCCTCCCCGGCCGGCAGGACGACCTGGTGCGCGCCGTCGCCGCCGCCAACCCCAACACCGTCGTGGTCGTCAACGCGGGTTCCCCGGTGGAGCTGCCGTGGCGCGAGGACGTCGCGGCCGTCCTGCTCACCTGGTTCCCCGGCCAGGAAGGCGGAGCGGCGCTGGCGGACGTCCTGACCGGCGCCCATGAACCCGGCGGCCGGCTCCCCACCACCTGGGGCTCCCTCGCCGACGCGCCCGTCACCGAGGTCACCCCCACCGACGGCGAACTCCCCTACACCGAGGGCGTCTTCATCGGCTACCGCGCCTGGGAGAAGGCGCACCGCACCCCGGCCTACCCCTTCGGCCACGGCCTCGGCTACACCGACTGGACCTACGAGTCGGTCGCGACCACGGGCTCCACGGTCAAGGTGCGGCTGCGCAACAGCGGCGAGCGCGCGGGCCGCGAGGTCGTGCAGGTCTACCTCGCACCGACTACACCGACCGCGACGCCCGAGCGCCCGGCCCGCTGGCTGGCCGGCTTCGCCGCCGTCGAGGCCGGCCCGGGGGAGAGCGTCGAGGTCACCGTGGACCTCCCGCAGCGCGCCTTCGAGGTGTGGGACGAGGCGGATCACCGCTGGCTCTTTGTGAAGGGTTCGTACGAAATCCAGGTGGGCCGCTCGATCGCCGACCGCAGAATCACCGCGACGATTACCGTGTGACCTGGCGTCTGTCGCCCCACGAACAGCCCCGGTCCGGGACCTGACCCCCGGACCGGGGCAACATCTTTCCTCATTCGGCAGCGGTTCGGCAGCGCCCCGAAGGGGCGCGGGGAACTGCGCGACCAGCCACGACGGCGCCGCAGCGAACCGACGGCACATCGCGGCACGTCGCGGCACCCCCAGCGGAGCGCTACCGCAGCGAGAAGCCGTACACCGTCTCCGACCGGTACTCCGCGCCCGGCCGCAGCACGGTGCTCGGGAACTCCGGCCGGTTCGGGGAGTCGGGGAAGCCCTGCGTCTCCAGCGCGATCCCCTCGCCCGGCACGAACGGCTCGCCCAGGTGATCGGCGGTGTACAGCTGCAGCCCCGGCTCGGTCGTCGCCACCGTCAGCACCCGCCCGGACGCCGGATCGTGCAGCTCGGCCACCTCGACCGGCGTGTCCGTGACGCCCTTGTCGAGCACGAAGTTGTGGTCGTAGCCGGCGCCGACCTTGCGGGCCGCACGGAAGTCGAAGCGGCCGTCCGCCACCGGCGCCAGCTCACCCGTGGGGATCAGATCGGCGTCCACCGGCGTGTACCGGGAGGCGGCCAGCCGCAGCTCGTGACCGCCCGCGCTGCCGGTCCCGGGCCCGCCCAGGTTGAAGTAGCTGTGATTGGTCAGGTTCACCACCGTCGGCGCGTCCGTGACCGCCCGATAGGCGAGCCGCAGCGCCCCCGATGCGTCCAGCGTGTAGGTCGCCGAGACCTCCAGCCGGCCCGGGAAGCCCTCCTCGCCGTGCGCGGCGACCCGGCTCAGCCGCAGCCCGTGCTCGACCGGCCGCACCTCCCACACCCGCTTGTCGAAACCGCGCGACCCGCCGTGCAGGGAATTGGGCGCGTTGTTGGGCTCCAGCGCGTACGTCACGCCGTCCAGCGGGAAGCGGGCGTGCGCGATCCGGTTGGCGTACCGGCCGATCAACGCGCCGAGATAGGGCTCCGGGTGCGCGAGATAGCCGTCCAGGTCCGCGAACCCCAACACCACGTTCGCCGCGTGTCCGTCCCGGTCCGGGACCTCGACGGACTGCACGATCCCGCCGTACGACAGCACCCGCACCCGGGTGCCCGCCCGCTCCAGGGTCCAGCGGTGCACCGGGGTGCCGTCGGAAAGTGTTCCGAAGTGTTCGCTCATGAGCAAAACTCTAGAGCAGGCCCTGGTCAGGAAGCCTTCGCGGTGACTCCGCGATACGCCATCTCCGCGAGCCGCGCCTGTCCGTCCTTGCTCGGGTGGAACCAGTCCCAGTGGCTCAACTGGTCGGTGCCGAATCGGAAGTCGTACACCGCGCCGCCGTCGAACCGGCACCGCACGTCCTTCGCGCAGACCTTCTTCAGCACCGTGTTGTAGTCCTCCACCCGCTTCTGCACGGTCTCCCGCCGCAGGGTCGCCGCCGAGTCCAGCGCGTCCGCGTCGGCCAGCATCGACGGACAGATGCCCAGCTTCCACACGGCCTTGCCCAGCGCGTTCGTCCGCCCCTGCGACCACAGGCGCTTCAGGTTCGGCACGCTCGCCACATACACCTGCGTCTTCGGCAGCGCGCGGCGCAGCGTGCCCAGCGCGTCCTCGAACTGCGCCCGGAAGTCCGCCACCGGCGTCATCGCCTCCGTCGACGCGCGGCAGGCGTCGTTCGCGCCCGCCATCACCGTGACCAACTGCGGTTTCTCGGCCGCCGCCTGCGCCAGCTGCCCCGGCACGTCCGCCATCCGCGCCCCGGTCGCCGCGTAGTTCCAGCTGTGCGTGGCCGCCTTCGCCGCGCCCAGCAGCCGCACCGCGAGACTGTTCACCTCGGTGCTGCTGCCCGTCGCCCAGGACGCCTCCGGACAGTCCGCGAGGACCGTACACGCGTCGAAGCCACGCGTGATGGAGTCGCCCACCGCCGCTACCGAGTCCGGCGTGGAGTCCCACAGCGGGGTCGGCGACGCGGACGGCTTCGCCTGCCGGGCCTGGGTCTCCGAAGCCCCCGGGTCGTCGCCGCCCCCCAGCGCGTCGCAGCCGGCCAGGCCCAGGACGGCCGCCGTCGTGCCCGCGAGCACGGCCCGCGCGTGCCGTTTCCGTTTCCGCATCCGCCGGTGTCCCCTCGCTCCTCGATCAACGCCCCCGTAATGACAACGCGCGGGAGTTCCCGGCGAATCACACCCACAAGATGGAACGCTTCACGCCACTCCAGGCGTCCTGCCGAGTGAATGGCGGTGGTTCACGGCACCGGGAGCGACGGTACGTCACACTCCTTGCGCCGCCGCACGGTAGCCTCGCCATCAACGCGGCTGCCTGCCACCGCAGCCATGCCGGCCTGCAAGACTGTCCCGCTCTGCCCGGAGGTCCCGGTGACGACACGTGGAGTTCTGTACGTGCACTCCGCGCCGCGCGCGCTGTGCCCGCACGTCGAGTGGGCCGTCGCCGGGGTGCTCGGCACGCGCGTCAGCCTCGACTGGATCCGGCAGCCCGCCGCGCCCGGCACCTGGCGCTCGGAGTTCTCCTTCAAGGGCCAGGCCGGCACCGCCTCCAAGCTCGCCTCCGCGCTGCGCGGCTGGCAGATGCTCCGCTTCGAGGTCACCGCCGAGCCCTGCGCGACCGCCGAGGGCGAGCGCTACAGTTGCACCCCCGACCTCGGCATCTTCCACGCCGTCACCGGAATCCACGGCGACATCCTGATCCCCGAGGACCGGCTGCGCGCGGCGCTGCTCCGCAGTCGGCGCGGCGAGACGGACCTGGAAGCCGAACTCTCCAAACTCCTCGGCAAGCCCTGGGACGACGAACTGGAGCCCTTCCGCTACGCAGGTGAGGGAGCCCCGGTGCGCTGGTTGCACCAGGTCGTTTAGGGGCGCGGGGCTGTATCGATATGCGGCTCCGCCGCGGGGCGCGACCAGCCCCCACCGACGTGCAGACGCAAATGTGGCCCGGACTCCCACAGGGAGTCCGGGCCACATTCGGCTAACGGTGTTCTCAGACCGTCCGGAACGCCAGTACCACGTTGTGCCCACCGAACCCGAACGAGTCGTTGAGGGCCGCGATCCGGCCCTCGACGGGCAACTTGCGCGCCTCCCCGCGGACGATGTCCGCGTTCGCCTCGGCCTCGGGGTCGAGGTTCTCGACGTTGATGGTCGGCGGAGCGATCCGGTGGTACAGCGCGAGGACCGTCGCCACGGTCTCGACGCCGCCCGCGCCGCCCAGCAGGTGACCGGTCATCGACTTGGTCGCCGAGACGGCCATGTGGTCCGCGTCGTCGCCGAAGACCTTGCGCAGCGCCTTCAGTTCGGCGATGTCACCGGCCGGCGTCGACGTGGCGTGCGCGTTGACGTGCACGATCTCCGCCGGGTTCAGGTCGGTGTTGTCCAGCAGGTGCTGCAGCGCGTGCGAGATGCCGCGGCCCTCGGGCTCCGGCTGCACGATGTCGTGGCTGTCGGCGGAGATGCCCTGTCCGACGGCCTCGGCGTAGACATGGGCGCCCCGCCGGGCCGCGTGCTCCGCGGACTCCAGGACGATCACGCCGGCGCCCTCGCCCATGACGAAGCCGTCGCGGGAGACGTCGTAGGGACGCGAGGCGCCCTGCGGGTTCTCGTTGTTCTTGGACATCGCCATCATGTTGCCGAACGCGGCGATGGGCAGCGGGTGGATCGCCGCCTCCGTGCCACCGGCGATGACGACGTCGGCGCGGCCGGTGCGGATCATCTCGATGGCGTAGCCGATGGCCTCCGCGCCCGACGCGCACGCCGAGACCGGAGTGTGCACGCCTGCGCGGGCGCCCACCAGCAGGCCCACGTTGGCGGACGGGCTGTTCGGCATCAGCATCGGCACGGTGTGCGGGGAGACGCGGCGGACGCCCTTCTCCTTCATCACGTCGTACTGCTCGAGGAGGGTGGTCACGCCGCCGATGCCGGAGGCGATGACCGCGCCGAGCCGGTCGGGGTCGACCAGGCCGTCGCTGCCGTCCTCACCGGCCTTGCCGCTGAAGCCGGCGTCCTTCCAGGCCTCCTGGGCGGCGATCAGCGCGAACTGCGCCGAGCGGTCCAGCTTGCGGGCCTGCGGCCGGGGGATGACCTCGAGAGGCTCCACGGCGATCGGGGCCGCGATCCGGACGGCCTGGTCGGCCGCCCAGTCCTGCTCCAGGGCCTTGACACCGGACTTGCCGGCGACGAGACCCTCCCAGGTAGAGGCTGCGTCGCCACCCAGCGGTGTTGTTGCGCCGATACCGGTGACGACCACGGTGCGATTGGTCGGGCTCACGGATTCTTTCTCCAACGTTGCGAGGAGGACTACCCCCGCAGGTGCGGGGAGAGCGGCGCCACCGCCGGGTGGCGGGGCAGTTCAGCCCAGGGCCGGTGGATCAGGCCTGGTTCTTGAGGATGTAGTTCGTCGCGTCGCCGACGGTCTTGAGGTTCTTGACGTCCTCGTCCGGGATCTTGACGTCGAAGCGCTCTTCGGCGGCGACGACGACCTCGACCATGGACAGCGAGTCGACGTCCAGGTCGTCGGTGAAGGACTTGTCCAGCTGGACGTCCTCAACCGGGATGCCGGCGATCTCGTTCACGATGTCGGCAAGACCGGCGACGATCTCTTCCTGAGTGGCGGCCATCTTGGCGCTCCTTCTTTGCTGTTCCAGAGGGTGTGGCAAGGGGTGTTTCCCGCGCCGGACCGGGTGATCCGGCACGGAGTGCCTAGGGGAGGGTAACGACAGTCGCGGCGTAGACGAGACCCGCCCCGAATCCGATGACGAGCGCGGTGTCGCCGCTCTTCGCCTCGCCGGTCGCCAGGAGCCGCTCCATCGCGAGCGGAATCGAGGCGGCCGAGGTGTTGCCGGTGGTGCGCACATCACGGGCGACCGTGACGGACTCCGGCAGCTTGAGAGTCTTCACCATCGAGTCGATGATCCGCTCGTTGGCCTGGTGCGGGATGAAGACGTCGAGTTCGTCGGCGGTGATGCCGGCGACGTCCAACGCCTGCTTGGCGACCTTCGCCATCTCGAACACGGCCCAGCGGAAGACCGCCTGGCCCTCCTGCGTGATCGCGGGGAACTTGGCGACGGGGCCGTCGCGGTAGTCCGTCCACGGCACGGTCTGCATGATGGTGTCCGACTTGTCGCCCTCGGAGCCCCATACGGTCGGGCCGATGGCCGGCTCGGCGGAGGGGCCGACGACGACCGCGCCCGCGCCGTCGCCGAACAGGAAGGCCGTCGCGCGGTCCTCCAGGTCGGTCAGGTCGGACAGCCGCTCGACGCCGACGACGAGGACGTACTCGGCCGAGCCCTCGGCGACCATGCCCTTGGCGAGGGTCAGGCCGTAGCCGAAGCCCGCGCAGCCCGCCGAGATGTCGAACGCGGCGGCCTTGTTCGTGCCGAGCTTGTCGGCGATCTCGGTGGCCACGGCCGGGGTCTGCTTGAAGTGCGAGACGGTCGCGACGACCACCGCGCCGATCTGCTGGGCGGTGATCCCGGCGTCGGCGATCGCCTTGCCGGACGCCTCGACCGACATGGCGGCGACGGTCTCCTCGTCGTTCGCCCAGTGCCGGGTCTCGATGCCGGAGCGCGAGCGGATCCATTCGTCGGACGAGTCGATCGTCTCGAGGATCACCTCGTTGGGGACGACCCGGGTGGGCCGGTAGCCGCCGACGCCGAGGATGCGCGCGTACGGGGAGCCCTTGCTGGGCTTGATCTTCGCCATCAGAGCTCCTTTTAGGCGACGCCCGCCGCGTCGGCGGCAGAGGCCGCGGTCTCGGCGATGAGTTCGCGAGCCGCGTCGAGGTCGTCGGGTGTCTTGAGCGCGAGCGTCTTCACACCGGGCAGGGCGCGCTTGGCGAGGCCGACCAGCGTGCCGCCGGGGGAGACCTCGATGATCGCGGTCGCGCCGAGCTCCTTGAAGGTCTCCATGCACAGGTCCCAGCGGACCGGGTTGGCGACCTGGCCGACCAGCCGGTCCAGGATCTCGGCGCCGGTGGCGACGGCCCGGCCGTCCTTGTTGGAGAGGTAACGGACCGTCGGGTCGGCCGGCGTGACCTCCGTGGCGGCCTTGGCAAGGGCCTCGACCGCGGGGGCCATGTGCACGGTGTGGAAGGCGCCGGCGACCTTCAGCGGGACGATCTTGCGGACGCCCTCCGGCTTGTCGTCGTTCAGCGCGGCGAGCTGCTCCAGCGTGCCCGCGGCCACGATCTGACCCGCGCCGTTGATGTTCGCCGGGGTCAGCCCCAGCTTCTCCAGATGCGCGAGGGAGACCTCGGGGTCGCCGCCGAGCAGGGCGGACATACCGGTCTCGGTGATCGCGGCGGCGTCCGCCATGGCCAGGCCGCGTTTGCGGACGAGGTCCAGCGCGACGGTGTCGTCGAGGACGCCGGCGAAGGCGGCGGCGGTGAACTCGCCGACGCTGTGGCCCGCGACCGCGCCCGGGGAGGCGTCGCCGAGCGCCGTCGCGGACAGGATTCCGGCGGCGACCAGCAACGGCTGGGCCACCGCGGTGTCACGGATCTGGTCCGCGTCGGCCTGCGTGCCGTAGTGGGCGAGGTCCAGGCCGATGGCGTCCGACCACGCGGCGACGCGGGCGGCGGCACCGGGCAGTTCGAGCCAAGGAGTCAGGAAGCCGGGCGTCTGGGCGCCCTGGCCGGGAGCGACGAGTACGAGCACTCTCACACTCTCTCTTGGGGACGGCCGAAGCCGCCCGTGGGGACAGGGACGAAGAACGGCAGGGGGTTTTGTGGAGCCCCGACAAAAGGCTAGGTCTGGGGATCGCCGTCGACCAGACGCCCCAGGATCAGTGCGATCCGGAGCGTGAACGCGGAGCGTACATCTGAAGGCGACCAGCCGGTGACGTCAGTCACACGTCGAAGCCGGTAGCGCACGGTGTTCGGGTGAACGAAGAGCATCCGCGCGGCCCCTTCCAGACTGGACGCCTGTTCGAGATATACGGAGAGGGTCTCCAGGAGCGCCGATCCGGCCTCCTCGAGCGGTCTGTAGATCTCCTCCACCAACTGATCGCGCGCACCGGGATCACCGGCGATCGCGCGCTCCGGAAGCAGATCGTCCGCCAGTACCGGCCGGGGTGCGTCCTGCCACGCCGAACAGGCTTTGAGCCCGGCCGCGGCGGCCTGTGCGGACCGGGTCGCGGCCAGCAGATCGGGCACGACGGGCCCGGCCACCACGGGCCCGGCGGCGAACGGCCCGATCAGCGACTTCGCCACCGCGAGCGGGTTGTCGCTGCCGCCCGCGATCACCACCAGCCGGGTGCCGAGCACCCCGGTGAGCACCTGGAGCTTGGCGTGCCGCGAGGCCCGCCGGATGGCCTCGACGGTCAGCTCGGAGTCCCCCTCGGGGGCGGTCCCGAGGACGACGCACACATGTTCCGGCGCGTTCCAGCCCAGTGCGGCGGCCCGGCTCACGGCCCCCTCGTCGGCCTCGCCGCTCAGCACGGCGTTCACGACGAGCGACTCCAGCCGGGCGTCCCAGGCGCCCCGGGCCTCGGCGGCCTGGGCGTAGACCTGCGCGGTGGCGAAGGCGATCTCCCGGGCGTAGACGAGCAGCGCCTCGCGCAGCACGTTCTCGTCGCCCGGCGCCGCGACCTCGTCGATCGCGGACTCCATGACCTCGATGGTGGTGCGCACCATCTCGACGGTCTGCCGCAGCGTGATGGCCCGCGTCAGCTCACGCGGCGCCGTGCCGAACACATCGGTGGAGATGGCCTGCGGGGCGTCCGGCTGCCGGAACCACTCGGTGAAGGCGGCGATGCCCGCCTGGGCGACCAGCCCGATCCAGGAACGGTTCTCCGGGGGCATCGCCCGGTACCACGACAGTGTCTCGTCCATCCGCGTGATGGCCTGGGCGGCGAGACTCCCGGAGGACTTCTCCAGCCGCTTCAGCGTGGCGGGGTGGGAGTGGACGGCGTGCGCCGTGGGATCGGGGTGACTGGTTTCGGGTTCGGGCACGTGGACAAGACTGCCTTATCGGGACGGGGGAGTGTGCCGCCGGGTCTACCGTGGTCCCGTGATGGACGTGAGGCGCGCCGACGAGCGCTATCGAGGCGGCGACCCGGCCGCAGGCGTCGAGTCGTGGCACGCCTTCTCCTTCGGCCCGCACTTCGACCCCGACAACCTTCGCTTCGGCCCGCTGATCGCCTGCAACGAGGAGCGGCTCGCGCCCGGCGCCGGCTTCGACGAGCACCCGCACAGCCACACCGAGATCGTGACCTGGGTCATCGAGGGCGAGCTGACCCACCGCGACTCGGCCGGCCACGAGAGTCGGGTCCGCCCCGGGGACGTGCAGCGGCTCAGCTCGGCGGGCGGCGTACGGCACGTGGAACGCAACGACGCCGACACGCCCCTGACCTTCGTCCAGATGTGGCTGGCCCCGCTGGACCCCGGCGGCGACCCCGCCTACGAGATGGTCCACGGCATCGCCGACTCCACCCCCTACGCCGTCCCGGAGGCGGGCGCGATGCTCCATGTGCGCCGCCTGGCCGCCGGAGAGCGCACGGCGGTGCCGGACGCGCCGCACGTCTACGTCCACGTGGTGAGCGGCGAGGTCCTCCTGGACGGCGAACGGCTGGGCCCGGGCGACGCGGCCCGGGTCACGGACGCGAAGGATCTGGAGGCGCAGGGGGTGACGGACGCGGAACTGCTGGCGTGGATCTTCAGCCCGTCCGGCGAATAGCGCTCCGCTGGGGGTGCGGTGATGTGGCGTCGTTTCGCTGCGGCGCCGTTGTGGCTGGTCGCGCAGTTCCCCGCGCCCCTTTGGGGCGCGGTTCAGCCGCGCAGCTCGGCAAGCACCGCGTCTGTGAAGGGCGGCCAGGCTTCGATTGCCCAGGCCCCGAACGCTCGGTCCGTCAGGGCGACGGTGGCGGCGCCCGCTTCGGGGTCGATCCACAGGAACGTGCCGGACTGGCCGAAGTGCCCGAAGGTCCGCGGGGACGACGAACTTCCCGTCCAGTGCGGGGACTTGGAGCCGCGGATCTCGAAGCCGAGCCCCCAGTCGTTGGGGTTCTGATGGCCGTACCCCGGCACGACGCCCTTCGTACCCGGGTACTGCACGCTCATCGCCGCCGCCACCGTCCGCGGATCCAGCAGCCGGGGCGCCTGCACCTCCGCCGCGAACCGCAGCAGGTCCTCGACCGTCGAGACGCCGTCCTTCGCCGGGGAGCCCTCCAGCGAGGTTGCCGTCATCCCCAGCGGCTCCAGCACCGCCTGCCGCAGATACTCCGGGAACGGGATCTGCGTCGCCTTCGCGATGTGGTCGCCGAGCTGCTCGAACCCGGCGTTGGAGTACAGCCGCCGCTCACCGGGCGGGGCGGTCACCCGGTGCTCGTCGAAGGCGAGCCCGGAGGTGTGCGCGAGCAGCTGGCGGACGGTCGCCCCGGGCGGACCGGCCGGCTCGTCCAGCTCGATCGCGCCCTCCTCGTACGCCACGAGGGCCGCGTACGCGGCGAGCGGCTTGGTGACCGAGGCCAGCGGGAAACGCCGGCCGACCGGGCCGTGGGTCCCCAGGACCGTGCCGTCGGCCCGGACGACCCCCGCCGCGGCGGAGGGAACCGGCCAGTTCTCGATCAGGGCGAGGCTCTTCAGCGACATGCGGTCGAGCCTATGCGCCTCACAGCGCGAGCTCCATCAAGGGGTCCGGCTTGGGCTCGAAGCCGAGCGACGCGTAGAGCGGCGCGGCGTCGGCGGATGCGGTGAGCTGCACCTTTCCGACTCCCCGCGCGCGGAACCAGGCCAGCAGCGTGTCCATGCACGCACGCGCGTAACCGCGCCGGCGCGCGTCCGGATCGGTGGCGACGCTGAAGACGTAGCCGATGTCCCCGTGCGGATTGCCGGACCGCCCGATCCGGTACTCGATCGTCCCCACGACCAGGGCGGCCAGCGCCCCCGGCCGCTCCGGGTGGTCCACGACGAAGGCCGCGAAGCCGCCGTCCGGCTCGGCCAGTCGCGCGCGCAGCGTGGGCAGCGACTCCGCGTGCCAGCCGACGGAGCCGTCCGCGGGGGCGATCGAGTCGATCATCACCTGACGCAGCCGCAGCACTTCCACGGCGTCCTCGGGCAGGGCACGGCGTACGACGCTCACGTCACTCATGTCCGGCACGCTAACGGGCGCGATCAAGCCGCGTCCCCCGGTTTTCTTACCGATTCCGCTTGCTTCGAGCGCACTCCAAGGCCATAGCGTTGGCGCCATGACGGTGATGGAGACCACGGGTACCAGGACCGACAGCTGTGCCGCCCCGCCGCACCCGCAACGGCGGCCGGAAGGCCAGGACAGCTACACGATCAGCGAAGTCGTCGCGTTCACGGGCCTGACGGCCCACACCCTGCGCTGGTACGAGCGGATCGGCCTGATGCCGCACGTCGACCGCTCGCACACCGGTCAGCGCCGGTACAGCAACCGCGACCTGGACTGGCTGGACCTCGTCGGCAAACTCCGGCTCACCGGCATGCCGGTCGCCGACATGGTGCGGTACGCGGAACTGGTGCGCGCGGGCGACCACACGTTCCCCGAGCGCTTCGAACTCCTCGAGTCGACCCGCCGGGACGTCCTGGCCCGAGTCGCCGAACTGCAGGACACCCTCGCCGTGCTCGACCGGAAGATCAGTTTCTACGCGGACGCCGCGCACCTCTACGAAAAGGAGAAGGTCGGATGACCGACAGCAGGATCCCGACGGCCCGACTCGGCGCGAACGGCCCCGAGGTCGGCGTCCAGGGCCTCGGCTGCATGGGCATGAGCTTCGCCTACGGTCCCGCGGACGCCGATGAGTCCCGGGCCACCCTGGAGCGCGCCCTGGAACTCGGCGTCACGTTCTACGACACGGCGGACGCCTACGGCCAGGGGGAGAACGAGCGGTTCCTCGCCCCGTTCGTCAAGGCGCACCGCGACGAGGTCGTGATCGCGACCAAGTTCGCCCTGGCGATCCCGCCGGGCGAGCCGACCCGCCGGATCATCCGCAACGACGCGCCCTACATCCGCGAGGCCGTCGAGGCGAGCCTGAAGCGGCTGGACGTCGACGTCATCGACCTCTACTACATGCACCGGCGCGATGTGAACGTGCCGATCGAGGACACCGTCGGCGTGATGGCCGAGCTGGTGCGCGAGGGCAAGGTCAAGCAGCTGGGCCTGAGCGAGGTGACGGCGGCCGAGCTGCGCGCGGCGCAGGGCGTCCACCCGATCGCCGCCGTGCAGTCGGAGTGGTCGCTGTTCAGCCGGGACATCGAGGCGCAGGTGGTGCCGGCCGCCCGGGAGCTGGGCGTGACACTGGTCCCCTACTCCCCGCTCGGCCGGGGCTTCCTCACCGGTTCCTTCGCGGACGCCGACACGGACCTCACCGCCGACGACTTCCGCCGTCAGCAGCCCCGCTACACCGGCGCGAACGCGGCCGCCAACGCGGCGCTCCTGGAGCCGATCCGGGCGCTGGCCGCGGCGCACGCCGTGACGCCGGCGCAGATCGCCCTGGCCTGGGTCCAGCAGCAGGCCCGGGTGCACGGCCTGCCGGTGATCCCGATACCGGGGACGCGCAGGCCCGGGCGGGTGGCCGAGAACACGGCGGCCGTCTCCGTCGTCCTGGGCGACGAGGAGCTGGCGCTGCTGGAGCCGATCGCGGCGCAGGTGTCCGGCGACCGGTACGCGGACATGGCGTTCACCTCGGCCGGCCGCGAGTGATCACAGCTGCGACAGCAGCTCGGCCTTCTTGAGGGAGAACTCCTCGTCGGTGACCAGCCCGGCCCGGTGCAGTTCCCCGAGGTGGCGGATGCGTTCGGCGATGTCGGCGGGATCCCGGCGCGGCGGGGTCGCGGGGACGGCGGCCACCGGCCGCGCGGCCCGCATCCGCGCCAGCACGGCCGCGGCGAACGGCAACGACTCGTGCACGGGGCCGTACCCCAGCCCGAACACCACCGTCGCGGGGTCCTGATCGGCCTGCGCGGGCCGGCTGTCGCCGTCCCTGGGCAGCAGCCGCAGGTGCCCCTCGAACACCTCGGGCGAGCGCCACTCGAGCCCGCTCAGCTCGGACACGGGGAAGCTCTGGTCGCCGGCTTTCCACTTCGCCGACGACGCGCCCGTCCAGAACCAGCGGAAGCGCACCGTCCGGCCGTCGAAGGACGCCTTGCCGTCGTACGCCTTGAACGACAGCGGCACCTCGGGCGCGTCCACCAGGAAGCGCTCCGCCGGGCCGGCCTCGGAGTCGGTCAGCTTGTCCCGCAGCTCGTCGGCGTAGTACTCGGCGAGCGTCTCGCGCTCGGCGGGCAGCACCAGCCGGTACGGGTCGCAGGCCTCCTTGAGCTGCCCTGCGGCCGCCTCCATCAGCGGATCGGCTCCCGGGCGTGGCTCCGCGTGCAGCACGACCGTCCCGCGCCGCCCGGGGGCCAGCGTCACCCGGGCGATCGCCGACAGCGGGATCCGCCGTTCGCCGAGCGCCGACAGCAGTTTGGGCGTGCGCAGTCCCCGTTCGTAGCGGATGAGCACGGAGTCGGACTCGAACTCCCAGGCGGCATGAAATCCGGCCAGTACGTCACCCATGCGGCTCATCGTATGCGGGACACCCATTCTTCGTCCCCTCCTCGCGCGTGCCGCAATTCATGCGTCTCTACGCGCGTCCGGCCTCTGTCGTGTCGGTCAAACCCACCGTGCACGCTTCATCGTCGTGGGCGCACTCCACCGAGCGGTACGAGCCAGTGCCGATGTCGGCGAGGTTGCGCAGGCTGTCGGTGCCCGGTTCGAAGTAGCCGCCGTGGCCCTTCGCCTCCCGGGCGGACAGCACGCGCGCCCCGAACGCGTCGGCCATCGGGTCCTGGCCGTGCCCGAGGCCGCCGACCTCGAGGTGCGGCACGTCCTGGATCCAGTCGTCGGCGTCGCGCATCGCCCACACCCGGGCCTCGGTGCCCAGCTGCCCCGCGTTCTCCACCCGCATCCCGGGGCTGCCCGCCACCGCGATGTCGGTCACCCGGGCCGGCATCTCGTCCGCGGCGACTCCGCACACCACCGACCCGTAGCTGTGGCAGAACATCGACACCGGTGTCAGACCGGGCAGCGCTTTCAGCAGGGCGTTCAGCCGGACGGCGCCGCTCTCGGCGCGCATCGCGGTGGCCGAGTCGATGCCCAGGCCGTCGGGGGAGGTGTAGTCGGCCCAGGCGATCACGGCCGTGCGCGTCGACGGGCTCGCCTCGCGCTCGGCCGAGTAGAGGGCCTGCGCCATGCCGACGGGCGCCGAGTACTTCCGGTTCGTGCGCTGGAAGGTGAGCAGATCGGTGTCGACGCCGGGGACGACGACGGAGATCCGCTCGGCCTTGTCGAGGTCGCCGAACACCTCGGCGACCCGGCCGGAGCCGTCCGGGTCGAAGGCGAGGATCTGCCGTTCGGCGACGCTCAGATCCTCGTAGCGGTGCATGCGGCGGCCGGCCAACTGCTGCCCGGAGGGCGTGAGTCGGCTGTCGTGCATGCGTGTGCGTTCGATCCCCACCTGCTCGCGCAGTGCCACGCGGTTGGCGCGGTAGCGCAGTTCGGCGGGGGCGCCGTTCATGTTGCCCACCGCGAGCGCGTAGTCGTGGGCGAGCGAGGTGCGCTGCGAGGCGGTCAGCGAGGCGAAGAAGCGGGTGAGCCGGGCGGGGGCGGAGTCGGTGTCCGGCAGCAGCCGGCCGCCGATCCGGCCGTGCTCCCACGCCGCGCGCGAGGCCTGGAGGGCGGTGGTTCCCCGTTCGTGGTGCGTGGCGGTCCAGCCCGTGGTCGCCAGCATCACGAACACCACCGCCAGGGCGGCCAGTGCGCGCCAGACGCTGAGTTGGGGAGTCGTGTCGAAGGAAGTCACTGAAAGGACACACTAGGAGAACGAGAGGGTCTCGGGTGAGCCAAGTGACGGGGATCACGTTTCGTGAGGCGTGGGATTGGTCATAACGCTCTCTAGGCCTCGCGCCAGCTGCCCAGCAGAGCGGGTCCGATCCCGTCGAGATACCTGGTCGTCAGCACGTGCATCTCCGCCACGCCGAAGCCCTCGCCCGTGGACCACCGGCGTTCCACCACCCGCATCACCCCGCTGAACACGGCCACCACCAGCTGCGGTCGCGGATCGGCCTCCACGTCGAGCCCCTCGCGGTCGGCGATCACCCGGGCGAGACCCTCCTCGATCTCCATCGAGCGCCGCAGATGCGCGGCGAACAGCGCCGGCGTCGACTCGATCACCCGGTACATCCGCAGATGCAGCTCCACGGGCACGATCGACTCGACGATCTCGTTGATCGAGTCCCAGCTGTCCAGGACGGCCTGGCGCAGCGCCTCCAGCGGCGGCTCGTGCGGCGGGCGGGCGCGCACCGCCTCGACGAACCGCGCCACCGACATCTCCACCAGCGCGAGCGCGGCCTCGTCCTTGCCCGCGAAGTAGCGGAAGAAGGTGCGCTGCGAGACCTCGACGGCCTCGGCGATCTCGTCGACGGTAGTGCGCTCGTACCCCTGTGACGTGAACAGCTCCACGGCGGCTCGCAGCAGCGCGTCCCGGGTGCGCTGTCTCTTGCGTTCGCGCAGTGTTTGCATAGGTGTCAGTTACCGACTTGTGAACATGTTTGTCAAATGTCAGCGGCTGTCACTAGCCTCGAAGGCATGACTAGTCAGACCGCCATCGACACGACTGGCCCGGGGGACAAAGTGCCGACGGAGTCGTCGGACGGGCCGCCCGCCGAGGGGCTGCGCGGCCACCCCTGGTTCACCCTCATCACCGTCGCCGTCGGCGTCATGATGGTCGCCCTGGACGGCACCATCGTGGCCATCGCCAACCCGGCCATCCAGCAGGACCTGGGCGCCACCTTCGCGGAGGTCCAGTGGATCACCAACGGCTACTTCCTCGCCCTCGCGGTCTCCCTGATCACCGCGGGCAAACTCGGTGACCGCTTCGGCCACCGCCAGACGTTCCTGATAGGCGTCGTCGGCTTCGCCGCCGCCTCCGGCGCGATCGGGCTCTCCGACAGCATCGCGCTGGTCGTCGTCTTCCGCGTCCTGCAAGGTCTGTTCGGCGCCCTGCTGATGCCCGCCGCGCTCGGTCTGCTGCGCGCGACCTTCCCCGCCGAGAAGCTCAACATGGCCATCGGCCTGTGGGGCATGGTCATCGGCGCCTCGACCGCCGGCGGCCCGATCCTCGGCGGTGTCCTCGTCGAGCACGTCAACTGGCAGTCGGTGTTCTTCATCAACGTGCCGGTCGGCGTCCTCGCCCTGGTCCTGGGCGTGCTCATCCTGCTCGACCACCGGGCCGAGAACGCCCCGCGCTCATTCGACGTCCTCGGCATCGCGCTGCTCTCGGGCGCGATGTTCTGCCTGGTCTGGGCCCTGATCAAGGCCCCGGCCTGGGGCTGGGGCGACGGGCGGACCTGGGCGTTCATGCTCGGCTGCGCCGTGCTCTTCGCGGCCTTCGGCTTCTGGGAGACGAAGGTCAAGGAGCCGCTGATCCCGCTGGCCCTGTTCCGCTCGGTCCCGCTGTCGGCGGGCGTCGTGCTGATGGTCCTGATGGCGATCGCCTTCCTGGGCGGCCTGTTCTTCGTGACGTTCTACCTGCAGAACGTGCACGGGATGAGCCCGATCGACGCCGGCCTGCACCTGCTGCCGCTGACCGGCATGATGATCGTCGGCTCCCCGCTCGCGGGCGCGCTGATCACCAAGCTCGGCCCGCGCATCCCGCTGGCCGGCGGCATGGCCGCCACCGCCGTCGCCATGTACGGCATGTCCACGCTGGAAACGGACACCGGCAGCGTCGTCATGTCCATCTGGTTCGCCCTGCTGGGCCTCGGCCTCGCACCGGTCATGGTCGGCGCCACGGAGGTCATCGTCGGCAACGCCCCCATGGAGCTGTCGGGCGTCGCGGGCGGTCTTCAGCAGGCGGCCATGCAGATCGGCGGCAGCCTCGGCACGGCCGTGCTGGGCGGTGTGATGGCCGCCAAGGTCGAGAGCGACCTGCCCGGCAACTGGAAGGACGCGGGCCTGCCCGAGCTCACCCCCGCCCAACTCGCGCAGACCTCCGAGGCGGTCCAGGTCGGCGCGGCGCCGGTGGCCCCGGGCACCCCCGCCGAGACGGCCGCGAAGATCACGGACGTCGCCCACGACACGTTCATCTCCGGCATGAGCACCGCGTCCCTGGTCGCGGCCGGGGTGGCGGTGGTGGCCGTCTTCATCGCGCTGCTCACCAAGCGCGGGGAGAACGCCGAGGCGGGCGCGGGCCTGGGCCACGTCTGAGGCCCGCCGAAGGAACCCGCCGAAGGAACCCGCCGACGGAAGCGGGCACGAGGGAGGAGACGGCGCGGAAACCTGACGGGACTTCAACGAATTTCCCCTATCAGGGTGACAACGCTAAAGGTTCCTCGCTTCCGGCACGCGCCACAGGTCACAGTTAGTCAGGCCCTCCGTACGGCATCTCCGTCGCGGAGGGCGGCCAGGGCTGCGGCGCGCTGCCGGAGGGGGACAGCGCGCCGACCGCCCGGCAATCGTGGGGCACGGACCGCTCCTGGAGCGCCGACACCTCCGCCCGCAGGGCCCGCACCTCCTCCGTCAGCGCCAGGATCGCCAGCGTCTGGGCGCGCTCCTCGACGTCGTCCTTCTCGAACCGCTCGATGAACCACGCCGCGATGTTCGCGGTCACCACACCCAGCAGCGCGATCCCGGAGAGCATCAGCCCGACGGCGATGATGCGCCCGAGGCCGGTGGTCGGCGAGTGGTCCCCGTACCCCACCGTCGTCATCGTCGTGAACGACCACCACAGGGCGTCACCCAGCGTGCGGATGTTCCCGTCCGGCGACTCCCGCTCCACCGACAGCACGGCGAGCGAGCCGAACATCAGCAGACCGATCACCGCGCCCACGACATACGTCGTCAGCTGTATCTGCGAGGCCATCCGCGCCCGCCGCCCCACCAGCAGCAGCGTCGACACCAGCCGCAGCAGCTTGAGCGGCTGCACCACCGGCAGGATCACCGCGAAGAGGTCCAGCCAGTGGGTACGGACGAACGTGCGGCGGTCGGCCGTGAGCCCCAGCCGGACCAGGTAGTCCGTGGCGAACGCCCCCCACACCAGCCACTCGATCCTGGTGCACGCCGTGGTCAGCGCGCGGTCGGCCGAGGTGTCCACGATCGGGACGGCGTACGCCACGGCGAACACCACGGCGAGCGCCAGCAGCGGCCGCTGCGTCCGTCGTTCCCACCGTGCCTGTGCCGTTCTCTCCTGCATGCCCGCATCGTATGAAAACGAGGGGCTGGTGAGCCCCGGCAGGGGCGCGGGGCTGAGCCGACATGCGGCTCCGCCGCGGGGGCGCGACCAGCCCCCTACGACCCGCAGATGCTCACCGGCCTCCCAGCGGAGCGACTACGCATCGCCGCCCGCGGCTCCCGGGTCCGCTGCCGACGCGTCGAGGAGCTGGTACCGGTCGATGGCCTGCTTGAGCAGCGAACGGTCGACCTTCCCCTCCTTCGCCAGCTCGGTCAGCACGCCCACGACCACCGACTGGGCGTCGATGTGGAAGAAGCGGCGCGCCGCCCCCCGGGTGTCCGCGAAGCCGAAACCGTCCGCGCCCAGCGACTGGAACCGGCCCGGAACCCAGCGCGCGATCTGGTCCGGAACCGACCGCATCCAGTCCGAGACGGCCACGAACGGTCCCTCGGCGCCGGCCAGCTTGCGCGTCACCCACGGCACGCGCTGCTCCTCCTCCGGGTGCAGCAGGTTGTGCCGCTCGACCTCGACGGCCTCGCGCCGCAGCTCGTTCCAGGAGGTCGCCGACCAGACGTCGGCCTTGACGTCCCACTCCTCGGCGAGGATCTTCTGCGCCTCCAGCGCCCAGGGGACGGCCACGCCGGACGCGATGATCTGCGCCGGGATCGACCCCGCGGAGCCCTCGCTGAAGCGGTGGACGCCCTTGAGGATGCCCTCCACGTCCACGCCCTCCGGCTCGGCCGGGTGCTGGATGGGCTCGTTGTAGACGGTGAGGTAGTAGAAGACGTCCTCGCCGTGCGGGTGCTCGGCGGAGCTGCCGTACATCCTGCGCAGCCCGTCCTGCACGATGTACGCGATCTCGAAGCCGAACGCCGGGTCGTAGGCGACACAGCCCGGGTTCGTCGAGGCGAGCAGCTGGGAGTGGCCGTCCGCGTGCTGGAGGCCCTCACCGGTCAGCGTCGTACGGCCGGCGGTCGCGCCCAGGACGAAACCGCGCGCCAGCTGGTCGGACATCTGCCAGAACTGATCGCCGGTGCGCTGGAAACCGAACATCGAGTAGAAGACGTAGACCGGGATCAGCGGCTCGCCGTGCGTGGCGTACGCGGAGCCCGCCGCGATCAGGGAGGCCGTGCAGCCCGCCTCGGAGATGCCGTCGTGCAGCATCTGGCCGGTCGGCGACTCCTTGTAGGCGAGCAGCAGATCGCGGTCGACCGCCTCGTACTGCTGGCCGAGCGGGTTGTAGATCTTCGCACTCGGGAAGAACGAGTCCATGCCGAACGTGCGGTACTCGTCCGGCGCGATCAGCACGAACCGCTTGCCGATCTCCTTGTCCCGCATGAGGTCCTTGAGGAGCCGCACAAAGGCCATGGTCGTCGCGATGGACTGGTGGCCCGAGCCCTTCTTCACGGACGCGTACGCCTTGTCGTCCGGCAGCGCGAGCGGCTTGGAGCGCACGACCCGCGTCGGGACGTAACCGCCGAGCTCCTTGCGGCGGTCGTGCATGTACTGGAGCTCTTCCGAGTTCCGGCCCGGGTGGTAGTACGGCGGCGCGCCGGACTCCAGCTCCTGGTCGGAGATCGGCAGGTGCAGCCGGTCGCGGAAGCCCTTCAGGTCGGCGACCGTCAGCTTCTTCATCTGGTGCGTGGCGTTGCGGCCCTCGAAGTTCGGGCCCAGCGTCCAGCCCTTGACCGTCTTGGCGAGGATCACCGTCGGCTGGCCGGTGTGCTCCACGGCCGCCTTGAACGCCGCGTAGATCTTCTTGTGGTCGTGACCGCCGCGCCCCAGGTACAGGACCTGGTCGTCGGTCATGCCCTCGATCATCGCGCGCAGCCGGTGGTCGTCGCCGAAGAAGTGATCGCGGATGTACGCGCCGGACTCGGTGGCGTAGGTCTGGAACTGCCCGTCCGGGGTCGTGTTCATCCGGTTGACCAGGATGCCGTCGCGGTCCTGCGCGAGCAGCGGGTCCCACGAGCGGTCCCAGATCAGCTTGATCACGTTCCAGCCGGCGCCCCGGAAGACCGACTCCAGCTCCTGGATGACCTTGCCGTTGCCGCGTACCGGCCCGTCGAGCCGCTGCAGGTTGCAGTTGACGACGAAGGTCAGGTTGTCCAGGCCCTCCCGGGCGGCGATGGTCAGCTGGCCGAGCGACTCCGGCTCGTCCATCTCGCCGTCCCCGAGGAACGCCCACACGTGCGACTTCGAGGTGTCGGCGATCCCGCGCGCCTGCATGTAGCGGTTCATCCGCGCCTGGTAGATCGCGCCGATCGGGCCCAGGCCCATCGACACGGTCGGGAACTCCCAGAAGTCCGGCATCAGACGCGGGTGCGGGTACGAGGACAGGCCGTAGGGCGCCTTCGACTTCTCCTGGCGGAACGCGTCCAGGTTCTGCTCGCTGAGCCGGTCGAGAAGGAACGCGCGCGCGTAGATGCCCGGGGAGGCGTGGCCCTGGAAGAAGACCTGGTCGCCGCCGTCGCCCTCGTCCTTGCCGCGGAAGAAGTGGTTGAAGCCGACGTCGTAGAGCGACGCGGACGACGCGAACGTCGCGATGTGGCCGCCCACGCCGATGCCCGGGCGCTGGGCCCTGGACACCATCACGGCCGCGTTCCAGCGGGTCGCGTTGAGGATCCGGCGCTCGATCTCCTCGTTGCCCGGGAAGAACGGCTCGGCCCTGGTGGGGATGGTGTTGACGTAGTCCGTGCTGCGCATCTCGGGCACGGCCACGCGCTTCTCGCGGGCGCGCTCGATCAGCCGCAGCATCAGATAGCGGGCCCGCTCCCGGCCGCGCTCGTCGATCGCGGCGTCGAGGGAGTCGAGCCACTCCTGGGTTTCCTCGGGATCGAAGTCAGGAACCTGACTAGGAAGGCCGCCAATGATGATCGGGTTGCGATCGGATCCGGAAGCCACGCTGTTCCTTACCTGTCAGAGGGCTGTGTGGGGCTGTGTTTCTCGCTCGGTGTCGTACTGGGAGTCTTGGGTGTCGTACTGAGGGTCTCGCGGGTATTTCGGTGCTTCTTAGGTACCTGCATCGCCCCCATCGTGTACCGCGAGGCGACAAACGTCATCTCTACCCCTAGGGCCTGCCCGGCCGATCATGCCGCAGGCGCGGGGTGTGGCACGCGCATCTGCGGCGTTGTCGTCGGTTGCCGACGCTCCGCGTCGACGCCCTCCTCCGCCTTGCAGCTGCACGCCCCACACCCCGCTCACCGGTACTGAACAGGCGCCGCAGATTTTCTGCGACCTGCTCGGCCGGGCAGGCCCTAGGTAACCGGCACCCGTTCGAATCTCGTACCCTTGGATGGTTCTCAAATGCGCAAACAGGGCAGATAGGTGTGGTGTACGTCACGATCTGCCCGAATCGCGCGCCTGGGGTTGCGTCGACACGGCCAGGATCGTCACCGTTTCGGCGGTCCGAACCGCCGGGTACTTGCGCGATCCGTCCCGCCCGTGTGGACTACGGCCAATGCTTCGCGCACGCGCGTGGCTCAGTTATTCCCGAATCATGATCAGGAGGCAACCCGTGAGCGCGACCGCGGACCACGCGGAGGAGCGGACGAGCCCTGCCGTCAGGCTGGGGTTCCAGCCCGAGCAGGTGGTCCAGGAGATCGGCTACGACGACGACGTCGACCAGGAGCTCCGCGAGTCCATTGAGGAAGTCATCGGCAGCGATCTGGTGGACGAGGACTACGACGACGTCGCCGACGCCGTGGTCCTTTGGTTCCGCGACGATGACGGAGACCTGACGGATGCGCTGGTGGACGCCACCACGTACATCGAAGAAGGCGGGTCGATCCTCCTCCTGACGCCGAAGACCGGCCGTACGGGATACGTGGAGCCGAGCGACATCTCCGAAGCCGCGACGACTGCGGGTCTGTCGGCCAGCAAGAGCGTCAGCGTCGGCAAGGACTGGAGCGGCAGTCGGCTGGTGACGCCCAAGGCCGCGAAGTCCAAGAAGTGACGTCCCAGAGGTGACGTCCGAGAAGTGATGTGACGCCGAAGGGCCGGGTGCTGGTGCCCGGCCCTTCAGCTCCCCTTCGGCGACCGCTGCGTAGGGTGTTCTCACCCAGACAGCCCCCAGAAGGGACAATCAGGCGATGGCGATCCAGGTCGGCGACAAGGCCCCCGACTTCGAGCTCAAGGACAACCACGGCGCCGCCGTGCGGCTCTCCGACTTCCGGGGCAGCAAGAACGTCGTCCTGCTCTTCTACCCGTTCGCCTTCACCGGTGTGTGCACCGGCGAGCTGTGCGAGGTCCGCGACAACCTGCCGCAGTTCGCCGACCGCGACACCCAGGTGCTCGCCGTCTCCAACGACTCCATCCACACCCTGCGCGTCTTCGCCGAGCAGGAGGACCTGGAGTACCCGCTGCTCAGCGACTTCTGGCCGCACGGCGAGGTCAGCCGCGCCTACGGCGTCTTCGCCGAGGACAAGGGCTGCGCCGTGCGCGGCACCTTCGTCATCGACAAGGAGGGCGTCGTGCGCTGGACGGTCGTCAACGCGCTGCCGGACGCCCGCGACCTCGCCGAGTACGTGAAGGCGATCGACACCCTGTGATTCTTCGGCTCCAAGGCCTGCATACGGCGGGAACCCGTCACTAGGATCGACTCGTTGATCCGATATATCCGTGAACGACGGGGCTCCCCGCCCCGGACACCAATGGAGGACTTGTGGGAGTCAGCCTCAGCAAGGGCGGCAACGTATCGCTGACCAAGGAGGCCCCGGGCCTGACCGCGGTCATCGTCGGTCTGGGGTGGGACGTCCGCACCACGACCGGCACTGACTTCGACCTGGACGCCAGCGCACTGCTGGTGAACGGCGCCGGCAAGGTCGCCAGTGACGCCAACTTCGTCTTCTTCAACAACCTCAAGAGCCCCGACGGCTCTGTGGAGCACACCGGTGACAACACCACCGGTGAGGGCGAGGGCGACGACGAGGCGATCAAGGTCAACCTCGCCACGGTCCCGGCCGACGTCGACAAGATCGTCTTCCCGGTGTCGATCTACGACGCCGAGAACCGCCAGCAGTCCTTCGGCCAGGTCCGCAACGCGTTCATCCGCGTCGTGAACCAGGCCGGCGGCGCCGAGATCGCGCGCTACGACCTCAGCGAGGACGCGTCCACGGAGACCGCCATGGTCTTCGGCGAGCTCTACCGGCACGGTGCGGAGTGGAAGTTCCGCGCCATCGGCCAGGGCTACGCGTCGGGCCTGCGCGGCATCGCACAGGACTTCGGCGTCAACGTCTGAGTCGGTCCGGGTCGCCCGAAGAATCCGAAGTCACCTGAAGTTCGTCCGGCGTCGCACCGTTTACGGTCGGCGCCGGACGCGCAGGACAACCGAAGAGGCAGTACCTAGGGGAGGACCAGCAATCATGGGCGTCACGCTCGCCAAGGGAGGCAATGTCTCCCTGTCCAAGGCCGCGCCGAACCTCACTCAGGTGATGATCGGACTCGGCTGGGACGCGCGCTCCACCACCGGAGCCCCCTTCGACCTGGACGCCAGCGCACTGCTGTGCAACAGCGGGCGCGTGATGGGGGACGAGTGGTTCGTCTTCTACAACCAGCTCAAGAGTCCGGACGGCTCGGTGGAACACACCGGCGACAACCTCACCGGCGAGGGCGACGGGGACGACGAGTCGCTGTTGGTGGACCTCTCGAAGGTGCCGCCGCAGTGCGACAAGATCGTCTTCCCGGTCTCCATCCACATGGCCGACGAGCGCGGCCAGACCTTCGGGCAGGTCTCCAACGCGTTCATCCGCGTCGTCAACCAGGCCGACGGCCAGGAGCTCGCCCGCTACGACCTCAGCGAGGACGCGAGCACGGAGACCGCGATGATCTTCGGTGAGCTCTACCGCTACCAGGCGGAGTGGAAGTTCCGGGCGGTCGGCCAGGGGTACGCGTCCGGACTACGGGGCATCGCACTCGATTTCGGGGTGAACGTGTCCTGAGCGACGGCCCGTTCAGGGGTTCGAGGAGGCGGCCTTGCGGATCTGGCTCGAAGCCGGTGACCTGCGGCTCTTAGGCCAGGACCAACCCAGGTGTTTCGCCCGTGGAGTTCGCATCTAGACTTCGTGGTCAAGGATGAGTAAAGCCGAGTGCGGCGCGGGGGAGACCCGTACACACAGGATTGGGTAGCCAGTGCTTCTGAAAACCTTCGGCTGGTCGTTCGCGGTCACCGCGCTCGGCCTGGTCGCAGCGGTCTTCTACGGGGGGTGGGAAGGCTTCGGCATCGTCGCGATCCTTTCCATCCTCGAGATCTCGCTGTCGTTCGACAATGCGGTGGTCAACGCCGGAATCCTGAAGAAGATGAATGCCTTCTGGCAAAAGATCTTCCTCACCATCGGTGTGCTCATCGCCGTCTTCGGCATGCGGCTGGTCTTTCCCGTCGTCATCGTCGCCGTCACCGCCAAGATGGGGCCGATCGAGGCCGTCGACCTCGCGCTCAACAACAAGGACCAGTACCAGGAACTCGTCACCGACGCCCACCCGGCGATCGCCGCCTTCGGTGGCATGTTCCTGCTGATGATCTTCCTGGACTTCATCTTCGAAGAGCGCGACATCCTGTGGCTGCACTGGATCGAGCGGCCGCTGGCCAAGCTCGGCAAGGTCGACATGCTGTCGGTCTGCATCGCCCTGATCGTTCTGCTGATCACCTCCTTCACCTTCGCCGCCAGCGCCCACCAGCACGGCGGTGGTCACGCCGACAAGGCGGAGACGGTACTGATCTCCGGCATCGCCGGTCTGATCACTTACATGATCGTCGGCGGTCTCTCCGGCTACTTCGAGGAGAAACTCGAGGAAGACGAGGAACGCGAGCACGAGGAGGAGGAAGAGGCCGCGCGCACCGGCAAGAAGCCCTCGGCCGTCGCCCTCGCCGGCAAGGCCGCGTTCTTCATGTTCCTCTACCTCGAGGTCCTCGACGCGTCCTTCTCCTTCGACGGCGTGATCGGCGCGTTCGCCATCACCAACGACATCGTGCTCATGGCCCTGGGTCTCGGCATCGGCGCGATGTACGTCCGTTCGCTGACCGTGTACCTGGTCCGCCAGGGCACCCTCGACGACTACGTCTACCTGGAGCACGGCGCCCACTACGCGATCGGCGCCCTGGCCGTGATCCTCATGGTCACCATCCAGTACGAGATCAACGAGGTCATCACCGGTCTCGTCGGCGTCTGCCTGATCGGCTGGTCCTTCTGGTCCTCCGTGCGCCGCAACAAGGCGCTGGCAGCGGCAGAGGGAAAAGCGGAGGGCTCGGACGACAAGACTGAGGTCTCGTCCGGGGTGTGATCACCTTCTGAGTGAGGAACGCTCTTGTGCGGGGCGGCCGGTGAGGAAACTGTCCTCCACGGCCGCCCCGCCGGTCTTTTCGGCGGACGTTCGGTCATATGGATGTGGGGGGCGGGAATGGGCTTCTTCGACGGGCTCCTGGGCAGCCGGGCGGCCGACTTCGACTCGGGTAACGCGGCCACCAACGCGATCGAGTTGACCAAACGGCACCCTCAGGTGTCCCTGACCAAGCAGGGCGCCGCGACCGGCAACCTGCGCGTCAACCTGACCTGGCGGATGCGGACGTCCGACATCGGCGGGCCGCAGCGGGAGAGCCTGCTGCGGCACCCCTTCAAGGCGCTGCGGCCGCCGGAGGTCATCGGACACAGCCAGAGCATGGTGAACGTCGACCTCGACCTCGGCTGCCTGTACGAGCTGGCCGACGGCACCAAGGGCGTCGTACAGCCGCTGGGCGGGCTCCTGGGGGACGTGAACGGGCCGCCCTACGTGAAGCTCAGCGGCGACGACCGGTTCGGATCCGCCTCCGGCGAGACGATGTACGTCAACCTCGACCATCGCGAGGAGATCAAGCGGCTGCTCGTCTTCGTCTACATCTACGACGCGACGCCGGCCTTCGACCGGACACAGGCGATGGTCACGCTGTACCCGAGCAACGGACCGCGGATCGAGATAGGCCTCGACGAGCGGCATCCGCAGGCCCGGTCCTGTGCGGTGGTGATGATCGAGAACGTCAAGGGCGAGCTCATGGTGCGGCGCGAGGTGCGGTTCGTCTACGGGTTCCAGGCGGAGCTGGACCGGCTGTACGGGTGGGGGCTGACCTGGGGGCGGGGGTACAAGGCGAAGGCAGAGAAATAGCGCGGCTTGCCCTGCCGGGTTCCGTGACGTGGCGGGTACGGGCCGGTGGGGGCTGGCCGCGCAGTCGGCAGCGCCCCCTAAGGGGCGCGGGGCGCTGACATGTGCGGCTCCGCCGCGCGGGCGCGACAAGCCACGATGGCGCCGCAGCTGAACGACGGCCATCGCGGCACTTCCAGCGGAGCGCCTAGCGGCCGATGAACTGGGGCCCCTGCGGCGGCAGGCGGAAGGGGCCGTCCGGGTAGCCGTAGCCGTGGGTGGGGAGGTTCGACGGGTAGCCGTAGGCCGGCTGCTGCTGGGGGACGGCCGCGGTCGGCCGCTCCGGGGGCAGCGGCTGGGACGGGCTCGGGTTCTGCGGCGTCTCCGGGGCGGCGGCGGCAGCAGCGGCGGCGGCCTCCTCCGACTCGTCCACCGAGATGCCGAAGTCCGTGGCCAGGCCCTTCAGGCCGTTGGAGTAGCCCTCGCCCAGCGCGCGGAACTTCCAGCCGTCGCCGCGTCTGTACAGCTCGCCGCAGATCAGCGCCGTCTCCTCGCCCGTCTCCGGGCGGATGTCGAAGGTGGCCAGCGGCTCGCCCTCGGTCGTCGCGTCGTACAGCAGGATGGTGAGGGTACGTACGCGGTCGAACGTGACGCCGTCCGCCGAAGCGACGAGCAGAATCTGTCCGACGCCGGGCTCGACACCGGTGAGATCTGTCTGGATGGTGTCGGTGAGGCCCTCGGCGACCCGCTTCTTGCCGAGCCGCCACACCTTCCCGGAAGGATGCCGGGGCTGGTTGTAGAAGACGAAGTCCTCGTCGGAGCGCACCCGACCGTCGAGGCCGAGGAGCAGCGCCGAGGCGTCGACGTCAGGGACCCCCTGCCCGGGGGTCCAGCGCAGCACGGCGCGCACCGTGGTGGCTTTCAGCGGGACGTTCGACCCCTTCAGCATCGCGTGCGTCATGCGGTCATCCTGCCTTCTCGGTCCTGCTCACGACAACGCGGGGTGCACGGCAACTCTCACGGGCGAGTTACCTGAAATTCATGCCTGGTGGGAACCTCTGACATGGATCCCTACGTACTATTACCGGCCACCTCTTGCCGAATCCACCGACTTACCTTGCACCACGGGGGAGATTTATGCGTCATTTCGGGCACCTCGCCCCTGAGGTGCGCCAGCGCCTCTTCTACCGGGAGCCGTGCGTCTTCGACACGGACTCTCCGGCCAGGCTGCTCTCCGCGGCCCTGGGCGCCACTCTGTACAGCCCGGCCACCCGGCCCCGGCTGGCGGACGACGTCGTCAAACAGACCGGGCGCGGCGTGGTGTCGATGGTGCTCTGCCTGGAGGATTCCATCGGCGACGAGGACGTGGCGGCCGGCGAGGAGAACCTCGTCCGCCAGTTCGCCGACCTGGCGGGCCGCACCGACGTCGAGAAGCCGCTGCTCTTCATCCGGGTGCGGACGCCCGAACAGATCCCCGACCTGGTCGGGCGGCTCGGCGACACCGCACGGCTGCTCAGCGGGTTCGTGTTCCCGAAGTTCACCGAGGCGCGCGGCATCCCCTTCCTGGAGGCCCTGGCGGGCGCCGAGGCGGCGAGCGGACGCCGGCTGTTCGGCATGCCCGTGCTGGAGACGCCCGAGCTGATGTACCGCGAGTCCCGGGTGGACGCCCTGGAGGGCATCGCCCGCGCGGTCGACAAGTACCGCAGCCGGGTCCTCGCGCTGCGCCTCGGCGTGACCGACTTCTGCTCCTCGTACGGGCTGCGCCGCGCGCCCGACATGACCGCCTACGACGTCCAGATCGTCGCCTCCGTGATCGCCGACGTGGTGAACATGCTGGGCCGGGCCGACGGCACCGGGTTCACGGTGACCGGGCCGGTGTGGGAGTACTTCCGGGTCCCCGAGCGCATGTTCAAGCCGATGCTGCGGCACAGCCCCTTCCTGGAGGGACAGGCCGTGGAGCTGCGCGAGAGACTGATAGAGCACGCGATGGACGGGCTGCTGCGCGAGATCTCCCTCGACCACGCCAACGGCCTGCTCGGCAAGACCTGCATTCACCCCTCGCACGTGCCGGCCGTGCACGCGCTGTCCGTCGTCAGCCACGAGGAGTACAGCGACGCGGCGGACATCCTGCGGCCGGAACGCGGCGGCGGGGGTGTGCTGCGGTCGCAGTACACGAACAAGATGAACGAGGTGAAGCCGCACCGCGCCTGGGCCGAGCGCACCATGCTCCGCGCCGAGGTCTTCGGCGTCGCGCACGAGGACGTCAGCTTCGTCGACCTGCTCGCCGCCGCCATACCCGGCTGATCACCACCTCACTTTCTAGGGACGCATGAACAACGCAGTGAACAACGGGGCAGCGGACCACGGGGCCGACGGCAGCTGGTCGGGGACCTGGGTCGCCGAGCGGCTCGGTGTCGAACTCCTGGGCGACGACACCCTGCCGGACCTGCTGGGGCTGGCCCTGCGCCGCAACCCCAAGCGGGCGCATCTGCTGGTCTCCAACGTGCTGGGCAAGCACGTCCCGCAGTCCCCGTCGGTGGTGCACGGCCACGGCTTCGCGCTCGGCCGCCGGGTGCGCGAGCTGCTCGGGGCGAAGGAGGCGGCCGGGGCGGTCGTCCTGGGCTATGCGGAGACGGCGACCGGCCTCGGCCACTGCGTCGCCGACGGCCTCGGCAGCGCGCCCTACCTGCACTCCACGCGCCGCCCGGTCCCCGGCATCGCCCCGGCGGGCGGCTTCGAGGAGTCCCACTCCCACGCCACCTCCCACCTCCTCCTCCCGGAGGACCCGGCCCTGCTCATCGGCGACGGCCCGCTGGTCCTGGTCGACGACGAGTTCTCGACGGGCAACACGGTGCTGAACACGATCCGTGCACTGCACGAGCGGTATCCGCGCCCCCGGTATGTCGTGGTCGCCCTGGTCGACATGCGCTCGGCGCAGGACGCGGGCCGCCTGGACGCGTTCGCCCGTGAGATCGCTGCCCGCGTGGACCTGGTCACCACCGCCTCCGGCACGGTGCGCCTGCCGGCGGGGGTGCTGGAGAAAGGGCAGGAACTGGTTGCGCGGTACGAGTCGGCTGCGGGTGCGTCGGGGCCGGTCGCGCAGTTCCCCGCGCCCCTGAAAGCCAACCTGGGCGCCGACTCCCCAGGGGCGCGGGGAACTGCGCGACAAGCCACAGCGGAGCCAAGACAGGGCGCTGGCTCCGAAGCCGACTCAGGGGTCAACCCCCCAGGGGCGCGGGGAACTGCGCGACCAGCCCCCACCGGCCCGCGCCCGGACGGCAACCGCAGCCTCACCCGCGTAGACCTGCACTGGCCCCGCGGGCTGCCGGACGGCGGCCGGCACGGGTTCACGCCCGCCCACCGCGACCGCCTCGAATCCGCCCTCCCCGCCATGGCCGCCCGCCTTGCCGAGGCGATACCCGCAGACGCGCATCGCGTGCACATCCTCGGCTTCGAGGAGCTGATGTACGCCCCCCTCAGACTCGCCCGCGAGCTGGAACAGGTCACGGACGCCGAGGTCCGCTACTCGACCACCACCCGCTCACCCGTCCTCGCGGTCGACGACCCCGGCTACGCGATCCGCAGCCGAATCGTTTTCCCCGCCCACGACGACCCGGCCGACGGCCCCGGCGAGCGCTATGCCTATAACGTCGCAGGCGGTGGCTTCGACGCCGTCGTCGCCGTGGTCGACTCGGTGGCCGACACCGCCGCGCTGCACGCCCCCGACGGCCTCCTCGCCCAGCTCGCCGCGCACACCCCGCACGTGATCCTCGCGGTCGTGCCCAGCTACGTCCCCGAGCCGCTGTACGTACCCGAAAGGCCCGCCATGCTGCCCGAGCCCCTTCGCGGCCCCGCCTTCTCCTCGTACCCGCCCGAAGAGGTCGGCTGGCTGCTCCAGGACCTCTCGGACGTCACGCTGGAGGCGCCGACCGAGGAGCGCGAGGAGGCCATCCAGAGCGGCGGCGCGCACTACGCCGAGTCGCTGCCCGTGGAGTACCAGCCCAGCGAGCAGTACCAGGAGCTGTTCCACGCCGCCCTGGAGACCTCCGCGGCCCGCATCGCGCAGGCCGTCGGCGTCGTCACCGAGACCGTCATCGCGGAGCTCCCCCACTCTCGGCTTCGCTCGAGCGGGGGGACCCCCATCCCGCGCCCCGTCCTCGTCTCGCTGGCCCGTGCCGGCACCCCCGTCGGCGTGCTGATGCGGCGCTGGGCGCAGGCCCGGCACGGGCTGGACCTGGCGCACTACGCCGTGTCGATCGTGCGCGGCCGGGGCATCGACGCCAACGCGCTGCGCTGGCTGGCGGCCCATCACGACCCGCGCGACGTCGTCTTCGTCGACGGCTGGACCGGCAAGGGCGCCATCACCCGTGAGCTGGCCGCGGCCATCGAGGAGTTCGAGGCGGGCGGCGGCGCGGCCGGCTTCGACCCGGAGATCGCGGTGCTGGCCGACCCGGGCTCGTGCGTGCGGACGTACGGCACCCGGGAGGACTTCCTCATCCCGTCCGCGTGCCTCAACTCGACCGTCTCCGGGCTGATCTCGCGCACCGTGCTGCGCGCCGACCTGGTCGGGCCGAACGACTTCCACGGCGCGAAGTTCTACCGCGAACTCGCCGGCTCGGACGTCTCGGTGGCCTTCCTGGACGCCGTCGCCGCCCGCTTCCCGGAGGTCGCGGAGGCCGTCGACGGCGCGGTGAAGGAGCTGCTGGCCGGCGACCGCACCCCGACCTGGGAGGGCTGGCGCGCGGTCGAGCGGATCAGCGAGGAGTACGGCATCCACGATGTGAACCTGGTCAAGCCGGGCGTCGGCGAGACCACCCGGGTGCTGCTGCGCCGGGTGCCGTGGAAGATCCTGGCGCGGGCCGGCGCGGGCGCCGACCTGGACCATGTGCGGCTGCTCGCCGACCAGCGAGGGGTGCCCGTCGAGGAGGTCGACGATCTGCCGTACACCTGCGTGGGGTTGATCCACCCGCAGTACACGCGCGGTGCGACCGGCGCCGACGGCAAGGCGGTGGCGGTCTGATGCCGGTGCTGGTGGCGAGCGATCTCGACCGTACGCTCATCTACTCGGCGGCCGCCCTGGCGCTGACCATGCCGGACGCCCGCGCGCCGCGGCTGCTGTGCGTGGAGGTGCACGAGGCGAAGCCGCTGTCGTTCATGACGGAGACGTCGGCGCAGCTGCTGACCGACCTCGGCGACGCGGCGGTCTTCGTGCCGACGACGACCCGGACGCGCAAGCAGTACCAGCGCATCAACCTCCCCGGCCCGGCGCCGAAGTACGCGATCTGCGCCAACGGCGGCCATCTGCTGGTCGACGGGGCCACCGACGAGGACTGGCACGGGAGCGTCCTCGCCCGGCTGGCCGACGAGTGCGCGCCGCTCGCCGAGGTGCAGGAGCACCTGGCGAAGACGGCGGATCCGCTGTGGCTGCGCAAGCAGCGCATCGCCGAGGACCTGTTCGTCTATCTGGTGGTGGAGCGCGAGCTGCTGCCCGAGGAGTGGGTGAAGGAGCTCGCGGCCTGGGCGGAGAACCGCGGCTGGACCGTGTCGCTCCAGGGCCGCAAGATCTACTTCGTGCCGAAGCCGCTGACCAAGAGCTCGGCCGTGCGCGAGGTGGCCCGCCGCACCGGCGCCGAACTGACGCTGGCGGCGGGCGACTCGCTGCTCGACGCCGATCTGCTGCTGGCCGCCGACCGCGGCTGGCGCCCGGGACACGGCGAGCTCGCCGACACGGCCTGGACGGCTCCGGAGATCACCGCCTTGCCCGAGCGGGGCGTGCTGGCCGGCGAGCGCATCCTGCGGGAGTTCCTGAAGGGCGTCCGCGGGAGCTGAAGCCGACCCACGGAAGCCCCGGAATACAGGAGTGTCAGGAGCAGCAACCGCCGCCGCAGCAACCGCCTCCGCCGCCTCCGCCGCCCGAATTGGCTGCGGGGGCGGACTTGGTTCCTCCCACGGCCACCGTTGACAGAAGTTTGACCGTGTCTGCATGGCCCGCCGGGCAGTCGGCGGGATCCGCGGACTGCGCCATCGGGCGGCTCAGTTCGAAGGTGTCGCCGCAGGTCCGGCAGCGGTACTCGTAGCGTGGCATGGGGCCAGAGTAAGCCCCTATGGTCGGACATGGTGTCAGCGGTTTCACCTCTGTTCACTTCTGTCGTTTTCTTATGTGGAGAATTTGCGAAGGGCGCTGGTAATTTGAGAGCGCCGCGTTGAACCCGGAGGTCGGGAGGGTTCAAAATTTGCGGCCGCATCAACGGCAACCATGTCAGGCCCTCGTAAGTCTGTACGTCTGCCCGCGAGCAATACGGAGTGCGGAGGGAGACGCGTCGTGACCCAGGCGGGGCAGGGGGAGGAGCCCCAGGAGCCGGATGCCACCATGCAGTTGAAGGTCCCTGCCTCTTTCCAGGCCGACGAGACCATGCAGCTGCGAATGTCCGACATTCCTGCGGTGCCGGACATATCCCAGGGTGATGACGGAAAGAAAGCGCGTTCTTCGAAAAACCGCCGCAAAGCCCCCACTCCTCCCCTTCTCGCCCGAATATCCGCGCTTCTGGGCCCCAGACTCGCGCCGCTCATGGCCGTCCTCGCCCCGTACGTTGCTCGTGTCAAGCCCTACGCCCGCAAGCTGCGCCCGCAGTACCCGCGCCCGGGCCGTACCGGCTGGCGGCGCTGGATACCCTCCTGGCGGCAGACCCTCGGCGGCTTCCTCGCCTCCCTGGGCCTGAGCAGCATGCTGCTCGTCGTCGCCTACGCGGCCACCGACGTCCCGGACAACCTCAACTCGTACGCCACCCAGCAGGACAACGTGTTCTTCTGGTCCGACGGCACCCCGATGGCCCGCACCGGCTGGGTGCAGCGGCAGGCGATGCCGCTGAAGGACATTCCCGAGGACGTCCGCTGGGCGGTGCTCGCCGCCGAGAACGACACCTTCTACAGCGACCCCGGCATCTCCGTGAAGGGCATCAGCCGCGCCCTGTTCCGCACCATCGGCCAGGGCGACACCGAGGGCGGCTCCACGATCACCCAGCAGTACGTCAAGAACGTCTACCTGAACCAGAACCAGACGCTCAGCCGCAAGTTCACCGAGGCGATGATCTCCCTCAAGCTGGACAACCAGATGAGCAAGGACGACATCCTCGAGGGCTACCTCAACACCAGCTGGTTCGGCCGCGGCACCTACGGCATCCAGCGCGCCGCCCAGGCCTACTACGGCAAGGACGTCAGCCGGCTCAACGCCAGCGAGGCCGCGTTCCTCGCCTCCCTCCTCAAGGGCGCCGGCCTCTACGACCCCACCCTGAACTCCGCCAACCGCGCCCGGGCCGTCGAACGCTGGTCGTGGACCCTGGACCGGATGGTCGACATCGGCAAGCTGACCAAGGCCGAGCGCGCGGAGTTCAAGAAGTTCCCCGAGCCGCTCAAGTCCAACCCGCTGTACGACACCGGTGAGCAGAGCGACTACCTCGTGGAACTCGCCACCCAGTACGCCAAGAAGGCCGGGAACATCTCCGACAAGGACTTCGACCTCGGCGGCTACCAGATCTACACGACCTTCGACAAGAAGCGCGAGGCACAGCTCACCGACGCGGTCGCCAAGGCCCGCAAGCAGGCCAAGAAGGACGACCCGAAGGACGCCGCGGACGCGCACTACGGCGCCTCCTCGGTCGCCGCCGACGGGCGGATCCTCGCCGTCTACGGCGGCCCCGACCACCGTACGCAGGGCTACAACGAGTCCAACGCCACGACCGTCGCGGCCGGCTCGGCCTTCCAGCCGTTCGTGTACGCGGCCGCCCTGGAACACGGCATCCACAAGACCCGCGACGGGGAGACCACCGACGTCACCGGCGATTCGCTCTACGACGGCGACGACGAGGAGCTGCTGACCACCCCCGAGGGCTTCTACTGGGACCGCAACGGCAAGAAGTTCGCCACCGAGAACGACGGAGCGAAGTCCTACGGGCAGATCTCCCTGCACCGGGCGCTGGAACTGTCGGTGAACTCGCCGTTCACCCAGCTCGGCATGGACGTCGGCCTGGACGTGCTGCGCTCCACCGCCGAGAAGTCCGGGCTGCTGTCCTCCAGCTTCGGCGCGCAGGTGCCCGCGCTGTCCACGGGCAGCGTCACACCCAGCGCCATCCGCATGGCCAGCGGCTACTCCACCTTCGCCGCGGGCGGCAAGCACACCGAGCCCTACTCGGTGCGCATGATCACCAGGAACGGCACCAAGGTCGTCCTCGAAGCCCCGGACTCCACCCGCGCGTTCGGCGCCGACGTGGCCGAGGAGGTCAACTCCGCGCTCGCGGACTCCTTCCGCACCGCCCACCCGGACGACGTGCCCGCCTCGCAGTCGCAGGCCGCCCGGTCCGGCTCGCTCGGCCAGGTGACCGGCAAGCGGGGCACCACCCAGAACGACACCGCCGCCTGGTACGTCGGCACGGCCAAGGCCGTGTCCACCGCAGTCGTCGTCTACCGCATCGACCTCGCCAAGAGCCTCGAACCGCTTCCACTGAAGGGCATCGCCGGCACGACCGAAGACAGCGTTCCCTACGGCATCTGGTCAGGTGCCATGAGCCCGCTCGGCTGACCACCGAGCGGGCACCCCAGTCCCCGATTTCCGGAGAATGATCCGCACATGAAGTCACCGTCGGGCCGTCGCCGAAAGGCCCCGGCACCGCGCCGCCCCGCCACCACGCACCCGGGGTTCATGACGCTTGCGGCGCTCCTCGTCGTCGCGTCCCTGGTGGGCGGCTACCTGGTGCTCAACCGCACGACCAACACCGCGCCGACTGCTTCCTCGGGGGAGAGCAAACCGGGCGTGACGAAGGCCACCGAGGAGCCCGTGTGGGACGGCAAGACCCACGTCCTGGGGGACGGCTCCACCTCGTACACCGGGCCGCAGACGGGTCAGTTGAAGCCCGTCCCGCTCAAGCCCGGTGAGAAACCGCCGCAGTTCGTCGTCTTCTCCTGGGACGGCGCGCTCATGGGCGACGACGGCCTCTTCGAGCACTACCGCAAGATGGGCGAGCAGTACAACGCCAACATGACCTTCTTCCTCACCGGCATCTATCTGCTGCCCAAGAGCAAGAAGAACCTGTACTCCCCGCCGCAGCACTCCAAGGGCTCGGCCGCGATCAGCTACCCCACCGACGAACACATCCGCACCACGCTGGAGCAGCTCGGGGAGGCGTGGAAGGAGGGCAACGAGATCGGCACCCACTTCAACGGCCACTTCTGCGGCGCGAAGGGCGGCGGCTTCTGGAGCGTCGACGAGTGGAAGAGCGAGATCGACCAGTTCTACGAGTTCGCGGAGAACTGGAAGACCAACACCGGCTACAAGGACATGGACCCGCTGCCCTTCGATTTCAAGAAGGAGGTCACCGGTGGCCGGGCGCCCTGCCTGGAGGGCCAGGAGAACCTGGTGAAGGCCGCCAAGAGCTACGGCTGGCGCTACGACGCGTCCAACCCGGGCGGCTTCCAGATCTGGCCGTCGAAGAAGAACGGCCTCTGGGACTTCCCGCTCCAGGCGCTCCCGTTCGGCGAAGTCCAGTCCCTGTCCATGGACTTCAACTTCCTCGCCAACCAGTCCGACGGCGAGCCCCAAGGCGACCCCGCCAAGTACGCGCAGTGGGAGCAGGAGACCCTCGACGCCTACATGGGCGGCTTCAACCGCGTGTACTACGGCAGCCGGGCCCCGCTGTTCATCGGCAACCACTTCGAGGAATGGAACGGCGGCATCTACATGAAAGCCGTCGACCAGGTCATCGAGAACGTGTGCACCAAGAAGGACGTGAAGTGCGTGTCCTTCAAGGAGTTGGCCGACTGGATGGACGTCCAGAAGCCCGAGACGCTGGAGCGGATGCGCAGCCTCGACCCGGCCCAGAGTCCGGACTGGTCGACCGTCGTGAAGTGACCAAACCTCAACCGTAGCCCTCTTCACAACGGCTACACATGCCATGCAAAGATGCCCTTCCCGGCATCCCTCCGCCGGGGCAAGAGGGGAAACATCAGTGAAGTCAAGGAAATTGAGCGGGACGCGCCGTCGCGTCTCCATACTCGGGGCAGCCGCGACCTCGGTCGTCGCCGGAGTGGCTCTGCTGCCCAACTGGTCCGCCGGCGCCGCGGTCACCGACGACCCCACGGTGGACGCGGGCACCAAGGCCACCTTCCAGCGTCTGGCGGACGCGGTCTTCACCGACCGCACGGACGCACTCGTCACGGGCACGCAGGGCGACCGTGAGAAGCCGCTGACCAACGGCTTCTCCGGTGACGTCAAGCTGTCCTCCACCACCGCCCGCGCCGAGGACTCCACGCTGTCCTCGCTCGGGCAGCGCAAGGACAAGCTGGCCAAGGCCGGCGAGAAGTACAGCAAGGCCGCCACCGTCGTCACCCTGAACGCCACGCGCGTGACGGGCCGCACGGCCAAGGCCGCGGTCACCGAGACCACGACCCTGACCTATGCCCGGACGACCGGCAACGCGCCCAAGACCACCGGCTTCCAGGCCCAGCACGAGCTGACCTTCAAGGCCGACGGGCAGGGCAACTGGCAGCTGACGGACATCCGCGACACCGACCAGGGCGGTCTCGCGGTGAACACGCTGTCCAAGCCGGCCACCGTCACCGTCAAGGCGGCCAAGGCGGACGACATGCCGAACGCCCCGCGCGCGGCGACCACCCGCAACCCGGCCGCCGTCCCGAAGACCGGCACCGCCTTCGACTACAAGGCGATGGCGACGTACGCCGAGAAGTACTGGAACGTCTACAACAAGGACTACCCGGACTTCAACGGCCGGGGCGCCGGCGGCGACTGCACCAACTTCGTCAGCCAGTCCCTGAAGGCCGGCGGCTGGAAGCACGTCCCCGGGTACGTCTACGACTACACCCGGTGGTTCGGCAACAACGAGATCCAGTCGTACTCGTTCGTCGGCGTCAACGAGTGGTCCTGGTTCACCCAGAACACCAAGCGGACGACCAACCTCGCGAACGTCTACCAGATGGAGGTCGGCGACGTCCTCCAGGTGGACTTCGACCGGGACGGGTCCAAGGACCACACGATGATCGTCACCTCCAAGAGCGGTGGCGTGCCGTACCTGACGTACCACTCCAACAACACGCTCCGCAGGTCGGTGGCGAGCATCGTGTCCTCGTACCCGAACGCGTACTACTACGCGTACCGCACCTGATCCGGTACGCGCAGCGCGCTTGAGCCGGCCGGCCCGTCACCCCGTCACTCGGCGGGGTGGCGGGCTCGCCAGTACGGGTTGTCGTGCGGCAGGACGGACCCCACCCGGCCGTACATCCCGAAGACCATCAGCAGGATCCCGATCACGAAACTGAGCATGCAGTTCTGGATCTTGAAGGCCAGGAAGTTGTAGTCCGTCTCCAGCAGCGCCATGTTCAGGAAGCCGCTGGCGATGAACAGGAGACCGAGGGTCATGTTGAGCGTGGACGCGAAGTTCCCGCCGATCACCATGCCCACGAAGAGCAGCAGCCCGACGCCGATCGACAGCCAGCTGAGCGCGCCGTTGGTGTTGAGGCTCCACACCTCGTCCCCGCCGGTGTCGAAGAAACCGATCTTGTCGATGACGCCGAAGATCCCGAAGACCAGCAGCCCGAGGCCCATCAGCCCGGCGCCGATCCGGTAGACCATATTCAGCCGGTGGTCGACCGGCAGATGCTCGTTGAACGTGATCCGCCGCTTGGGACGGCTGTGCAGTGCGTGTGCGGCCATCTCCGCCTCCCTGGGAGTGGACGTGCCGACGGAGGCCTTGCGTACCCAATATCCGCCCCTCGCCCCCCGGGGGCAACGCCGGGCCCCCGGCAGTGCGCCGTCAGTCCGCCGTCAGTCCGGTGTCGGTCCGCCGTCGGGCCGCCGTCAGTGCCCGGTGCCGCGCTCCTCGCGGATCAGGGACACCACGGCTCCGACCGCCTGCCGGACCGCCTCCGTCTCGGTCAGGAAGTGCCAGTAGTCGGGGTGCCGGCCCTCCAGCGTGGTGATCGCCCGCTCCAGCCGGGCCACCGAGTCGTCCAGCGGACGCGCATGCCGAGGATCGGGCGTGTTGCGCCCCGCCATGGCCAGCCGCTGGGCGTCCCGGATCGCGAACCGGGTCCGGTCGATCTCCGCCTGCGGATCCTTCTGCACGGCGTTCAGCCTGGTCAGCCGGTCACCGGCGGCCGAGACCGCCTCGTCCGTGTTGTTCAGCAGGGCCCGCACCGTGGACAGCAGCGCGGTCGCGTCCGGCCAGCGCTGCGCGTCCCGCGCCGCCTGCGCCTCCTTCAGCTTCGCCTCGGCCTGCCGGACGCTCTCCCCGGCCTGGTCGGGCACATGCTGCAGGTCCTGCCAGCAGGCCGCCGTGAACCGCCGCCGCAGCTCGCTCAGGATCGGCTCCACCTGCCCGGAGCGCGTCTGAAGCGCCTGCGCGCGGGTGCGCAGCGACACCAGCCGGTGGTCGATCTCGGCCGCCCGCTCCGGCAGCCGCTCGGCCTCCACCCGGACCGCCTCGGCCTCCCGTGCGACCCGCTCCGCCCGCTCCAGGGTCCCCGGCACCCCGTGCTGCCCCGCGCCCTGGTTGAGCTTCGTCAGCTCCGGCGCGAGCGCCGCCAGCCGCGCCGCGAGATCGTCGGCCCGCAGCCCGCTCTCCCGGACGGCGTCCAGCGCGTTGGACGCGGCCAGCAGCGCCTGCCGGGCCCGCTCCACGGCGGGTGCGAGCCGGGCCAGCTGGGTCTCTGCCTTGCCGAGCAGCGGGCCCAGACCGTCGGCGAACCGGTCCAGCTCCTGCTTGACGCGACCCAACTCGTCCTTGGCGCGGGTCAGCTCGGTGCGCGCCTGGGCGGCCGCCGAGGCCTCCAGGTCGTCCCGGTCGAGATCGTGGGCGTCGACGGCTTCGATGTACTGGTGGCTGGCCTCGTCGATCCGCCTGCCGACGGCCTGGAAGTCGGCGACGGCCCGCCGGGCGGCCGGCGTGTCGTCCACGGCCTGGATCGTCTCGATCGAGATCCGCAGGTCGCGCTGGGCGGTGTCCAACTCGTAGAAGGCGGCCGCCGCGGCGTCCTTCGCCGCCTGGGCCTCGGCCCGCTGGCCCTCCGCCCGGCCGCCGAACCAGCGCCGGGTGCCGCCGCCGGCGAACGCGGCGGGCAGCGCGAGGACGACCACGAGAGGCAGGGCGACGAGCGTCAGGGCGTCGGTGAGCGCGTGCAGGGCACGAGGTCGTGCGTGCGGGGCCAACGGCGAATACGGCTGCGCTGGTGTCGCCGTCACATCCCTCTCCCGTGCTGTCATCCACCCTGCCGGTGTCATTCTCCCACCGGTTAAGGACGAACACACGGGTCGGATAGTTCGCGTTCAGTTCGCGTTCCTGACGGTGACTTTGCCGTCGGCCGTGCGTGCGCTCACGACGTGCGCGCTGGACTCGTCGCGCGGCACGGAGACGTCGACCGCGCCGTCGCCGGACTTCGCGGTGACCCGGTAGGCCGCCTCGGGCAGTGTGATCGTCACGGACCCGTCGTCGCTGACCGACTCCACCCGGTCCGGCACCGCGCTCAGGGTGAGGCGCACCGAGCCGTCCTCGGTGCGCGCGTCCACCGTGCGCGAGGAGACGTCGGCGCGGACGGAACCGTCGTCGCTGCGCAGCTCCAGCGGCCCGCTGGAGTCGGTGACGTGCACGGAGCCGTCCTGGGTGCGCACGCTCAGCGCGTCCCGCAAGCCCCGCGCCCGGACACTGCCGTCGTCGCTGCCGACCTTCACGGCGACGCCCCGGGGCACCTCGATCCGGTGCTTGGCGGCGCAGTCGGCGACCACCCCGGAACACTGCACCCGCAGCGTCAGCCGGTCGTCCGCCATCGCCCAGGTCACCTTCGGCGCCTTGCCGACGGCCACCGACCCCTGGAACCACCGGGTGACGTCGACGGTCCCCGCCTCGGTGTCGTCCGACGCGACGATCTCGAGCGCCGAGTCGTCGGAGTCGACGGTGAGCGTACGGCCCTGCAACGCGAAGGACCGCCGATCGGGATGCGCGTCATCATCGGCGGACGCGCAGCCGCTCGCGGCCAGGGCAAGGGCCAGGACGGCCCCGCCGACGAGGACGGAACGGGTTGTACGGGTTGTACGGGTCCTACGGGCCATGATCGATCTCCCCCTGAGGCGCTCTGACAAGGCACTCACGACGGTAGGCACCGGCGGCCCGCCACTCGATCCGGCCCGCTCCCGGAACCGGGGTGGGGATAACCCCCGAGACACCGGCACGGGGCGATACGGGTTTGCGGGGCACGGCCCGCGGCAATGTAGGCTGTCGACTCGTCCTGGGTGCGTAGCTCAGGGGTAGAGCGCCTGCCTTACAAGCAGGATGTCGGCGGTTCGAAACCGTCCGCGCCCACCAGGTCAGTCAGCAGGTCAGCGGCCTTCCGGGGAAACCCGGGAGGCCGCTTCTGCGTCCGAGGTCCACATCGAGCCCAGGAAGGCGACTGGCGGCTGTCAGTCCCAGCTGCCCAGGAGGCCGGCGTTGGCCTGTGCGTTGCAGATGTTGTAGCCGCCGGACGCGTGGCCGTTCTCGGTGTGGCCGTCCACCGTGATCGAGCAGTTGATGTCTCCGGAGCCCTGGAGCTGAGCGATCACGCTGTAGTACAGCGCGTCGCCGTCCAGGGGCAGCGTGGCCTCGAACGTGCCGTCCTTGAACGTGCCCTTGCGGTTGTCGCTGTCCGAGCCGTAGGTGATGTCGAGCGGGCCCAGAGCGCCGGCGGGGGCGGTGCCCCACACCTTGAAGGTGACGACCTTCTTCTTCGGCGCTTCGGATGTGCCCTCGGTCTTCGCGGCCTTACTCGGCGCGGAGTCGGCGGCGGGCTGTTCGTCCTCGGGCACGCCGGCTGCGGGCTTGACGTCGGGGGCGCTGGTGTCCTTGCTGTCGCCGCCGCTCGCAACGGCGCCGATGATGCCGATCATGAGGAACAGGCCGAAGACGCCGGCGCAGCCGAGACCGACGATCTTGCCGACGCTGCGCTTCTTCGGCGGCGGAGGGAAATCTCCCGGGGCCTGAGGGGCTCCCCATCCGGGCTGCTGCGGCCGGTGCTGTGGGTACTGCTGGCTCACGTGTCCCCCCGAGGGATCGCTTGTGGTTTGCAGGTGTGCGACTGGTGTGGGCGTTGTGTGGTTGCACCAAACCGGGAAGGTCATTCGATCGTGCTAAATAAGGGCCCAATCAGGGGGATTTCGGTGTGGTTCTGGGGTGAATCTGCTAAGCGGGAAGGCCGAAGACCGCAAGGGCTGCGAGCCCTCGAAGCCCTGCGTGCGTTCGTGTGCCGCGGTCCGTGGGCGACTGCGCACAAGCCCCGATTAGTTGCTTCGTGCATCGGTTGGGTGGTGCATCTGTTGGATGCGGAACGAGGGTCGTGTCCTGGCGGTGCGGGCTCATGCTCGGCGGGTGGCGTGGGAGTTGGGGTTTATGGACTCGACGCTTGCGGCGTCGCCTTATCCGCCGTCCACCGTGCATGCGTTGATCGAGATCGATCGGGCGCCCGGGATCACGGCTGCCGAGCTTGCGGGCGAGTTGTTGTTGGATCGTTCGACCGTGAGTCGGTTGCTGCGCAGGCTGGTCGATGCCGATGAGATTCGTGAGGAACTGGGCGAGGCGGATCGTCGGCACAAGGCCTTGTCGCTGACGGGCAAGGGGCGGGAGACCGTCCGGGCGATTCATCGGCACGGAACGGCTCAGGTGGAGAAGGCGTTTGCGCACCCTGCCGAGCCGGAGCAGGAGGCTGTGCGGCGCGGTCTGCGGATCTATGCCGAGGCTCTTGTGCAGAGCCGCCTCGGGCGCCCGTTTCCCGGTTCCCGCGCCGCCATCGAGGTGGACACGGAGCTGCGGCCGGGGGATGTGGGGCAGATCGCCGCGCTGCATGCGCGTGAGTACGCCGTGATCGCCGGCTTCGGCGTCGCGTTCGAAGCGGTGGTCGCCGGAGACCTCGCCGAGTTCGTCCGGCGCGACGACCCCGCCGGGCGGATCTGGATCGCCCGCGACGAGGAGAGCGGTACGGTCGTCGGCTCGATCGCCGTCGATCTGTCCCGCGGCCCGCGCGACGCGCATCTGCGCTGGTTCCTGGTGGGCGCGGAGGCTCGTGGCACAGGTCTCGGGCGGCGGCTGCTCAACGACGCGCTGGCCCACTGCGACGACAGCGGTGCCGAGGCGACGACGCTGTGGACGTTCCAAGGGCTCGACACGGCCCGCGCGATGTACGAGAAGCACGGCTTCACGCTGGTCTCGGAGCAGTCCGGAGATCGCTGGGGCAGCACTGTCGTCGAGCAACTGTTCCGGCGTCCGGCGCGGGCCGGGTTGGCGCCTAGCTGAGGCTGCGGTCGTGCGTCAGCAGGCGTCGTATTTCCAGGCGTCGCCCTCCAGGGTCCACGGCTGCGCCTGCTGGTCGAACTTGGGCAGACCCTGCACCTTGTAGGCGACCTTGGCCTGCGTGCCCGACACCTGCGGTGCGATGTCCGTCGCCGGGTGGTCCTCGCCATAGTCCGCTTTCGCCTGCTTGACGACGCCGGCGTACGCGTCCTTCGTCGTCTCCTCGGCGCAGCGGGCGGAGAGCATGCCGTACGCGGTGTCGGCGTCGGCGGCGAAGTACGCGGCGGTGTAGACGGCGACGGCCGCCTTCAGGTCGTCGCCCTCGTGCTCGGCGGGGACGCTGACGGTCGGCTCGGCCACGGGTGTGCCCGAGTCGCCGACGGCGGCGGAGTCGCCACCTTCCGAGGAGCAGGCGGTGAGTGCAAGGAGTGCTGCGGTGAGTGCGATGGCGGCGCGGATGCGCATGTGTCCCCCCACGGACAGAGCGGTTTGAAGGGGACCCTACTCGTGCGCGTGCTTGAGGTTCATGCGGGCCTCGACCCGGTCCGGGGCCGCGATCTCCGCCCAGTAGCGGTGGCAGGTCACGAAGACCGCGAGTTCGTGCTCGCGCCGGCGGAGCTTCTCCACCTCGGCCTGTTCGTCGGCCGTCCAGCCGGGGGAGGCGGGGCGCTCGGTCTTGCGCCAGCCGGTGTCGTCGCTGAAGCCGTCCAGGGGCTCGACCGACCAGGGGAGGCGCTTCAGCAGGGCCGACAGCTCGGCTCGGACCTGATGCAGCTCCTCCTGACCGGCGCGCAGGTCGCTGGGAAAGTCATAGGTCTTGGCCACACGGCAATGGTACGCCTGTTCGAATTTGGGTGGCGAGCTGCTTTGGTGCGTTCGTGTGAACCGGTCAATGTCAGACCCTCGTTCTACGGTGGGTGCATGGATCTCAACGGTGTGGAGCGAGTGCGGCTGGTGCCCTGGGCGGAGGGTGACTTCTGGTTGCTGGAGCGGGCCAACAGCCCCGAGATGACCGAGCACTTGGGCGGGCCGGAGAGCCAGGAGAAGCTCGCCGACCGGCATCGGCGGTATGTCGAGCCGTTCAACGGGCGCATGTACCGCGTCACGCTGGCGGACGGCGGGGAGACCGTCGGCTCGATCGGCTACTGGGAGCGCGAGTGGCGGGACGGCACGGTGTGGGAGACGGGCTGGGCGATCCTGCCTGAGTTCCAAGGCAGAGCGCTCGCGGCGCGGGCCGCCCGCGCGCTCGTCGACGTCGTACGGGAGATACGGGAGACCGGTGGGCACCCGGCGCTGCACGCCTTCCCCAAGGTGGACCATCCCGCGTCCAACGGGGTCTGCCGCAAGGCCGGGTTCACGCTGCTCGGGCAGGTCGAGCTGGAGTACCCGAAGGGGAACCCGATTCAGTCCAACGACTGGTGTCTCGACCTGCGCACCGGTCCCTGAGCGGCTACCGGCCCGGCACGCCGTGTCGTTCGGCCGCGCGCGCAGCAACGCCCCGCCGCAGGCGGTGCTGACCATGACATGCGGCCGGGGAGCCACAGAGGGAGCCGGAGAGAGAGTCGGAGAGGGAGACTGGGTATATGTGCCGGAGTATCAAGACGCTTCGTCCGCCCGCGTTGCCCGAGGAGGCGACGGAGGACGAGATGCGCGCCGCAGCCCTGCAGTACGTCCGCAAGGTGTCCGGCTTCCGGGCGCCGGCCGAGCACAACCGGGAGGTCTTCGAGAGAGCGGTCGAGGCCATCACCGCGGCCACCGCCGAACTGTTGGACGGCCTGGAGGTACGCGGCTCGGGCCGCAGCGTGACGGCGGGCGCGTAGCGCGCCCCAGGGGCGGCGAACCCCAGAGGCGAGGGCCCCGGCGACGGGGGGCGGGCTCGGGCCCGTTACGCCGGTTGTCTGCGCATGACGTAGCCCGCGCCTGCACCCGCGCCGACCAGGGCGAGTACCGATACGCCCGTGGCCAGCCAGGTCGTGCCGAGCCAGTGGGCGCCGTAGTAGCCGAGGGCGGCGCTGTAGGCCGCCCAGGACAGGCCGGCCAGCGCGGACCAAGGGAGGAATTCGCGGGGGCGGCGGTGGGCCGTGCCGGCGAGGAGGGAGACGACGGAACGACCGGCCGGGGCGAAGCGGGCCAGCACGACCAGCGCGCCGCCGCCGCGGGCCAGGGCGTCGCCGAGACGTTTTTGCGCGGTGGTCAGCCGACGGGAGCTGGCGATCGCGCGGTCCAGGCGCTCACCGCCGCGCCAGGCCAGCCGGTAGGCCACCAGGTCGCCCAGCACGGAGGCGGTCGTCGCGGAGAGGATCAGGACCATGATGTCCGGGACGTCGTGCGGGACCTGGCCGGCCACCGCGCCCGAGCCCGCCGCCGCGGCCGTCGCCGCCGTGATGACGAGCACCCCGCTCGGCAGTACCGGAAGGAACACGTCGAGGAGGACCGACAGGCCCACCACCGCGTAGATCCAGGGGCTGCCGAGCAACGCCCCCACACTCTCGAACACCGCAGACTCCCCGTTGTCTCCCCCGTGGCGGTCCGACCGTGCCGCTGTGTCGCGGGGGAGCGGCAGGTGCGGCCAATGACAGCCATACAGCGTACGCCTGGGGTGTGACAGCAGATTCACGGGGGGCTCGTGTGTTCGGCACAGTCCGTTCACCTTCGGGCGGGCGGCCGTCGGGTCAGGCGTTGACGGTGGCCTGCTGCACGGTCGGGGTACCAGTCCGCGGTCGTCCCGGGGTCGCCCCGCAGGCGGGCCGGCGCCGCCCGGATCACGGAGTGAGGTCGGATTCCTGGACGGTGGACAGGACGCCGTCGTCCCGGGCCTGTTCCAGCCGAAGCCGGGCCGAACGTCCGCGCAGGGTCAGTGTCATGAGCTGGTTGCCGAACCACGGTCCGCCCGTCTTCCGCCACTCGACGGGCGGGCGCGGGCAGCGGCCGTGCCGGGCGAACCGCCGGCCGAGCGCCCGGGCCGCGGCGCTCCAGCCGAAGCGGAAGCCCGCCCTTATCGACAGCGGTATGGCGTTGTGGACGGGGGAGCAGGTGAGTTGCAGCACACGCGCCTCCGGACCGGTCCCGTCGGGCCAGCGGGGCTCGGCCACATACGCGTGGTGCACGTCCCCGGAGAGCACGAGCACGCTCGCCGGGGCCTGCGCCCCGGTGGTCGCCCCGCCGCGCGCCCCGCCGCCCGCCTCGGCGATCAGCGCCGTCAGCGCGGCGAAGGACGTCGGGAAGGCCGCCCAGTGCTCCAGGTCGGCCGCCCGGCGCAGCTTCTCCCCGAACCGGGCCCAGCGCGGTCCGCGCTCGCCCCGGCACAGGGCCGCGTCCCACGCCTCGGCGTCGTGCACCAGTTGTGGCAGCAGCCAGGGCAGCGAGGTGCCGATCAGCAGATGATCGTAGGAGCCGGGACGGTCCAGGGCCTGTGCGCGCAGCCAGGCGTGCTCGCCGGCGTTGAGCATCGAGCGCTCGCCCTCGTCGAGGACCCGCGCGGCGCGGGTGTCGACCATCAGCAGCCGTACCCGTCCGAAGTCGCGCCGGTAGCTCCACCGCACGGACGCCGGGTCCGCGTCGGCCCGGCAGGCGAAGGCGCGCAGCACGTCGGTGCCGTCGGGGGTGTCGCGGACGGCGGCGTAGAGCGGGTCGGCGGTCAGCTCGGCCGGGGTGAGGTTGCCGAGGTGCTGGTGCACCCAGTACGACATCAGGCCGCTCAGGATCCGCTCGCGCCACCAGGGCGTGGCCCGCATGTCGGCCAGCCAGGCGGCGGAGGTGTTCCAGTCGTCGACGACGTCATGGTCGTCGAAGACCATGCAGCTGGGCACGGTGGACAGCAGCCAGCGCACCTCGGGGTCGAGCCAGGACTCGTAGTACAGCCAGGTGTACTCCTCGAAGTCCGCGACCTCGGCGCCCGGCGGATCGGTGAGGCCGCGGCGGGCGGCGATCCGCTCCCGGGTCCGGTCGGAGACCTCGTCGGCGTACACCTGGTCGCCCAACAGCAGCAGGACGTCGGGGCGTTCGGCCGTCGGGTCGGCGGCGAGGCGTGCGGCCAGGCTGTCGAGGGCGTCGGGGCCGACGGGGTCGTGGTCGTCGGCCGGGGGCGCGGCCCAGCGGCAGGAGCCGAAGGTCACGCGGACCTCGCCGTCGCCGGTGCCGGTGCCGTCGCCGTCGGCTTCGCCGTCGGGCGGGGTGCGGATGACCGACGGCGGGAAGGGGGAGTCGGGCAGCGGCCAGACGCGGGCGCCGTCGAGGAGGACCTCGTACGCCGTTGTCGTGCCCGCCGTCAGGCCGCCGACCTGGACCAGGGCGTAGTGATGGCCCGCGACCTGGAAGGTGCGGGCCGTGCCGGCGGCGCCGTCTGCGCAGCGCACCTCGGCGGCGCACGGACGGCTCGCCTCGACCCACACGGTCGCGGACGAGCCGTCGGCGTACCTCAGCAGTGGTCCCAGCCGCAGTTCGGCCACGTGATCGCCCTCCTCCGTCGCCCCGTACGGTACGGAACGACGGAGGTCCACGGGAGGTCCCGGCGACTACGGATCGATCAGCAGCCGGAGAGGTAGCTCGTCAGGGCGCTCTTCTCGGCGGAGTCGACCGAGAGGTCGTAGTAGTACTTCACCTGGACCCAGGCGCGGACGTAGGTGCAGCGGTACGAGGTGACCGACGGCATCCACTCGGCCGGGTCCTGGTCGCTCTTGGACTGGTTCACGTTGTCCGTGACGGCGATGAGCTGCGGACGGGTCAGGTCGTTGGCGAAGGCCTGGCGGGTGGCGCTGCTCCAGGAGTCGGCGCCGGAGTCCCAGGCCTCGGCCAGCGGGACCAGGTGGTCGATGTCGAGGTCGGAGGCGGCGGTCCAGGTGGCGCCGTCGTAGGGGGAGTACCAGGTGCCGCTGGTGGCGGCGCAGGCGGAGCTGGTGACGACGTTCGTGCCGTCCCGCTTCAGGACCGTCTCACGGGTGTTGCAGGTGCCGGAGATGGTGATCCAGTGGTTGAACAGGTCGCGGTCGTAGCCGGTGCGGTCCTCGGTCGCCACGGTGAGCGAGGCGAGGTAGGTGCGGGCGGTGGCGGCGCTGACCGGGGTGGGGAGGGCGGCGGAAGCGGTCGGGGAGATGAACAGCCCGACCGAGGCTATGAGACCGGTGAGGGCGGCGAGTATGCTCAGCCGTCCACGCGCGTAGAACTTCGACATGCGAACTCCAGGGGGGAAGCGGGGTGTTGGAGCGCGAGCGTTGGAATGCTCGCGGTGCCGAGTTGCGGGGAGATGAGCGCTCGGTAAGAAACTAGTGACGCGTTCATGACACGACAAGGTTTATGGCAGAACGATCTCGTACCATGGGGACCGCAGAAGGGGAGTAGCTCTTCGCCGGGACCGTCGACATACTGCTCAGCTCGTCTGAGCCGGCGCCCGGAGGCAGACCCGTCGTACCGGCCGTCGTTCAGACCGTCGTACGACCGTCGTACGGGTCGGCCAGCGAGACCTTCGGCAAGCAGTGCACGCCCGTGCCCCATGGATGGCGCGGGTGACTTGTGCGCTGCCGTGCCGAGGTGTCTTTGTGTGAAGTATGTGAGGTACTGCACTCTCGGTGGGGCGGCCCCGACCGATTGAGGAACCTTGATCAGCATCACCGTCACGGCGCTCGTCTTCGGCGTCGTCTTCCTGGCCGAGCTGCCGGACAAGACCGCCCTCGCCGGCCTCGTCCTCGGCACCCGCTACCGCGCCTCCTACGTCTTCGCGGGTGTCGCCGCCGCCTTCACGCTGCATGTCGTGCTCGCGGTCGCCGCGGGCAGCGTGCTCACGCTGCTGCCGCAGCAGATCGTGCACGCGCTGACGGGCGTTCTGTTCCTGGGCGGCGCCGCGGTGCTGCTGCTGAAGAAGGACGAGGGCGACGAGGCGGTCCGGCGGCCCGAGGACCAGTCGTTCTGGAAGGTCGCGGGCGCGGGCTTCATGCTGATCCTCGTCGCCGAGTTCGGCGATCTCACCCAGATCATGACGGCCAACCTCGCCGCCCGCTACGACGACCCGCTCTCCGTCGGCCTCGGCGCGGTGCTGGCGCTGTGGGCGGTGGCCGGACTCGGCATCGTCGGCGGGAAGGCCCTGATGAAGCGGGTCCCGCTGAAGCTGATCACCCAGATCGCCGCCCTGCTGATGCTGGCGCTGGGCGTGTGGAGCCTGTGGGAGGCGATCGCGGGCTGAGCGTGGGCGTGCGCGTGGGTCCGGGCCCGAGCCCGCGGGTGACTCCGGGCCCGAGCCCGCGGGTGACTCCGGGCCCGAGCCCGCGGGTGGCTCCGGGCCCGAGCTCGTGCGTGAGTTCGGGGCCCGCGAGCGAGCCCGGGTCAGTGCCCGCGAGTGAGCCCGGGGCAGCGCCCGTGCGTGAGCCCGGGCCCGACGCCGCGCGTGAATCCGGGCCCGACGCCGTGCGTGCGTCCGGGCGTGAATCCGGGCCCGAGGCCGCGCGTGCGTCCCGGCCCGCGCGTGAGTCGTTTGCGGGCCCGGGGAGCTGAACGGTGGGTGAACGGATTCCGGAGCTTTTTCGGTGGGGTGGCGTTCGGGCCGGATGATTTTGTACCGTGGGGAAACAAAGTGGCTCCCGCCCGTTTTCCCTGACCGGCGGGCGGGGCCGCCTTGTCCCTTCCTGGCCGTCTTGTCCGCCTCGTTTTCCCTGGAGCTGCCTGATGCCGGTCCTCACCGCCCGCGCCCTCCTGCTCGACATGGACGGCACCCTCGTGAACTCCGACGCCGTCGTCGAGCGGGTCTGGCGGCGCTGGGCCGACGCGCACGGGCTCGACGGGGACGAGGTCATGAAGGTCGTCCACGGCCGGCAGGGCTACGCCTCGATGGCCGTGCTGCTGCCCAGCCGGCCGATGCACCTGAACCTCGCGGACAACGCGCGGATGCTGGCGGAGGAGACCGCCGACCTGGAGGGCGTGGTGCCGGTGCCCGGCGCGCCGGAGTTCCTCGCCTCCCTGCACGGCGTCCCGCACGCGCTGGTCACCTCGGCGGACGTCCCGCTGTCGACGGCCCGGATGGCCGCGGCGGGCCTGGGCCTGCCGGACGTGCGCGTCACCGCGGAGTCCGTGGGCGCGAGCAAGCCGGACCCGGAGGGGTTCCTGAAGGGCGCGGCCGAGCTGGGGATCGTCCCGGCGGAGTGCGTGGTCTTCGAGGACTCCGGGGCGGGCATCGCGGCCGGACGCGCCGCCGGCATGCGGGTCGTGGGCGTGGGCCCGCGGGCGGCGGTGCACGGACCGGACGCGGTGGTGCGCGATCTGCGGCAGGTGCGGGTGGAGGCCGTGGGGGACGGCGGGGTGCGGATCCACGTGGGGTGAGGCGCCGATGCGGCCACCGCCGCCGGTGTTCGTGCCGGTGTCGCTGCCGCCACCCCGTGCGCGTCCTACGGCTCCTTCGTCTCCGACTCCAGCCTCTCCCGGGTCACCGGCCCGTACACGCCCAGTCCGTCCTCCGTCGTGCCGCGCAGCCGCTGGAAGGTGCGCAGGGCGCTCTCGACCTCGGCGCTGAACGTGCCGTCGGCCTCGCCGCTGTAGAGGAGCGCCTCGGTCAGCCGCAGCTGGAGTTCGGTCACCTCGGCGCCCGTGTCGCCGAGCCGCAGCACGACGGCGGGGGTGGTCCCCGGGCTGTTGTCGGGACTGTTGTCGGGCCCTGAGGAGCTGGTGACGCGAGGCGTCGGCGTGGTCTCGATCGCGTCGGCCGAGCGCGATGCCGAGGGCGAGGCGCTCGACTGCGACCGGGAGGGCGACGGCCCCTGGCTCTCGGAGGGCGACGACGAGGCGTCGGAGGCCGACGGAGACGCGGAGCGGCTCGCCGAGGGCGATCCGGACGTCGCGCTCGTGGAGGCGTCGGGCACGGCCGCCCGTACGTCCTTGGGGGCGGCGCTGTCGCGGGTCGGCGTCTCGTAGGAGAACAGCCCGCTCGCGAACGCGGTGGCGGCCAGGACGGCCACGACGGCGGCGGTCGTCGCGATCAGCAGGGCGCGGCGACGGCGCGGGCCGCCCGGTTCCTCGTCGTCGGGGTGCGCGGTGCCGAGGTCGTCCGCCTCGAACAGGCTCAGGTCGCCGGCGCTGGGCGCGGAGCCGGGCGGGGCCAGCGGGGTGGGTAAGGCCGTCGTCGCGTCCGGGGGCGGCGGGCCGGTGGGATCCACGGCGCGCAGCGGCATGGTCACGTCGGCCGGGACGGCCGGGGCGGGCGGGACCAGCGGCGCCGCCGAGCCTGTCGGGGCCGACGGAACCGGCGGGACCGTCGGGATTGGCATGGTCATGTCCGCGGCCGACGAAGCCCCGGCCCAGGTGCCCGTCCGGGCGCCCGCCCCAGTGCCCGGCCTGATGCCCGTCTCGGAGGCTGTCGCGCCGTCCAGTTCCACGTACGGCCGTATCCGCAGCGGATCGAAGTCCTCCGCCGCGGCCGCCTCCGCCGTGCGCGTGTCGCGCAGGGCGTCGGCGGCGCGCTGGGCGCAGGCACAGGACGGGGTGTTGTCGGGCGCGCGCAGTGCCCCGCACTCCGGGCACGGCAGCCCGTACTGCTCGGGTCGCCCTGGTTGCCCCGTCGGATCGATCACTTGTTCGTCCCTCCCCATCCAAACTCCAGAGATTATGCAGATCCTCCACACGGTCGGCCGTGCGCGACCCCCGGAATGTCGGATTCCGCCAGGATCCCGAGGGATTACCCTCGGGCGCCCGGCAGGATCCTGGCGGCCCCGAACCCGGACCGAGTGGACTCAAGAGGCCATAACCGGTCACACCGATCACGATGTAGGGGTCACCGGAGGCACCAGAGCCACCAGAGCCGCAGGAGGCATCCATGGCCTTGGACGCGCACAGCAGGACCGCGGATCCACGTCGGGAACACGTGTCCGGAAACGTTCTCGTCTCGATCGGCGCCCTGCTGCTCGGCATGTTCCTCGCCGCCCTCGACCAGACGATCGTGTCGACCGCCCTGCCGACGATCGTCAGCGACCTCGGTGGTATGGAGCATCTGTCCTGGGTGGTCACCGCCTACCTGCTGGCGTCGACGGCCGCGACCCCGCTCTGGGGCAAACTGGGCGACCAGTACGGCCGCAAGAGGCTGTTCCAGATCGCGATCGTCATCTTCCTGATCGGATCGGCGCTGTGCGGAATGGCGCAAAACATGCCTCAGTTGATCGGCTTCCGGGCGCTCCAGGGCCTGGGCGGCGGCGGGTTGATGGTGCTGTCGATGGCGATCGTCGGCGACATCGTCCCGCCGCGCGACCGCGGCCGCTACCAGGGGCTGTTCGGGGCGGTGTTCGGCGCCACGAGCGTCCTCGGCCCGCTGCTGGGCGGACTGTTCACCGAGGCCCTGAGCTGGCGCTGGGTCTTCTACGTCAACCTGCCCATCGGCGTGGTGGCGCTCGCCGTCATCGCGACGGTGCTGCGCATCCCGCGCAAGTCGACCAAGCACGTCATCGACTACCTCGGCACCTTCCTCATCGCCTCGGTCGCCACCTCGCTGGTGCTGGTGGCGTCCCTCGGCGGCACCACCTGGGACTGGGGCTCGCCGCAGATCGTCGGACTGGCGGTGCTCGGGGTGCTGCTGGTCGTCGCGTTCGTGGCCGCGGAGCGCCGGGCGGCCGAACCGGTCCTCCCGCTCAAGCTGTTCCGCATCCGCACCTTCACCCTCTCCGCCGTGATCAGCTTCATCGTCGGCTTCGCGATGTTCGGCGCGATGACGTATCTGCCGACCTTCCTCCAGGTGGTGCACGGCGTCTCGCCGACCATGTCCGGCGTGCACATGCTGCCGATGGTGGCGGGCATGCTGCTGTCGTCCACCGGCTCCGGGCAGCTCGTCAGCCGCACCGGCCGCTGGAAGGTGTTCCCGGTCACGGGCACCGCCGTCACCGCCCTCGGTCTGCTGCTGCTCCACCAGCTCGACGAACACAGCTCCACGGGCGAGATGAGCACCTACTTCTTCGTCTTCGGCCTGGGCCTCGGTCTGGTCATGCAGGTGCTGGTGCTGATCGTGCAGAACGCCGTCGGCTACGAGGATCTCGGCGTCGCCACCTCCGGCGCGACCTTTTTCCGCTCCATCGGGGCCTCCTTCGGCGTCGCCATCTTCGGGACGGTCTTCGCCGGCCGCCTCGGCGAGAAGCTCACGGACGCCTTCCGGGGCGTCAGTCCGCCGTCCGGGGTCTCGGCCGGGAGCCTGGAGTCCGACCCGCGGGGCATCGCCGAGCTGCCGTCCGACCTGCGCCCGCGCGTCCTGGACGCGTACGCCTCCGCCATCACCGACGTCTTCCTGTACGCCGCGCCCGTCGCGCTCCTCGGCTTCGTCCTGGCCTGGTTCCTCAAGGAGGACCCGCTGCGCGGCTCGGTCACCGCCCCCGACGTGACCGAGACCCTGGCCAGCAACCCGGTGGAACGGTCCTCCTACGACGAGGTGTGCCGGGCGCTGTCGGTCCTCGGCACCCGCGAGGGCCGCCGCGAGATCTACCAGGAGATCACCGCACGGGCCGGCTACGACCTCCACCCGGCCGCGAGCTGGCTGCTGCTGCGGATGAAGCGGTACGGCAGCGTCGAGCCGTCGGTGCTGGCCGAGCGCAGCACCGTCCCGCTGTCGGTGATCATGGACGCCGCCCGGCAGGTCGAGGAACGCGGGCTCGCCGTGCGCGAGGGGCTCGACATGGTGCTGACCGACGCGGGCCGCGCGGTCGCGGAACGGCTCGCCGAGACCCGTGAGCAGTCACTGGCCGAGCTGCTCGGCGACTGGTGGGGCCCCGACCGGCCCACCGACCTGGTCCAGCTGGTCCGGGAACTGAACAGCGAGCTGTGCGGCTCGGACCGCGAACAGCCGCACGGCGGCCGGGTCGTACAGGACCACCGACTCCCCTGAGGTTCTGGCCGAGCGGCCCGACGCACCAGTGGTCGGCGTACGGGTCCGCGCCCCTGCCACGCAGCCCCGCTGGGACGAACAGGCCCCTCGGCCCGGCGCGGAGCGCTCCGCTGGTGCCGCGATGTGCTGCGAGGTGCCGCGCTGTGCCGTCGTTTCGCTGCGGCGCCGTTGTGGCTGGTCGCGCAGTTCCCCGCGCCCCTTCAAGGCGCCCGACCCGTTTGGGCCGGGCCGGTGCGTGCTGTTTGGCAGGCGGCTTCCGGGCAACACGACTTGGGAACCGGCCCGTGGGGCCGACCCACCGGAAGGCAAGGCATGTCCACAGGCGTGATCATCGCTCTGATCGTGATGGCGATCGTGATCGTGGCGGTCACGGTCGTCGTCGCGAAAGTGCCCGTCCTGCGCGCCCGCGGCGGCGCGCACGGCCGACGCGGCCTGAAGCACCGCTTCGGGCCCGAGTACGACCGGGCCGTGGCCCGGCACGACGGGGACGTCGACGCCGCCGAGAGAGAACTCGACGCCCTCGTGCAACGGCACGGCGCGCTGCGCGAGCAGCCGTTGGAGCCGGCGGAGCGCGAGCGGTACCAGGCCCGCTGGCGGGCCGCGCAGGAGAAGTTCGTCGACTCGCCCCGGGAGGCGGTCGCCGACGCGGACCACCTGCTCGCGGAGCTGGCCGGCGCCCGCGGCTTCCCGGACGGCGGCGAGCACGAGGAGCAGCTCGCCGCGCTCTCCGTCCACCACGCGCACCATGTCCACGGCTACCGACGCGTCCACGGCGCCGTCCACGAGGCCGGCACGGGCGACGGCCGGGCGCCGGGCACGGAGGACATGCGGACGGCCATGGTCGAGGCCCGCGCACTCTTCGACGACCTGGTCGGCTCCGCGCCCCAGCAGTCCCAGCCCCCGTCCCAGTCCCCGCCCCGGGCGCAGGTCCAGGCCCGTGGTTCCTCCCGGTTCGGCCGCCGCCTGCCGTGGAGCTTCCCCCGTCACCAGGCGAAGGAGAGCTGACCGCCATGCCCGACGTCACACCGCGCACGAGCCCGAACACCGACACGAGCACCGACACGAGCACCGGCGCGCGTACGAGCGCGAACACGGGCACGAGCCCGGACCACGGCCGGAAGGACCGGCCGCCGGCGCCCCCGGAGCCCCGCAAGGACACGAGGACGGTCCCCGCCGAACGCGGGGGGCCGCTCCTGCCGGACGACGAAGGCAAGCGGATCGCCTTACGCATGCGGCACGCGGTCGTCGGGTTCGTCGACGGGCCCCGGGACGCCGTCGCGGAGGCCGATCAGGCCCTGGAGGAACTGGCCGCCCGCCTCACCGAGGCCATGGACCGACGCCGCCGCACCCTGCGCCGGTCCTGGCAGCCGACGGACGGCGCCGAGGACCGGTCGGCGACGACCGCGCCGGCCGTCGACACCGAGCAACTCCGGCTGGCCCTACGCGACTACCGCGAATTGACCGAGCGGCTGCTACGCCTCTGACTGCACCTCTGACTGCACCTCTGAACTGCACCTCTGACTACATGTCCGTCCGTCCGTCCGACTGCCCGGCCGTCGTCCCGTGCTCCCGTCGCTCCTGGCGCTCCCGCCACTCCCGTACGACCTCCTCGACGTCGTACGGCTTCATGCCCAGCGGGGGCCCGGGCGGCGGCTTGAACATCATGTCGCGGAGCTTGACGTTGACGTCTGTGATGATCTTCCGGACGATGCGCTCCGAAGGCGCCTCGTAGGCTGCCGCGAGCGCGTCCTCCGCCTCCTTGCGCAGGGCGAGCGTCGGCGGCAGCACGGAAAGGCCCTCACGGGCCATTTTGCGCTTGATCCACCAGAGTTCGTCATACGAGGTGTCCGTGATCTCCGGCAACGGCTGCCCCACGCCCGGAAGTTGGGCGAACTCGCCGCGCTGCTCCGCGTCACGGATCTGCTTGTCGACCCAGGACTCGAAAGGGACACCGGGTGGCTTTCGCTCGGTCATGCGTCCATTGTGCCGGACGCGATGAGCCCAGGCGATTTATCATGCGGCCGCTGTACAAGCACACTTAGGACCCAGGACGCCGACAGTCATGTCAATGAAACCTCAAGGGGAGCGCACGTGCTCGAACTGACCATGGCCACCGTCTCCGGCACGGAAGAGGGCGCCACGGCCGGCATGCTGATGGCCGACTCGCCCAGCGATCCGGGCGCCGTGCTGCGGGTGGGCCGGGACAAGTCCGTGTGTCGCCTCGCGACCCCCGACGACTGGCTGTTCGTCTCCCGGGTGCACCTGGAGTTCCTGTGCGGCCCCGACGGCACCTGGCAGGTCTCGTGGCTGCGCGGCTCGCAGGACGAGCCGTCCTCCGAGGTGCGGCTGGTGAGCGGGCAGTACGCGCAGCCGCTCGCGTACGGCGGGAGCATGCCGCTGGCGCGCGGCGGCTCCGGCGAGATCATCGTCGTCGACCGCACCGGGCCGCGCAGCGTCAACGTGGGTTTCTACCACGAGGCCTGAAACCCACGGTCGGGGGCCTGACGGCCCCGAGGCCTGGAACCGTGTGGGTGGGCGGGGCTACGCGAGGACGCGCGCCAGTGCGAAACCGTCGTAGCCTTTCGTCCCCACCGTCTGGATCGCCGTGCCGCTGAGCCTCGGGTGCGAGCCGATCAGGTCGATCGCGGCGCGGGTGCCGAGCACGTCCCCCCGGTCGTTGTCCGCGTCGACGACCCGGCCGCCCCGTACGACGTTGTCGACGACGATCAGACTGCCCGCGCTCGTGAGCTTCAGCGCCCACTCCAGATAGTGGGCGTTGTTCGCCTTGTCGGCGTCGATGAAGACCAGGTCGAACGGGGGCGGGTTCTCGTCGGCCAGCAGCGGCAGCGACTCCAGGGCCGCGCCGACCCGCACCTCGACCAGCTTGTCCAGACCCGCGCGGGCGATGTTGCGGACGGCGACCTCCGCGTGCCGGGGGTCGTACTCCAGCGAGATCACCCGGCCGTCGGCGGGAAGGGCGCGGGCCAGCCAGATCGTGCTGTAGCCGCCGAGCGTGCCGATCTCCAGGATCGCGCGGGCGCCCTGGATCTCGGCGAGCAGCTGAAGCAGCTTGCCCTGGTTCGCCGAGACGCTGATCGGCGGCAGCCCGGCGGCCTCGCTCTCGCGCAGCGCGGCCTCCGTCGCCTCGTCGTCCGGGGCGAGGTGCTCGGTGAAGTAGGCGTCGACGGCGTCCCAGACCTGCGACTCGCTCATGCGCTGTGCCTCTCGTGTACCTGACATGTCGGGCGGCATGTCTAGTTAGGAATGCTAACTACTCAGGCCTGCCTTCGGCAGCGGATTTCAGCCGTTCGGCGCAGGGGGCGCGAAACGCGAGCGAGGGGGCGTGCGGGACCCGGGGGGAGGGGAGGCAGGGGCGGGAGTGTCGGGGGCGACGGGAGTAACGGGAGTGGCAGGAGCGTCGGGTGCGCGAAGTCCCGGGGACGGCGGTGGCGCGGACGGCATCGGAGGCACGGAGCGAGACGCGGCGCGAGCTGCGGCGCGAGACGTGAAGCGAGATATAGGGGGACGCAGGAAGGCCGGCACGGAGGGCGGCGCGGAGGGCATGGGAGGAGGACCGGAGGCCGCGGGAGGCCCGGGAGTCTCGGGAGGACCGGAGGCCGCGGGAGGCCCGGGAGGCCGGGGAGGACCGGAGGCCGCGGGAGGCCGGGGAGGACCGGAGGCCGCGGGAGGCCGGGGAGGACCGGAGGCCGCGGGAGGCCGGGGAGGACCGGAGGCCGCGGGAGGCGTGGGAGCCTCGGGAGGCCGGGACGGCGGCCCGGGAGGCGTCGGCGGCGCGGCGAACCTGGGGGGCGCAGTCGGCCTGGCTGCCGTCGCGTTCGGAGCCGCCCTCGGAGCCGGAGCCGCCCTCGGAGCCGGAGCCGGAGCCGGAGCCGGAGCTGGAGTCGGACTCGTACTCGGAGCCCGAGCTGGAGTCGGAGGCGTGGTCGGGGGCGGCTGGGTCGGCGCTGACGTCGGCATCGGGGGCGCGCCCGGAACCGGGTGTGCGGCCGTCGGCTGGCCTCCCACCGCATGTCGAGGTCCCGGCAGGTCCGCCCGGCGGGACCGTCCCCAGCGCACCCCCAGGACGACCGCGGCCGCGTTCAGAACGGCCAGTCCGCCGACGACCGTCAGCAGCCACACCGGGATCCCGGCCAGCGCGAGCAGCCGGTCCTCGTAGATGACCTGCCGGAACGCCGTGTCCGTCGTGGCCCGGCGCAGCTCATGGTCCCCGGAGATCTCCGCCGGACGCGGGAACTCCTGGGCGACGGCCGTCAGGAACGGAGTGCCCTTCGCCAGCTCGGCCAGCGGCCCCGTCGTCTCGCCGAGCCGTCCGGCGAAGGTCACCCGGGGCCGCTCGCCGCCGATCCGGGAGGCCGGTTCCATCCGGTGGGCGGCGAGGACGTACAGGCCCAGCGACTGCGGGGTGGCCGCCAGCCGGGACAGCCGCATCGGGTAGACGAGGGTGTCGGCGGCGAAGGTGAGGTGCAGCGGGTCGAGCCGGCCGCTGAGCGGGGCGCCGGTGGTCTCGGGGGTCAGCCGGACCGCCACGTACTCCCAGCGCCGGTCGACGTACGGCTGGAGGGCGCTCTCCAGGGCGGCGGGGAAGGCGAAGTCGTTGCTGCGCAGCCAGTCGTCCAGGCCGGCCGGGTCGGTGGCGGTGAGCTGTGCCACGTCGAACGGGCCGAGCCGCTGGCGTCCGACCACGCCGACGCCGCCGGTCCCGGCCCCGGGCGGTGGCGGGCCCAGCCGGTCGTCGCCGGTGGTCAGCGGCCAGTCGCCGTCCTGCGGCCAGAAGTGGTGGCGGGTGCGCTGCTCGGGCGCCGTGGCCCTGGCCAGCTGGTCGAAGAGCTCCGGGTCGCCGAGCTCGACCGTCGCGCGGTTCGGCACGGGCATGATCCAGGCGGCCCGCTCGGCGTCGCCGTCGACGGTCAGGCTCATCACGAGCTGTTCCTGCTTGCCGTCCCAGCGCACGACGGACGCCTCCCGGCCGACCGCCAGCTGCTGTCCGTCGCCGGGGACGAGCGCGCCGCAGCCGCAGGCGTAGGCCGGTGCGACGAGCGAACCGAGCTGGATCGCCAGCAGCGCCAGGAGGACGGTGACGACCCGTCCGCGCAAGCGCTCGCCCCGCGCCCACAGCCTCCGTCGCCGTTGCCGTTGCCGTTGCCGCAGGAAACCGACCATGCTCCGTATCCCCTCCGTCACCCTCCACTGTGTATGTGGTGCGAAGGACGGTACGACGGAAGAGCCGATTCTGTTCGCGCTGTGATCCAAATCCCGCCCCCGCGGAGGCGACCCCGTCTCCGGACGACTATCGTCTTCCGGACAAAAGGAGGGCGGACGTCAGGTGAAATGGGGATGGCCTGCGTCTCTCTCCGGGGAGGCGCGAGCCTCGTAAAGTGCGCGGAGGGAATTTGCGCATGGAACGCGTGGCACGAACGGGGCGGGAGGCCTACGAGGCGTGGCGAATGCGGAGCACAGCGGGCGGCCGGCGGAGGCCTTCGGGTCGACGGCGGTCGACACGGTGGTCGACACGGCGCGGGCACGGCTTCTCGCGGCCCGCCTCGGCCTCTGGCTGGTGGCGGCGATCCTCGCCGTGCGCCAGGTGGCCGTCGTCCTCTCCACCCCGCGCGGTGAGCGGCTGACGGACCTCGAGACCTGGGTCGGACCGGACGGCGTGCTGCACGTCAACGGTTCGCTCTACGACTCGACCCAGTTCACGGGTACCCCGTTCGGCGGACTCGTCCTCAAGCCCCTGACCCGGGCGGCCGAACAGGCGCTCGGCTGGGGCTGGACGTTCGGGACCCTGCTGCTGGTCGCCGCCCTCGGCCTGGTCGTGGCGCGCGCCCTGCCGCAGCCGATCAGCAGACGCACCGCACTGCTGGCCGCGCCCGTCGCGACCAGCCTGCTGATGCTGTCGCTCCCGGTGCGCAACACGCTCTGGCTCGGCCAGACCAGCATCATCCCCGTCCTGCTCGTCCTGCTGGGCTGTTTCGTCGTACGGGACGGGCGGGCGGCCGGCGTCCTGATCGGCGTGGCGGCCGCGCTCCAGCCCACGGTCCTGCTGTTCGCCGCGCTGCTCTGGTTCACCGGTCGCCGCCGGGTCGCCGCCGCCACCGGCGGCACGTTCGCCGGGCTCACGCTGCTCGCGTGGGCGGCGATGCCGCACGACTCGTACATCTACTGGGTGCACCACATGGCGGGCGCCGGGCTCGGCGGCGAGGCGGACGGGCCGGCCAACCAGTCCCTGCACGGCGCCCTGCTGCGCCTCGGCGTCTCCGGTCCGCTGGAGATCGGCCTGTTCCTGTCGCTGGGCGCGGGCGTCGCCGTCCTCGGGATCCGCCGGGCGGTCCGCTACGCCCGCGACGGTCAGCTGCTGCTGGCGGTCGCGGTGACCGGCTGCGCGGCGATCGTCGTCTCGCCGACGACCTGGCAGCACCAGCTCCTGTGGGTGCTGCTGGCGGTGGTCGGCCGGGTCGGCAAGCGCGCGTCCGACCGGCCCGTGTGGCCGGTGGCGGTCGTCCTGGTGACGACCCTCCCGGCGAAGATGATGCTGCCGAACATGGCGGCCCTCTACCCGCTGCGCGACAACGCGGTCCTGCTGGCCGCGATCGCCGCGGCCACGGTCGTCCCGTTCCTGGCGCGGACGTCCCCCTACTACCGGGCGCCGATACCGACGGAATACGCGCAGCCGGTCCCGACGCGCTGGAAGCGCGTGCCCCTCCTCCCGTTCCTGAAGCGAGTCCTGACCCGCCCGAACCTCCTCCTGGAACTCCTGCTGATCCGTGTCACGTACGCGGCGTACCAGCAGGTCAGGCTGGCGGCGACCGGCGGCTCGAACTCGGCGGGGCGGGTGCGTGCGGAGGCCCACGGCCAGCAGATCCTCGACATCGAGCGCTTCCTCCACATCGACATCGAGCACGCGGTCAACCACTGGGTGGTCGGCGTCGACTGGTTGCGTGACTTCTTCGATTTCTACTACGCGTCCTTCCACTTCGTGGTCCCGCTGACGGTCCTGGGCGTCCTGTACTGGCGCCGCCCGGTCGACTACCGCTGGGCCCGCGCGTCCCTCGGCTTCGCGACCCTCCTCGCCCTGGTCGGCTTCTGGCTCTACCCTCTGGCCCCGCCGCGTCTGATGCCGTCCCTCGGCATTATTGACACGGTCCACGGCGTCCAGGACTTCACCAAGCCGGACTACGGCACCCTGACGGCCCTCACCAACCAGTACGCGGCGATGCCGTCCCTGCACTTCGGCTGGTCCCTGTGGTGCGGCCTGGTCATCGCGATCGTCGCCCCGAAGTGGTGGCTGAAGGCGCTCGGCCTCCTCCACCCCTTCTTCACGGTCTCGGCCATCGTCGCCACCGGCAACCACTGGATCCTGGACGCGGCCGGCGGCGCGGCAGTGGTGGCGGGCGGCTTCGGCTTGTCTTACCTGTTCATGGGTCCGAGGGCACGGGGGGTGGCGACGACGGCGGAACGGCCCGTGCGGCCGCCGGTACCGGAGAAGAACCCTGCACCGAGCTGATCGCCCGAGCCGCTCACCGGAACCGCTTACTGAACCGCTTACTTCGCACGCCCCGCGCCGACAGCAGATTGCGGCCGGGGCGTGCTGCGTGTCGGCGGAGCCTCCGTCCTCGTTCCCGAACTCCCGGGCGAGTTGAACGGAACGATTTCAGTCAGAGTGCGGACGGTACAAAATACCGGAACCCGCCCGACCGTTCGACGTCGGCCAACCCGTCGACCTGCCCTGAGGTATCCAACTCCCCATATCCCCAGGCCGCTTGCGTGGCCCCTGAAACGGACTGGCATGCGCAGACCGCGGGCGCGGCAGACGTCGAATTCAAGCTATTCATGGCCGGGGATGTTTGGCGGATGCACGGCATTGAGCGAGTTGTGCGCGCCGATAATTCCTTGACGCAGGGTGAGAGAGGGGTTTGAATTCGCTTACTTTTTGAAGATCATGTGACTCTGGGGGCGGGGTTCTGTGCGATTTGCGCGGGGTGGGGCAGACGCGGTCGGGCGGCGTAGACGCGGCAGACGTAGGGCAACGGGAGCGACGACTGCCGCTCTGGCCGTGCTGCTGGGAATGCTGACGCTGCCTGGACACCAGGCCATCGCCTCTCCGACGGAGGCGGATCCGGTGTCCCTGGCCTCGGCCGACCCTGTTGCCGACGGGTCGATGAGCGAGGAGGACAAGGCCCTCCAGGATGCCCGGACCTCCGGCCAACCCGTGGAACTGATATCCGCGCGCACGGAGGCCAGCGATACCTGGGCCTTGCCGGACGGGTCGTTCTCGGTGAAGCGGCACGGCACCGTGGTGCGCCTGTGGCGTGCCGGCGCTTGGGTGGCTGCCGACCCGACCCTCGCTCTCGCGGCTGACGGGTCTGTCGTACCGAAGGCGACGTCGGTCTCGGTGAAGTTCTCCGGCGGCGGCACGGGGCCGATGCTGACCGGCGTCAAAGACGGCCGCACCCTTTCCCTGACCTGGCCCAAGCCGCTGCCCGCGCCGACACTCGACGCCAACGTGGCCACGTACGCCGAGGTTTTGCCCGGAGTCGACCTCCAGCTGAAGGCGGAGGTGGAAGGCTTCTCCCAACTCCTCGTGGTCAAGACCGCCGAAGCCGCCGACAACACGGAGCTGGCCGCGCTGCGGTTCACGATGAGCACCGTCGGGCTGAACGTGGCGGAGGACGCCGACACAGGCATGCTCGCGGCCACGGATCAGGCGGGACAGACCGTCTTCACGAGCCCCGCCCCTTCGATGTGGGACTCCACTGCCCCGGCCGCTTCCGCACTGCGAACCATGGCCGCCACCGCTGATGCCGCGGCTGCCGCCACCGACGACGAAGCCCTCGTATCCGGGGACGTCTTCGAGCCGGGGGCCGGCTCGCAGGAAGCGCAGATGCAGACCGAGGTCACCGGCGACGCGCTGACGATCACCCCGGACCAGGAACTCCTGACCGGCGCGGAGACGACCTACCCGGTGTACATCGACCCCAGTTGGGCGTGGGGGGAGTGGCAGCACTGGACCCGCGTGTACGAGGCCTACCCGGAGAACTCCTACTGGGACGCCAAGGGGGACGTGCGCGTCGGCTACGAGGCCGAGACCGGTGGCCAGAACCGGATCTCCCGGTCCTTCTTCCAGCTCGACACCGGCGACGTGGCCGGCGCACAGGTCAAGAGCGCCACCTTCCGTATCCGCAACACCTGGTCCTGGTCGTGCCAACCCCGTCCGGTGCGGCTGTTCGAGGTCGGCGACATCTCCAAGAAGACCACCTGGAACAACCAGCCCGCCCCGATCGGCTCCGCGCTGGCCACGGTGAACGACTCCAAGGGGTGGAGCAAGGACTGCGCCGCCGGCAACCTCGAGTTCGACGCGACCAGCGCGGTCGCCAGAGCGGCCTCGAACAGCGAGCCGAGCGTGACCCTCGGGCTCTTCGCGAGCAACGAGGCGGACACCTTCGGCTGGAAGCGGTTCGACCCGAAGACCGCCACCCTCGAGATCAAGTACAACAACCCGCCCAAGACCCCTACCGGTCTGGGCACCAACCCGCGCACCAGCTGCACCGCGGGCGGCACCGTGGGCAACACCGCCGTCAGCGTTCACGCGAAGATCGACGATCCGGACGGCGGCAACCTCACCGCCCAGTTCCAGGTGTTCAAGACCGGCACAACGGCCGCGGTCGTGGACACGTCCGTGCCCGCGCTCAAGGGCCAGGTCACCACGCTGATGCTGCCCGCCGCCAGTACGCCCACGGGCGACTACACCTGGAAGGTGCGCGCCAAGGATCCGGACGGGGCCTACTCCGGCTGGAGCGCCACCTGCAAGTTCACCCTCGACCGCACCCGCCCGAGCAAACCACCCGTCATCACCTCGCAGGGCAACACGTACCCCAACGGAGACCAAGGCTGGCCCGCGCAGACCGGCCCGGCCCGGTCCGAGGGCACGTTCCTCCTGGCCCCCAACGGCGTCACCGACGTCGTCTCCTACCACTGGTGGACCGACAGTGATCCCGAGGTGCACGACACCTCCGCGAGCGCGGCTGAAGTGCTGGTCACACCGCCGTCCTACGGGCCGCACATGATCTACGCCTACAGCGTCGACGCGGCGGGCAACCGATCCGACACGGCCACCTACCTGTACTACGCCACCCGCTCCCAGGAGAGGGACGAGCCCGGCGACCTCAACGGCGACGGCTTCAACGACATCTGGAACACGGACACCAACGGCTCTTTGCTCACGTACGCGGGCCAGGGCAACGGCCAGTTCTCCTCCGCCACGAACGGCGGCGGAGCGTTCCCGACGCAGCAGGTCGCGTTCAGCGGCGACTGGGGCAACGACGGATACAACGACCTCGCCTCCCTGGAGAACGATGGTGGTGGGGGCAAGAGCGAACTACGCGTCTACGCCAACAACGGCACAGGGGTCATCGACCGTGACTCCGGGCTGGTGCTGAATGTCAGATGCCCTGTCGCGACGACCAGTGGTAGGTGCAAGGGCGAGCCGGACTGGACCGGCGACGACCATTGGTTCAACGCTAAGCAGATCGCCACAGGCGGTGACCTCAACGGTGATTCGCACACAGACATTCTGGTCAAGCAAGACAAGTATCTGTGGGTCTATTTCGGCAGCAGCACCACTTGGCTGGACCGGGTCCGCCCCCACCCGGTGCGCGCCGGCGGAGCCGACTGGGACAAGTTCACCGTCGTCGTCCCTGGTGACCTGAACGGCGACACCATCCCCGACCTGCTCCTGCGCGACAATGCCACAGGGGACCTCTACCGTTCCTACGGCAAGGCCGACCTCAACGGCGTCCTGGATGCCGCGGCGTGGGGCAACGCCACCAGCCGTACAAGGGTCGCCACCGGGATCCTGCCTCAGAGCGTCTACCCCGTCATCGGCTCCTCCGGCGACCTCGGCAGTGACGGTATCCCCGACCTCTGGGGCCGCAAGAACGACAACACCCTTATCGGTTGGGCCGGGCGCAAGACCGGCAGCGACTTCACCGGCATCGGCACCGGCTTCCTCATCGACGGAGCCAGCGGCGGCCAACGGATCACGGCAGGCACTACCCTCGCCAGCGGCCAGACCCTCTCGTCGAACTCGGCCAAACTCACCATGCAGGCGGACGGCAACCTGGTCATTACCTCCAACGCCAACAAGGTCGTCTGGTCCAGCGGCACCGCCGGCAACAACGGAGCGACCGCACGCGTGCTCGCGAACGGCTACCCGGCGGTCTACTCCGCTGACGGCAGTACCGTGCTCTGGCGCCCCGACGCCGCGTCCGGCACCACCGGCGAGGGATACGCGCTCCTCCAGGACCACGGGAGTCTCGTCGTCTACAACGCCAAGGGCCAGTCGCAGTGGACGAGCAACAGTTCTGTGCGAGGCGACGTCGACGGTGACGGCTACGGCGACGTGCTCACCTGGCGTGAGTACGCCGACGGTAGCGACAAGATCCACACCCTCTCGGGCACGTCCGACGGCTCCATCAAGGCGCCGCACGACGCGTTCACCTTCAGCGGCTGGACCGAGAACAGCCTCAAGAAGGTGTCGGGTGACTTCAACGGTGACGGACGCACGGATGTCGCCGCCATGTACTACTACCCGGACAGGTCCACCAAGATGTGGACGCTGCTCGCCCAGTCCGACGGCACCTTCCGCTCCCCGATCGTGTCCTGGGGAGCCAAGCCGGGTAAGTGGGGCTTCGCCAACGCCACGCTTCAGGCCGGCGACTTCAACGGTGACGGCCGCGACGACATCGCAGCCTGGTACGCCTCGCCTGACGGCAGCGACACCCTCTACACCTTTACAGCCAATGTGCAGGGCGGCTTCAACAGTCCTTTCCCCAGCTGGAGCGGTGCATGGAACCGCAGCATCATGAAGCTGACGACCGGCGACTTCAACGGCGACGGACGGGATGACATCGCCGCCCTCGCAGACGCACCGGACACCGCAGTGAGGTTCTGGCAATTTCAGGGCGAGCCCAATGGCGGCTTCAAGACGCCTGTCCAGGCTTTCTACAACGCGAATTGGGGCGACTGGTCCCGTACGGGCTTCTACGCGGGCGACTTCAACGGTGACGGACTCGATGACGTAGCCACTTGGTACGACTATCCCGACGCCAGCGACAAGATCCACACATACGTGAGTATCTCGACGGGCAACAGCACCTTCTCCGCCCCCAAGGAAGCCTTCAGCGCAGACTCGGGAAAGCTGAACTACCAGAAGATGAAGATCACTTCTGGTGACTACAGCGGCGACGGGCGCGACGACCTGGGCGCGATGCACGACATGGGCGACGGCACAGTGAAGATGCTCACGTACATGGGCCGAGCCGACAGCACCATGGCAGGGCTTGCCAGTTGGGTCGGCACTTGGGACTTCGTCAACACCTCTCTCATCATGCGTAACACCCCCTGAGTGGGTCTGAGGGCTGGAAGCGGTGGTTCTCTCATCGCTTCCAGTCCCGCCGCGTGAATTTACAGCGGCTGATCATTTTGTTGTTGTCCTGCAGATTCATTCATTTACCGTCACAAGGGGTGGGGCGTGAGCAGGTACGGCGCGCGTAGATGGGGCGGCCTCATTTCCGCTGCTCTCATACTCGGAGTACTGCCCGTAAACAGCGTGGCAGCGATTCCGTCGGTCAAGGGAGTCGAATCTCCCCAGCCGAAACAGCCACCGACCGTGGCAGTGAAGCGAATGACTGCCGGCAGTACGGACGAACGGTCCGATGCCGCGCGGCCTTGGAAGGCACCGAAGGTCACCTGGCCGGAAGCGGGCACCGCGACGGTCAAGTTGGACCCGACCGGCACGAAGTCCGGCACGAAATCCGGTGCGAAGAAGGCGGGTTCTCTCCCGTTCGCCCTCGCGGCCCCGCGAGACAAGCAGTTGCCCGCCGCCGCACAACCCACCCAGGCGACCGTCACACTCGCCGACCAGAAGACCGCCCGGAGGGCCGGAGTCGACGGCCTGCTGTTCTCCCTCACCAGAGCAGACGGCGGCACATCAGCCACCAGCACCTCGGTACTGGTGGACTACAACTCTTTCAAAGGTGCCTACGGCGGTGACTGGGCTGCCCGTCTGCGCCTGGTGCAACTGCCCGCATGCGCGCTGACCACCCCGGACAAGCCGGCTTGCCGTGTCGCCGAGCCACTGCCCACGACGAACAACACGAAGGCCGGAACGCTCACCGCGACCGCTCCCTTGCCCGCCGCCTCGAGTACGTCCACGAGCGTGACGGTACTGGCGGCGACCGCTGCGGCCGCCGGCGCCAGCGGTGACTACAAGGCGACTTCCCTGCAGCCCTCCGGCTCGTGGACGACCGGCGGCGCGACCGGCGGCTTCTCCTGGTCGTACCCGATCGCCACACCTGCCGTACCTGGCGGCCTGTCGCCCAGCATCTCACTCGGCTACAGCTCCCAGGCAGTCGACGGCCGCACCTCGGCGTCCAACAACCAGCCCTCCTGGATCGGCGACGGCTGGGAGTGGCAGCCCGGCTACATCGAGCGCCGCTACAAGTCCTGCGAGGAGGACAAGGAGAAGAGCGGCGCCACCAACACCACCAAAGTCGGCGACCAGTGCTGGTACAACGACAACGCCGTCATGTCCCTGGGCGGCAAGACCATCGACCTGGTCTACGACAAGACCGAGGGATGGCACCCGGCTGACGACTCGGCCGAGAAGGTGGAGAAGCTCACCGGTGCGACCAACGGCGACGACGGCACGGCCGGCGTCGACGGCAAGGGCGAGTACTGGAAAGTCACCACCGCCGACGGCACCCAGTACTTCTTCGGCCGCAACAGGCTTCCGGGCTGGAGCGACAACGGCACCGCTGCCGACGACCCGGTGACCAACTCGGCCTGGACGACACCGGTCTTCGGCAACCACTCCGGCGAGCCCTGCTACAACTCCTCCTTCGCCTCGGGCTGGTGCCAGCAGGCCTGGCGCTGGCAGCTGGACTACGTGGTGGACCCGCGAGGCAACGCGATGGCCTACTACTGGTCCAAGGAGTCCAACAACTACGGCCGCAACGTCTCCGAGACCACCGGCAATGCCACGGTCACCCCGTACGTACGCGGCGGCTGGCTCGACCACATCGACTACGGTCTGCGCAACGACACGGTCTACACGGGCAAGGCGATGGGCCAGGTCCAGTTCGGAGTGTCCTCTCGCTGCCTGAGCGGCTGCACCTTCGACGAGGCCAACGCCGTCAACTGGCCCGATGTCCCCTACGACCAGTACTGCAAAGACGGCGCGACCGAGTGCAAGGACCAGTACTCTCCGACGTTCTGGTCGCAGAAGCGCCTGTCCACCATCACGACCAGGATCCTGACCGGCGGCGTGTACAAGGACGTCGACACCTGGACCCTGGCACAGGACTTCCCTGCCTCCGGGGACGGCATCTCCACCCCGATGTGGCTGAAGTCGATTCAGCACAGCGGCAAGGTCGGGACTGCCGAGACCCTGCCGGCAGTCACCTTCTCGGGCGTTCAGAAGCCCAACCGGGTCGACAAGCTGGGTGACGGCCTGGCGCCGTTCATCCGACTGCGCATGTCCCAGGTCAGGACCGAGACCGGCGGCACCATCGGGGTCGACTACTACGACCCGGACTGCACCGCGACCACCCTGCCTCTGGCAGACGGAACGAACACCACACGCTGCTACCCGGTCAAGTGGCCCTTCGAGGGCGAGACGGCCAAGCAGGACTGGTTCACCATCTATCCGGTCAAGCAGATCATCGAAGGCGACAACCTCGTCGAGTCTCCCGACACGGTCACCGCCTACACATACGTCGGTGGCGCCAAGTGGGCCAAGGGCACAGACGAGTTCAGCAAGCCGAAGGACCGTAGCTACTCCGTCTCCCGCGGCTACGAGCGCGTCCAGACCCGCAAGGGCGCCGGCCTGGATGCCCGAACCCTGACCGAGTCCCGCTACTTCCGCGGCATCGACGGCGCCGAGGTGAAGGACTCGACGGGGACCGCGGTCACCGACCGTGAGCAGTTCGCCGGAATGGTCCGCGAGACCGCGACCTACAACGGCGACGGGGGCGCGCTCGTCGCGGCCACCTCGTACACGCCTTGGCGCTCGGCGGTGACGGCGACACGAGACCGCGCCGAGGCCGAGCTGCCCGCCCTGACGGCCTACCACACAGGCGTCGCGGCGGAGGAGACCCGCACCACGGTCACCGGCGGCACCCGCACGACGAAGACCACGCGCGGGTTCGACACCTACGGCATGGTCACCGAGGTCTCCGAGCACGGGGACACTGCCAAGACCCGAAGCGACACCGTCGTCGGCGACGAGAAGTGCACGACGACAACGTACGCACGCAACGCCACCGCGTGGATTCTCAACGCCGTCGCCCGTGCCGAAACCGTGGCCCGCCTGTGCAGCGCCACCGCCAGCCGTCCCGGCGACGTCATCGAAGATGTCCGCACGTCGTTCGACAACGCCGCATTCGGAGTGGCCCCCACCAAGGGACTGGTCACGAAGGCCGAGCGGATCAACGGCACCGGCACCGGCTACGAGATCACCAGTTCCGTCCCCAGCGTCTGCGGTGCGGCCAAGAACCAACTCTGCTACGACCAGTACGGCCGTGCGCTGGCGGCCGCTGACGCGTACGGCGAGGTCACGCGCACGACGTACGTGCCCGTCACGGGCGAGAACCCGACCGCCACGACGGTGACCAATCCCCTCGGCCACACCAGCACGACCAAGCTGGACCCACTGCGCGGCCAGCCGACCGAGGTGACCGACGCCAACGGACAGATCACGTCCACCGCCTACGACGGCCTCGGCCGCGTCACCAAGGTGTGGCTGCCGACCCGTTCGGCCGTGACCTTCCCCAATGCGCCGAACTACTCCTACGCGTACCTGGTCCGTAGCGACGGCCCCGCCGTGGTCACCAGCAAGCACCTCGACCACAACTTCAAGTACCAGACCAGCTACGCCTTCTACGACGGCCTGTTGCGTGACCGCCAGACGCAGGCGGTGTCTCCCGACCGAGCTGGACGCCTTGTGACGGAGTTGTTTTACAACACGCGAGGCGAGGCATGGCGTTCCTCGGGCACCTACTTCACGACGGGCACGCCCGAACCGGTACTCGTGACCGGGGAGGAGACGAAGTACCCGTCCTCCACCGAGACCGTCTTCGACGGCGCGGGCCGGCCCACCGCGGTCATCGCGAAGAAGTTCGGCGACGAGACCAAGCGCACCACGACCAGCTACACCGGTGACACCACCACGGTGATCCCGCCCAAGGGCGGCACCGCGACCACCACGGTGGTGGACGGACTCGGCCGCACAGTGGAACTCAAGCAGTACACGGACGTCGCACGGACGTCGTCGCAGTCCATGCACTACCGGTACGACAACCAAGGCCGTATCGACCAGATCACCGATCCCTCCGCGGCCAAGTGGGAGTACACGTACGACGTCCGCGGCCGTAAGACCGTCGTCGTCGACCCGGACACGGGCAGGTCCCACACGACCTACGACCAGGGCGACCGCGTCACGGACGTCACCGACGCCCGCGATGTCACCCTGCACACGGACTACGACGCCCTCGGCCGCCGCACCGCGGTGAAGAAGGGCACCACCACGCTGTCGGCCTGGACCTACGACGACGTAGCCAAGGGCCAGCCCGCTACGACCATTCGCTACCTCGGCAACAAGGCGTACAAGACCGAGATCACCGAGTACAACGCCTACTACCAGCCGGTCGGAACCAAGGTCACCGTCCCCGACGGCCTGGGCGTGCCAGCCGGAAGCTATGAGTGGTTCAACTTCTACGACGAGAACACCGGCCTGCTCAAGGGCACCGAGCAGCCTGAGATCGCCGACCTGCCTTACGAGTTCGTCACTACCGACTACGACACCTCAGGCCTGCTGTCGAGGATGGACACGGACAGCGACACGCTGATCTCGGACACCGTCTACGACCACTACGGCCGCAACACCCTTCTCGAATACGGCGAGTTCGGTCAGCACTTGAGGACCACCAGCGTCTACGACGACCACACCGGCGCGCTGACCGACGCCTACACCGACCGGGACACCGCCCCCCAGCGGATCGAGGACTCCCACTACACCTACGATCCGGCCGGCAACATCACCCAGATCAACACCAACTACGGACAGGACGCGGCTCGCACGACCGACACCCAGTGCTTCAACCTCGACGCGCTCGCCCGCATCACCGAGGCCTGGACGAACACCGGAAGCACCTGCGCCACCGCTCCTTCCAGCGACGTGGTCGGAGGCCAGGACCCGTACTGGACCACCTACGCCTACGACGCGGTCGGCAACCGCAAGACCGAGACGCAGCACAAGACGGCCGCAGGCCCCGTCGCTGACACGGTCCGCACCTATGCCGAACCCGAGACGGGTAAGCACAACCTGCCCAGCGTCACTCAGACCGGCACCGAGGCCCGCACCGAGACGTACACGTACGACGATGCCGGAAGCACTGAGACGCGGACCTTCAAACAGGGCACCACGACCACCCTCAGCCAGGACCTGATCTGGGACGACGAAGGCCACCTCAAGACCGTCACCGAGAACGGCAAGTCCACCAGCTACACGTATGACACCGACGGCCAGCGCCTGACGCGCACCGACTCCACGGGTACCACGCTCTATCTGCCCGGCGGCAACGAACTCCAGGTAGACAAGGCCGGCAAGGCCACGGGTACCCGCTACTACAGCACCGGCACCCAAACGGTCGCCATGCGCACCGGCGTCAAACTCACCTTCCTACTAGCCGACCACCACGGCACGACCTCCACCCAGGTCACGGCGGACGCCACCCAGGCCATAACGCGCCGCAAGACGGGCATCTTCGGTGCCCCGCGCGGAACCCAGCCGTCATCCTGGGCGGGCGACAAGGGCTTTGTCGGCGGCACCAAGGACACGGACACAGGCCTGACTCACCTTGGGGCACGCGAGTACGACCCCACGATCGGACGCTTCGTCAGCGTCGACCCCGTCCTGGTTCTGACGGACCCTCAACAGGTCCACGGCTACTCCTACGCAAACAACAACCCCGTCACCATCTCGGACCCCAGTGGCCTGTGCCCGAAGGACGTTTGCGACGGACACGGCCAGATCACAGGACCAAAGCCGCACCCCCAGCCGGGGGATAGCAGTCTGGGCAGTGGCACTTCCGGCGGTACGAGTACCGGCAGCGAGAACCACAGTAATGGCCAGACCCTTTGGAACGATGACGGACAGGTTCTTGCCTGCGCATACAATCACTGCATAGGAAATGTCGGGACGGATTCCATCGAGGACAAGGCCACCAGTTTCCTCAAGGATCTAATACCGGATGGTCCGCTAGTTGACCTCCTGCAAGGGCAAGTGAAGAACGCTCGAGATGAACTCCTCCACGGGTGTGAAGTGGATGAGCCAGAGGTGTGCGCTGCCCCCAAAACCGGTACCTTCGAGCTGGGTTTCAAGTCGCTACTGCTGAACAAGGCGGCGACCAATGCGACAACGAAATTGCTTGCAGCCCAAATTGAGGCGCTAGCGACTAAAGGCCTGCTAGGGAATGGTCGTTCGGGTCTCGCTGGTATGCTTCTGCTGGAAGGGAAGGATCCGAGGCTGCTATTGGCTGTGAGTGGGAAGCATGAGCAGGCTCCCCTTATTCCGGCGGTTGGGCATGCGCTTAACCCTATTCGGTATATAGCTAGGAGTACCGGTAACAACCCTCGTGTGTGGGATACCGAGTATAAAATGCTGACCTACGTGGCTAATCAGCTGGGAGCTCCCTCTAAGATTAAAGGGAGCTTGACTCTGCAGTCCACGCAGCAAGCCTGTACGTCCTGTACGCGGATCATCGGTCAGTTCCTTCAGGACTTCCCAAATATTAGGGTAAATTACACTTCCGGTAGGCCTTAGTGATCGATGTTGCAAGCCTTCATTGGGAGGCTTGCAGCATGTATACTTGCCAAAGTGTCTGTACATGTTGAGAACCTGTGGACTCCTGCCCATCAAGCCATCGAAAATGGAGACCCTGACGGTCTGGCGCGACTTCTTGATTCGGGAGTTGATCCGAATGAGATCTGTTGCGGGATGACTCTTTTGTCTCATGCTGTGGACTATGAGGCTGACACCGCAACTCAAGTCGGCACGGAAATGGGGGTAACCCTAGTCGCCATATTGCTGGCTTACGGGGCATCGCCAAACATGGAGGGGTCTCAGGGATCTGCTTTGAGTGTCGCCCGTGGCTACCGGCACGAAATGGCGGTGAGGCTCCTTTCGCGATTCTCGTGAAAGTCCTGGAACCCTGTGTACTGGCAGTGAAGGTCCATATGTCAGTTAAGGGCGACGCGGCATTCGAACCACACCGTCTTCCCGCCCCTGGATGCCAGTGACACCCCCCACTTGTCCACCATCGCGTCCAGCAGGAACAGGCCCTGGCCGCCTTCCGGCTCCGGGTGCAACTGTGCTGGGGGCGGGAGTAGTTGGCCGTGGTTGTCTGTTACCTCGGCTCTGACTCCCGTCGGTTGTTTCAGGAGCAGTAGCTTGCAGTGCCTGTCCGGGGTGTGGCGGACCACGTTGGCGATCAGTTCTGTCAGGGCCAGTTCGACCGGGTCCGTCAGGTCCTTCAGGTCCCAGTCCTCCAGGAGGGTGCGGGCGATTCTGCGGATGTGGCGGGCCGAGTGGGTGCCGGCTGTCAGCGTCATCCGGTACTGCGTGGGGACCGGCGGCGCGTAGATCGAGGGGAAGTATCCGTTCACGGGACGAGGGTGACCTGCTCCAACTACGCTGGGCTACACCGTGAATACAACCCGTTGTGTCGTGGGAGGTCCTGCGTGACCCATATCAACGTCCTCGATCCCGGAGCCTCTCCGCTCGACTACTACGGGTTCGAGCTGCGCCGGTTAAGGGAAGCGGCCGGGCTCACTCAGCAGCAGCTCGGGGGCATCCTCAACTACACCGGGTCGCTCGTTGGACAGGTCGAGACCGCCCGCAAGGTTCCCACCCCCGAGTTCAGTGAGCGCGTGGATGCGGCCCTCGGGACCGGCGGTCTGTTCTCGCGGCTCGTCGAGCTTGTCCTTCGCAGCCAACTTCCGGCCTGGTTCCGGCAAGTGGCGGAGCTGGAAGTGCGGGCCGCTGAGATCTGCACCTTCCAGACCCACCTGGTGCATGGCCTGCTCCAGACCCCCGCCTACGCGCGTGCCGTCCTCGGAGTGCTTGACAAGAACGACCTCGACGACCGCGTCGCCGTCCGGCTCGCTCGCCAGCGCATCTTCGAGAAGGGTGAACCTCCGGTTTTTTGGCTGGTGTTGAGTGAGGCCGCACTGTGCCAGGAGATCGGTGGCCGGGCCGTCATGCGCGAGCAACTCGCCCGTCTGTTGTCGTTCGAGGACGACCCCCGGATCAACGTCCAGGTGCTGCCGTTCGCTGCCGGGGCGCACCCCGGGACGCAAGGCTCGTTCAACCTCTACCGGTTCTCCAGCGACCCGACCATCGTCTATACCGAGGGGTATGGCATCGGGTATCCGAGCGCGAACCCGGACACCGTCAAGGACTGTTCACTCCGTTACGATCATCTCCGGGCTGCTGCTCTCTCCCTCAAGGATTCGGCACGGCTGATCCGGCGAGTGATGGAGGAACGCTATGGAGAAGAGCTGGCGTAGGTCTTCGTATAGCGGTGACCAGGGCGGGGATTGCGTCGAGATCGCCGAAACCTCGGCCGCTACCGTCGCCGTTCGTGATTCCAAGAACCCGGCGGGGCCGGTGATTGCCGTCCGGCCCGCCGTGTTCTCGGCGTTCGTTCGGTGGACTACAGCCGCTGGATGATCGTCCCCGTCGCCAGGGCGCCGCCCGCGCACATGGTGATCAGGGCGAACTCCTTGTCCGTGCGCTCCAGTTCGTGCAGTGCGGTCGTGATCAGGCGGGCTCCCGTCGAGCCGACCGGGTGGCCCAGGGCGATCGCGCCGCCGTTGACGTTGACCTTGGTCAGGTCCTGGTCGAAGACCTTGGCCCAGCTCAACACCACTGACGCGAACGCCTCGTTGATCTCGACGATGTCGATGTCCTTCAGGGACATCCCCGCCTTGCCGAGCACCGCCCTCGTCGCGTCGATCGGGCCGTCCAGGTGGAAGTGCGGGTTCGCGCCCACCAGGGCCTGGGCCACGATCCTCGCCCTCGGGCGAAGCTTCAGCGCCCTTGCCATGCGCTTCGACGACCACATGATCGCCGCCGCGCCGTCCGATATCTGCGATGAGTTGCCGGCCGTGTGGACCGCCGTCGGCATGATGGGCTTCAGGCGTGCCAAGGCCTCCGCCGAGGTGTCGCGTAGGCCCTCGTCCCGGTCGACCAGTCGCCACATGCCCTGGCCGGTCGACTGTTCCTCCTCCGTCGTCGGGACCTGGACGGCGAAGGTCTCCTTCTTGAAGCGTTCCTCCGCCCAGGCCGTCGCCGCGCGGGTCTGGGACAGCAGGCCCAGGGCGTCCACGTCCTCGCGGGTCAGGCCTCGGTGGCGGGCGATGCGTTCCGCCGCCTCGAACTGGTTGGGGAGGTCTACGTTCCACTCCTCCGGGAAGGGTTTGCCCGGGCCGTGCTTCGAGCCTGAGCCGAGGGGGACGCGAGACATCGCCTCCACCCCGCAGCTGATTCCCACGTCGATCACGCCCGACGCGATCATGTTCGCCGTCATGTGCGACGCCTGCTGTGAGGAGCCGCACTGGCAGTCGACCGTCGTCGCCGCGGTCTCGTAGGGGAGGCCCATGGTCAGCCAGGCCGTCCTCGCGGGGTTCATGGACTGTTCGCCGGCGTGGGTCACCGTGCCGCCGACGATTTGTTCCACGGCGTCGGCGGGGATGCCGGTGCGGCCGAGGAGTTCGCGGTAGGTCTCGCCCAGGAGGTAGGCGGGGTGCAGATTGGCGAGCGCGCCGCCGCGCTTGCCGATGGGGGTGCGGACTGCTTCCACGATCACGGGTTCGGCGGCCATGGGTGCGGATCCCTTCGGAACTAGTACGTGTTCTAGTTCTGCTCAGTGCAGTCTGCTTACGTGATGTGGGTCACCGCAAGGGTCTTGCAGCCTCGAGGGTCCTGAACTACCTTCACGGCAATCTATTTCTGATGAACCGTCAGATCTCGTCAGATCTACCATTGACTTGCATCGTCAGATGGCTGGAGCCGCCGATGCCCTGTCCAGCGCTTCCCGACGGGTTCGACTTCACCGATCCCGACCTGCTGCAACACCGTGTACCCCTCCCCGAGTTCGCCGAGTTGCGGGTCGCCGAACCGGTCCGCTGGATCCCGCAGTCGGGCAACGTGGCCGGCTTCCAGGACGAGGGCTACTGGGCGGTGACCCGCCACGCGGACGTGAAGTACGTTTCCACGCATCCGGAGATCTTCTCCTCCTACCTCAACACCGCGATCATCCGGTTCAACGAGCACATCGAGCGGGCCTCCATCGACGCCCAGCGGCTGATCCTGCTGAACATGGATCCGCCCGAGCACACGCGCGTGCGGCAGATCGTGCAGCGTGGGTTCACGCCGAGGGCCATCCGCGCGCTGGAGGACCGGCTGCGGAGGCGGGCCACGGACATCGTCGCGGGCGCCCTCGCGCAGGGCGGTTCCTTCGACTTCGTCACGTCCGTCGCCTCGGAACTGCCCCTCCAGGCCATCGCCGAGCTGATCGGCGTGCCCCAGGAGGACCGGGCGAAGATCTTCGACTGGTCGAACAGGATGATCGCGTACGACGATCCCGAGTACGTCGTCACTCCCGAGGTCGGGCAGCAGTCCGCCGCCGAGATCCTTGCCTACGCCATGAACATGGCCGCCGAGCGGAAGCAGTGTCCCGCCGGTGACATCGTCTCGACGCTCGTGGCGGCCGAGAACGAGGGCAATCTCAGCTCCGACGAGTTCGGGTTCTTCGTGCTCATGCTCGCCGTGGCGGGGAACGAGACGACCCGGAACGCCACCACCCACGGGATGCACGCCTTCCTCACCCACCCCGAGCAGTGGGAGCTCTACAAGGAGCAGCGGCCCGCCACCGCCGCCGAGGAGATCGTGCGGTGGGCCACCCCCGTCACCGCCTTCCAGCGGACCGCCACCCAGGACACCGAACTCGGCGGGAAGCTGATCCGGGAGGGGGACCGGGTCGGGATTTTCTACGCCTCCGCCAACCGGGATCCCGAGGTGTTCGACGATCCCGATTCGTTCGACGTCACCCGGGATCCGAATCCGCACCTCGGGTTCGGCGGGGGCGGGCCCCACTTCTGCCTCGGCAAGTCCCTCGCCGTGCTGGAGATCAACCTCATCTTCAACGCCATCGCCGACGCCCTGCCGGGGCTGCGGCTGGTGGAGGATCCACGGCGACTGCGGTCCGCGTGGATCAATGGGGTGAAGGAGCTCAGGGTCAGCGTGGAGTGAAACGATCGGTTCAGGTCAGGTCGGGCCAGGTCAGATCTGATCGGTTCAGGTGATCTGGTTACCTGGTGATCAGTCCCTCCCGCCTGCCAGCAGGGCCAGCGCGCCCGAGATCGCCGCTGCCAGCAGGAGGGGCCAGCCCAGGCCGTGGTGGACGACCAGCCACGCGCCCAGCAGGGCGCCCAGGAAGAGTGACACCACGGCCGCCACGCGGCGGAAGCTGCGCACCGCCGAGCCGCCCGCGGCCCGGGAGTCGGAGGCCAGGGCGGTCAGGGTCATCGTCAGGACCGTGGTGGGGAGGTCGGCCACCTTCAGTTTGCGGACGGTCGCGGTGCGCATGCCCAGCGCGAAGGCCGTGCAGGCGATGATCGCGTAGATCCGGAAGCGGCCGTCGGCTGCGTCGGTGGTCGCCGTCGTGGCTGCGGTGGTGACCGCGTCGGTGGCCGCGTCCGTGGTGAAGGCGATCGCCGCCGCGACCGCCAGCAGGGCCGCCTCGGTGGCCAGCGTCAGCCGGGCCCAGGTGCGGCGGGAGCCGTTCGCGCTGCGGTGGACCACGCGTCCGCCCGCCACCGCGCCGGCCGCGAAGCAGATCAGGGATGCCGCGGAATGTCGTACGGAGAAGCCTGGGACGCCGGCCGCGGCGAAACCGATGACCAGCACGTTTCCGGTCATGTTCGCGGTGAAGAGGTGGCCGAGGCCGAGGAAGCTGACCGCGTCGATCAGGCCGCTCACCAGGGTGAGGACCAGGAGTACGGGGACGAGGCGTACGCCGCGATCCGGCGCGGGGGTCGTCATCGGGTCAGTGGATCACGCGAGGGCCGGGAAACGCCGAAGGCGGCGGCCCCGGGGATCGGGGGCCGCCGCCCGCAGAACGGAACAGCGTCGGGTAGGGAAAGTTTGTTCCCACCCCCCGGTAGATAA